>JBKPMH010000222.1:0-10507 GCA_046732035.1 Verrucomicrobiota bacterium
GAAAAAACTCCAGCCGGTGTGTGCAATCTGCCTCCAATTCCCACACCCGGTCAAACCGTCACTTGGACCCTTGCGGGGAGCCCATATGAAATCTGCCAGAACATCACGATCCCCGGGACTTCAACCGTTATCGTCGAAGCCGGAGTCCAGATCAATTTCGATTCGGATATGCAGGTGATTGTTGCCGGCACGATGCAGCTTCAGGGACAGGCCGCACAGCGAATCGTGCTGCAGGCGCCGAATGTTTTTCCGCCGATCATCGACATTGATGGCGGCGTCTTCGACGCGTCATTCTCAGATTTCACAGGACAGGTGCGTGTAGAAAACGGCGCGAATGTCGCAATCTCTGATTCCCAGTTTCTCGGAAGCAATGGCATCCTTTGGGCGCAGGAACTGCCGACTACGCGACCATTCATTAGCCTGGAGCGCTGCACGTTCGAGTCTTCATCGGCAACAATCTCGGATGCCATCATTGTCATGCGCGACAACGTATTCAACAACTCCACGTGCTCTCTTCTTCGCGGGTTCGCTGATGTGACCGCAACCAACACCGTCACTGGCGGAGATTTCTCCGTCACGCGAGAGGAGAGTTTCCAGCCGTTTTTCATCAATGGTGTGCACGCTAGTAACAACGCCACAGCAGGCCTGATCTTATCAGGCGGCAATTATCGCGTCGGAATCAATACCGTTCTCCAGAACAATCCTTTTCCGGTCGCGCTTCAAGGCGGATTGGTCCCCGACAGCGCCATTCCTTTAACCGGCAATACCATCAACGCCATCGATGTTGGCAACGGCGGATTTGTCGGGCGCGGCCACTGGTCTCAGATTGCTTTGCCATATCGGCTTACTCAGCCCACTACCGATTTGCCAGGCGGGGACCTCACAGTTGATCCGGGTGTCATTGTCGAAGCAACCGATCCCGATGCGGCACTTCGCTTTCGATCGACGCGTCATAGCGTTTTGAAAGGACTTCCCGACACGCCAATCATCTTCCGCGGCCTGAACGGACAGTCGTGGGATGGGTTACTTTTTGCCACCAACTCCTCGACAGGTTGCCGTCTGGAATACTGCATGGTTGAGAACGCGAACTTTGGCGTGGTTAGCACGGATAACTGGCTCTATGTGGATAGTTGTCGACTGTCCAACAATGTAGTGGGCGCGAACATGAATACGTTCGGCGCCATCACTTTTGCAAAGACGCGGTTCGTTGATAACAACACCGGTGTTAATTTTGATCTGGAAGGAAGCCCCTTCCTAAACAGCCCGACCACGCCCAACTCATTTGAAAACAACGGCGCCGGAATCGATGCGTTCGCCGTAGGATCCAGCGCCGATGCTCGCAATTGCTGGTGGAACGATCCGACCGGACCGACGACTCCACGGAATCCTGGCGGGCAAGGCGACTCCATCGTCGGCGTAGGGGAGCCTGGCGTACAGTTCTTGCCTTTCCTGACTAGCCCGCCGGATTTCAGCAACACGCCACCCGTCGTTCGCATGCTCGGACCGGGGATTACGCAGCTTTACGCCTCGCCTGATCATCAAATCCCGGATTTTCTTCTCGATCAGGGCACCAAATACATTTTGCGTTGGACTGCGCAAGATAATGATAACATCGTCAGCCAACGGATCGATTTTTCGCCCGACGGCCATTTTCCCGATCGCTATTTCACATTGGTAGGCGACATTCCAGCGTCGGCGCGAACGTGGGAGATCACCATTCCGGATCCGGATTTTGCCGCGTCTAATTCGCCACAATTTTTGCGAGTTGTATCAACTGACGCTGCTGATCAGGAAGGTTTCGATGAAGTGCCAGTGCTCGTTCCATCCGGTAACATCACAGGGGAACTATCCATCACAACTGACTTGAGCGGACAAACTTTTATCGCAGGCGAACCTATTCCTGACATGGACTGGACTGGATCGGTGAACTTCGGAACAATTACGCCGATCGTCGTTTTGGATTCCGATGGCGCAGGCGTGCAGGGTTTGAACGTCAGTGGTCACGGGATCTTTCCCCAGAAGTTTCCGTTTGTCAGCACGGATCGGGCGCGGCTCGCCCTTCAGGTGCGCAACAATTCGAATGACGTGAAGTGGTTTTTTGCCGACGGCTACTTTTCCATCCGTCATGACGCACGGCTGGGATTTGAGCCGCCTGCAATCAGTCTCGCGTTTCCAGTGGGCGGAGAGTCGTTTCCCGGCGGGTCCACCGTCCCAATCTCATGGACCGCAACAGCATCAGAAGGTCTGCGCTCGTTCGATATTCAGGGATCGTACGATTCCGGCCGCACATGGCACTTGATCGGCCGCGACCTTCCAAGTGGGGCAAGTAGTTACGACTGGCAGCTGCCGCCGTCATCTGGCATTGCCGACGTGCGAGTCCGAGTCATCGCCAGGGATCAGCGTTTCCAAAACAGTTCTTCCACCAGCGGTCCCTTCAGCATCACCCCTGCTGGACCAAGTCCTACGCCGACGGCTAGTCCAACGGCAACAGCCACGCCCTCGGCCACCGTTACGCCTTCAATGACGCCAACGCCGACTGCGACACCGACAGGTACAGCCACACCCACACCTACCGTGACACCAACTACAACTCCGCGGCCTAGCCCTACACCGAGAGGCACTCCTCCACCAAGGCCCAGGCCGACGCCGCATCCACGGCCAACTCCTTGATGCAATCCAGGGTCAGTGCTTGGTAATCGAGGCCAAGCACGCGGTTGAAATCGTGGTCGTGTGTTGCGGCGTCCCATAGCGTCGCAACTCTTCGGAAACGGGAGCGCCTGCCGTGGCCGGCAGACTGTGCCGATTAAAACGGAACCATGGCCGGGGAAATTTGTTGACGTGTGTTCTTAAATAAAACCAAGTTCATCAATTCATCCGAAATTCGAGCTATGAAAACAGCATCCAGTCCGCAGTGGGTTCGTGTTAGTCGGTCATCTCAGAAAGGTGGATTTCTACGTCTACGCGTAATCGGTGTGCTTGGCTTGTTGGGCGCGGTGTTTTCGATCGGCTTCGGCGGATTCGTCGCGGCAAATCCCTCCAAAGGCCGGGAACACACATCGAGCGCCGTTTTAAACAGACAAGACACTGCGAGATCGGTTTTACCATTGCAGCTGGCACGCCAGACGTTCGCGCGAGTTTCATCTGAAGGCGCATTCACCGAAAACGTTTTCATGTCGCAGGCAAAATCTGCAGCTCGAGCGACACCTGAACACTCTTTGTTGGATCCTCTGGGCACGACGCTTTGGCTGGTCGATGACGAAAACGCAATCGCGGACGGCGTCGCCATTGACGCCAACGATGTATGGGGCGCGTGGACTCTTGATGGCGCCCGGCTAGGCGCTTACCCGATTAACGGCAATGGCACGCCCGATTTTGAATTTTCTTCTTTCGGCAGCGGCAGCTCAGGAGTCGCCTCAGCCAAGGGAGCTGATCGAATGGCTTATATGGAATCGAATGCGGCAGGGAGCGACTTCCGAGTCCATGGTTTCACCTCCAACAGTGCGGGCGTACCCGACTGGTCGTTTCCTTTTCCGGTCAGCGATCCAAATCTGCCGGCCAGTTCCAGGAAGGTAGCCGTCTCTTACGACGGCTCCACGGTTGCAGCTGTTGTTAGCGATGCAGCAACCCAGAATTCAACGCTGTACGTTTTCGAAGCCGACACAGGCGAGGTGCGATCCAGCAGGACGGACGCTCTTCGGATGAATGCTGTGGATTTGACCGACGACGGTTCGGTCGCACTTGTCACGGAGGACAATCTCGCCGTCCTGGTCGATACCAGCAATGGTGATACCATATTCAGCGTACCTGGCTCCGGGGCTGGTAACGTCTATTATCGGATCTCCGGTGACGGAAACGTGTTTGTTACTGGTGGCTTCGCCCTGGACGTCTACAAGTTTGATGGTACCACTTACCAGCGAGTAATTCACTTCGGGCAGGCCAATAACTGGTTTGGCGGGGCTGGCATCGTTTCACGCGATGGATCCACGGTTGGTTGCTTTGCCGGGAATTTCACGAACTGGCTTTCGGGCGAGGTGTTCCTATTCGACGTCGACAGTGCTCAGATGCTGGGTTCCTATCCCGTTTCTGGCACAGGCGCCTTTCAGGGCACACCAGTTGGCGCCGAATCCAACGACAACGGCACGGTGATGGCTTTCGCTTCCTGGGGTACTGAATTTCATGATTGGCCAGAGGTAATGGTCTTCAATCGCAACGTAGAGCTAATCGGCCAGATCGATTTTCCGGGGTCGGCTTTCGGCGTCGATGTGTCTGCGGATGGACAGTACGTGGTGGGGAGCTCAAAAGCAGTCCATGCCAACACATTCGGCAGTGGCGGGCGCATCGAGTTAATCCAGTTACCGCTGCAGCCAACACCGACGCCGACTCCTACGCCCGTCGTCACACCCACTCCGACACCTGTCGTCACACCCAGCCCTACTCCCGTACTCACACCTACGCCAACACCAACGTCGACGCCAAGGCCTACCCCATTGCCACGGGTTCGCCCCACGCCGCATCCCCGGCCAACGCCGTAGCACACAAAGTCAAACCGCTCGTAGCAGCGTTTGATTCGCTGATTCTCCACTCTAGCGGAGCCGACATCTCTGTCGCTCGGAATCCAAGGCTCTACTCAATGCGGCGGCGCCCGCATGGATCGGCGCTGCAAAAGCTTTGTGGCAGAAAAAACCGTCAATGTAACAGAACTGTTACAATTCAGAGGCTTTCGCCCACACGAAAATTCGCAAAAAAAATAAAAGAAGATGTTGACGCGTTTCCCGCATTTCCCTAGAAAGGGCGTTCTCACTTCAAATTCACTTGACCACCGCTTATGAAAAAGAACTCTAATTCTCAATCTGCATTTTTTAACCTGCGCGTCTTAGTTGGTCTGTTCGTAGCGCTGACCGGCGTCTTTCTGCTCGCCTTAGGCCAGTTCGCCACGGCAGCGAATCCGTTCAAACGAGGTGTCGATGCCTCCTCGCATGCGCGCACTACGCAGGGCCAACCACAATATCAGGTTAAGACCAGGCCCGGCATTAGCCCGCTGGTTCCTGCGGGCTTTGATTGTTCCAAGATCCGCCAACTTGGGATCGACAGAATGGAAAACTTCCGCGCGGGAGCAATCATGATTTTCTGCGGCGAGGCCAAGGGTGGTGCCGAACCAGATCAAGGTGGAGTCGCCAATGCTTTCTCCAAGCTTGTGCATAACCTCACTGCTCCCCTTGTGTATGGCGGCACGGACGTAGATTTGATCACCGACACTGAAAGCTTTCCCAATATTACGCAGTCAGAGACATTCAGTACAGCTAACCCCGATGATCCCAATCTAGTCGTGGTTGCGTACAACGACTCACGAGGTGTCAACGCGAATCCCATTAATATTTCGTCGATATCTTTCTCCACCGACGGAGGCCTCACCTTTACCCGGCTTACACCGAGCCCCTTTGAAAATACCTTTGGTGACCCGGTTGTTCTCTATAACAAGGCAACTCAGACTTGGTTTACTGTATGGTTGGATGGCAATCCGGGCTGCACTCTGGGCGGGTACAAGACCACGGATCCTACGGACCCAAATGGCTGGACACATTTTTGCGTTCACCCCAGCGGAGGCGACGACCGCGAGTCTGGCTGGGCAGACAACAACCCAGCCTCTCCCTTCTTTGGGAACATGTACGTTTCATGGAACGACTTTAATGTGGGTGCCGGCGCATTGGTGGTCAGTCGCTCCACCGACAACGGCAGCACATGGAGTAGCGCGATAACGGTAGCCAACACTGGCACCTTCATTCGCAACGTGCAGATCACAGGTGATATGGCAGGCGGCGGCGACGTATACATCGCGGGTATGGACGAAGGCGGTGGTGGCTTCCCCCACAACGATACCAATTTGATCTATAAATCGACCGACGGCGGCGCCACCTGGACCAACACCTACACTGGTCCTTCCTTTCCGGGACCGGGCGTTACGTCTGTCGGATACTTCGCCTGCATGTTTCCCGATTTGGGTGGCTACTGGAGGCATGAAGGTTGGGGTCAGCCCGCTGCGCATGGTAACTTCGTACACCTGGTCTACTCTCAGCACGGTGCTGGCACTGATCCCGGCGACGTTTATTACATTCGCTCCACTGACGGTGGCGTGACGTTTGGCACACCATTGTTGCTGAACACCGATGGCGGTACGCGTCCTCAGTGGCAGCCTAACCTGTCAGTCAGCCCGAGCGGGACGCTGTTAGCTACGTGGTATGACGCACGTGAGAGCGCCAACTGCGCAGTGGGTGACGAGAACACGCCGTGTTACAGGATGTTTTCGCGCAAATCGAATGATAACGGCGCGAGCTGGCTGCCTGACGATACGTTCTCGGATGTGGTCAGTCCGTTGCCGGCGCAACCCGACCCGAGCATCGTGTCGGTCTATGTAGGCGACTACGATTACGGTTCGGCCATTGCCACCAAGCACGTGACTTCATGGGCGGACGGGCGAGTCGCTATCAACAGCGCATCGCAACAGGATGCCTTTACCGACAGGGACATAGTTGGTTTCTCTGTGACCACGGCTGACCCGGCTTGCGGTAGCGTGGTTGACACTCCACCGACGGATTTCGTCATCAATCTCAGCGATCCCGTGGATCCGTCCACTGTTCAGGCGAGTGACTTCACTGTGAACGGAATTCCGGCGGACGACTTTACCTTATCAAATGGCAACGCCACGATAACTTTCCACTTCAATACGTCGCCTGTGCAGAACGAAGGCGAGCAGACAATGCATATTGCTGCCGGCGCCTTTAACCAGGCGTCCAATAACGATCCGGTCCTGGAATTCCAGTGCACGTTCCGTTTCGACGCCACCCTGCTGGCGGTGATTGACACCGTCCCACCCGTTGGCGCGACGCTCGACCCACCAGGGCCAGCCAGCTACACACTAGACCTGAACTTCAACGAGGATGTGGATCCAGCCTCAGTGCAGACCAGCGATCTGCATCTTAGCGGCATCCCTGGTTCGACTGTAACGAATGTTCAAATGCTCGACTCAGACACCGCAGAGTTCACGATTCAGATTAACAGTATCTTCTCAGGCACGTTAACAGTGAACCTTCCCGCGGGAGCCATCACCGACCAGTTTGGTAACGGTAACGAAGCGTTCACGGGGAACTACGAATACGTGGGCACCGCACCGAAAGGCTGCGGGCTGCTGGTTGGATCAGGGATGACGCTGGGTTTCGAGCCGAACGGTTGGAACGCGACCCTGGCCAACAACACCGTTCAATACACCTTTGCTGTCAGCCAGCCCGCGGCCAATGACTTCGCGCTATTCGAAACTCACGATCCATGGGGCTTTACCATTCTTAAGGATGCCATTACTGCTAATGGACATACTTACACTGAGTTTACCCCAGCGGATTTGGCGACGGTTAACTTCAGCGATTATCGGGTAGTTATCTGTAACTGGGATGACACGTTCCTGGCTGACTTCATCACTCCTTACACCGCAGCTATTCCTGGATTGGAAGCTTATGCCGGCGCAGGCGGTGTGGTGTGGGTGCAGGCAGCTATTCAGGGCAGCGGGGAAAATTTCCCGATGCCTTTCGGCGGCCAGGGGAACGACGGCGACTTTAGTGCGAGCGACCCAGTAGTTGATCCTGCCAGCCCGATGATGATTGGGATGCCTAACCCCATTCCGGGCAACTCTGCCAGTCACGTCTCATATACGAACCTGCCTGGTCCGGCGCACGTGGTCGTCACGAGCGGCAACAATGGCAACCCAACGCTCTACGATCTGCAATTCGGGGGTACCTGCGGCGGAACGCCAACACCTAGCCCGTCCGTCACTCCGAGCGTGACACCGTCGGTTACTCCAAGCGTGACACCGTCGGTAACTCCAAGCGTAACACCGTCAGTCACTCCGAGCGTGACGCCATCGGTTACTCCAAGCGTAACACCGACACCATCAATCACACCGAGTGTCACACCGAGTGTCACACCGAGTGTTACGCCAAGAGCAACGCCGCGGCCACGTCCGACACCACATCCGCGTCCGACGCCTCCCTAAGGAGTAGCTAAAACAAAGTATAAAACGGGAACTCGCGAAGCTTTCGCGAGTTCCCGTGCTTTGTGAGGTGGATCGACTTCTCCGAAGGCGATGACGTCAGGCCACGCAGCGAAAATTACTTTGTCAACGCGTTGAGGACAACGCCTTCGACCCTGGACGTCTCTGAAGCCCGAGCCGCCCCGACTCAACAAGATGGATCAGGCATTTTATGGAATTCGGGTGGATATTTTTGAAAAACAACAGTTTCGCGTTTTCAGTAATTCACTTTTTCAGGTATCATTCGAGCGTTTTGAAACTGTGATGAATATCCAAACTGTGAATCCTGCGAAGAACCATTTCGGAAATCCAAAGAACGAGAACGGTGTGAGGGCAGACCCGCTGCCACGTTCGCCGTCGCAATTTTTCGATCAAGTCAGCTCGGTTTCCACCCGCAAGTGCCGAACGTTTGGACTTTTATTCGTCCTGATCCTCGCGGCATCAGTTCTGGGTGTTCCGGGTTTGGCCACCGCACAGCTTGCTAATCTCCATCCGATAAAGGACAACACGCTTTACCAGTACGTGCCCGAAGATGGGGATCTTAGCAATGCGCTGGGGACCCATTTCTTCGCGGGCGAAACAGGCATGGGCGAACTGCGCCGCGGTGTGCTTGCTTTCGATATCGCTGGAAATATTCCCGCGGGTTCCACGATTTTGGGCGTGACCTTGAGCTTGAACGTATCAAGAACTGGTCTGAACGACGCTCGAATTGTCGAGCTCCATAAGGTGCTTGCGGACTGGGGAGAAGGAACCTCTCAAGCGACGGGGGACGAAGGTATGGGAGCCCCGGCAACGACCAACGATGCTACATGGCGGCACCGTTTCTTTGATACAATTTTTTGGACAACCGAAGGCGGAGATTTTTCCGCCACGGTAAGCGCGAGTCAATCAGTTGGCCCGGTCGGCGTATACACGTGGAGTTCGTCACAAATGCGTGCCGATGTGCAGTCGTGGCTCGATGATCCAGCAACTAACTTTGGCTGGCTTGTGTTGGGAGACGAATCCCAAATCCTGACCGCAAAACGGTTCGATACCCGGGAGAGCGCCAACCCACCTGTGTTAACGATCATCTACAGGCCGGCGGGACCCAGGCCTACGCCGACGCCGAGACCGCGGCCTACTCCGGGGCCACGGTCCGTCTCTTTTTCTGAGACGTTCCTTTTCTTGCGAAAGTTGCTAGCGTTCCTGCCAACAGCACAACCCTCCTGATTCATCGGGTAGGCGCCAAAATTCTTTGAATGTAATGATCAGTCGACTCGTAACTTGTCGTCGAAGTTCAGTGGCATTGATTTTTGCGACTGTGGTTGCCGGTATCAGTTCTCGATTAACGGTTGCGGATACCATCAATATCAATCCCACCAACGACAACACGCTGTACGAGTACGTTCCTGCAGACGGTGACCGCAGTAACGGACTCGGCTTGCATTTCTTTGCGGGCGAGACAGCCATGGGCGAAGTGCGTCGCGGAGTGGTTGCGTTCGACATTGCGGGAAACATTCCCGCGGCCTCTACGATCCTGGGCGCGACCCTGAGCCTGAACATGTCTAGAACTGGCACTGGTACTGGTCGAATTGTCGAACTGCACAAACTTTTGGCTGATTGGGGCGAAGGAACCTCAGTCGCGGGAGGTCAGGAAGGTCAAGGAGCACCTGCCACCATGAATGACGCCACATGGCGACACCGCTTCTACAGCACCATCTTTTGGACCACACCGGGTGGGGACTTTTCTGCCACGCCGAGCGCTTCTCAATCAGTCGGCGGCGTCGCAGAGTATACGTGGAGCTCGGCGCAGATGGTTGCCGACGTGCAATCATGGCTAAATAATCCAGCTGGCAACTTTGGCTGGCTGGTATTGGGTGACGAGACGGCGACTCAAACGACGAAACGTTTCGACACCCGGGAGAGCGCCAACCCGCCGGTGCTTACTGTCGAATACACAACAGCGACACCAACGCCTTCAACACCAACACCTAGTCCATCAACGACCCCATCTGCCACTCCAACCTCAACTCCAACAGCCACAGCTACACCTACCTCAACCGCAACACCTACAACCACGCCAACGCCTACACCGTTTTCGCATCCCCTGCTGTTTCCACCTGTCACCACACAAGCGAACGTGTCGATCGGTGTCGATGAGGGGTGCGTGCAGATATTGGATGGACCATGCACGAACATGTGGACCTATGGCGGGACCTATCCTGGCATAACCATTCGGAGACCAACCGGACAAACCACCAACGTGACATTCACCAATAACCTCGATCCCGCTGCGGGCGAATTAACCGTGCATAACCACGGTAACCACTCTACTGCATTGAACGATGGGCAGCCAGACAGCCTTCTCATTCCGACCGGAGGGTCGCGCACCTATATCTACGACGGTGTGGAAAATGGCGGTAATCAGCGAGGCAAGATGCAGTTTTACCA
>JBKPMH010000223.1:0-11986 GCA_046732035.1 Verrucomicrobiota bacterium
TCATCCCCACGGCCGCAACGATCGCGCTACACCCTCAAGCCTGCCGACACCAAATAAGCGCCTGTAGTACCGCGACCACCGCAGCGACCACGCGATCGTGGCGAAGGTTTCATCGCAACGCCGGAGGCGCGAGGTTACCGGGACATCCACAGACCCAGTTCGCGCGTGCCGACAAGCAGATTCCCATTGAGCACGGTCGTCCGGATGCACAAAGTCGGCGAACGAGTTGCCGATCATTTGTTCGGGCTCTGCGCCTAGCAGCGGCACGCTCGCTGCGTTGACGCTGATCACCCGGCCGCTGTCATCAATGCCGCAAATCAGCTCCGATGCGTGATTCATCAATAGTTCCAAATCTCTCACCGAGGCTTGGAGTTCCGCTCTACTGCGCGTCAACTCCCGTTCAGCAGCAATGCGGGCCCGTTCCGCGCGATTCAGAAGCATAACCGTTCCCGAAACAAGAGCGATTAAACCGAAGATCATGATCACCGCAAAACTGGCCGTGCCGATTGTGCCCGGGAAATAACCGTTTCGTTCGCCGTACACTCGCAGCCAACCCGCCAGAAAAATGAAAACGATCGCACTGGGCAGCAACCGCAGAGCAACTACTTGAGCGGGGCTTTTCACTCCGAAGACCTGCGCGAATGACGTGTCGTGCCGCAGCAGTAGAACACCAGCGGACAAAACAAGAAACGTAAAGGCGGTGGGCAATGCCATCGGGATAAATACAAGTGAGACCCGCGTAAACTGCGTCACTCCGTACGCATATCCAATGATCGCTAGCAGAGCGGTTGCGCTAGTGAAAACCACTAGCAGATGGCTGATGGGAAAGCGCCGAGGCGGCATGTCGATCAGAACCACCGCCAGGCCAATGCAGATGAAATTTAGCGCGGTGTTTGGCGCCATCTGATTTGGAATACGCTGCGCTGCCTCTTCAAGCTTTAATCCAAAAAGAAGCGCATCAATCCGCAACGGCCATCCAAAAACATAACTGCCCACTTTAATTCCACCGACGCATGCCACCAGTAATGCAAGTGTAATACCTATCGCCTGCGCCGACTTCGACGACCGCGTCGGTCGCAGACATTCGAAAGCGCTTCCGACCAAAACAAAGCAGATCGCCGTAACCGGATTCATCGCGACAAACCGCGGCGAAACGCGCTTCAATGTCTCGAGGTCGAAAAGCCAGCCAGCTAACACGAGTAACCCTACCGCTGCGGCGATCTTGCCACCGGCACGACTCACGGCTGGTTCTGTAGTCGGGGCAACCGTTTCCACGTCCATCGTCTTCTCAGTTTGCAAGCTTGGCAGATCGACGTTTAAACAAACGAAAACGAAATGTCCAGACGAGGCGTCGCTCGCCCTCATCTGACTTGCCGCTCTCTCAGCCCTTTGTCAGGATCACAACATGAAGCATCTTCTTCTGGCCTGTTTTTTTTCGATGACCCTAACAGCTCAGACTATTCAGCAGCTGACCGAACAGTTAGGCAAGACCGTTCTGTATGGCGACATTGCCTTGTCGCCCGATGGAACACACCTCGCATGGGTGCAATCGATTGCGTCATCCAGATCGAAGCAAACCTACATTCGCCAGACGTCAGAAAATGCGCCAGCGACACCAGTAAAGATTCCGACCAGCCCCGAAAGGGCCGATGCCGATCCCGTCTGGTCTCCGGACTCCAAGACGCTCGCAGTTTTTTCCACCGCTGATAATGGCGAGCAGCGTCAACTCTGGAGTGTGAATGCCGACGGTACCAATCCCAAAAAGCTTACCAGCCTTAACGGATACGCTGCCCGGCCGCGGTGGTCGCACGATGGCAAACAGATCGCGTTTCTTTACATCGAAGGAGCGGGCGGCGGTGGCCCGCTGATGGCGGCTCAGACGACAACCGGCGTAATCGACACTGCGATTCATAATCAGCGAATCAGTGTTCTTGACGTCAGCACAGGGCAGCTCCGCCAGGTTTCTCCGCAAAATCTTCACATCTATGACTTCGACTGGTCTCCGGACAATAAAACCTTCGTAGCAACAGCAGCTCCAGGACCGGGTGATAACAATTGGTGGATTGCTCAGCTCTATACAATTGATGTCGCAAAAAATAGTGCCAGTTCCATCTACAGACCATCTCTTCAAATCGCGGTGCCACGCTGGTCACCGGACGGTAAATCGATCGCGTTCATTGAAGGGTTGATGAGTGACGAAGGATTTCATGGCGGCGACCTGTTCACAATTTCAAACAACGGGAGTGACCTGACGAATCGCACGCGAGACCGCAAAAGTTCGGTGAGTTCGCTCTTTTGGCTCGCGCCCGACAGAATCCTGTTTACAGAAATTGTGGGCGGCGGTGGTGCGATCTCTGAATTGGCGACGGCCAATAAATCGTTGCGCACAATCTGGAAAGGCGAGGAAGCTTTTCACGCTTTCGGGAATTTCCCTGACTTTGCGATTTCCAAGGATGCGAAAATCGTGGCAGCAGTACGCAGTGCATTCGATAATCCGCCAGAGATCTGGGTCGGACCGATTGGCACCTGGCGCCAGCTAACGAATAACAACTCCCCGTTATCAGCTACCTGGGGTAAAGCCGAAAACGTTGAATGGACTAACGATGGTTTCAATATCCAGGGCTGGCTCCTTTCGCCTGCAAAAACCGAGCCCGGAAAGAAGTATCCGATGGCCGTTCTCATCCATGGCGGACCTTCAAGTGCAGTGACTCCGGACTGGCCCGCCGGCTTTGGAATGTCGCGGGCCATTATCGCCGCGCTTTCATTGGGTGGTTACTACGTGCTCATGCCGAACCCGCGCGGTAGTTACGGTCAGGGAGAAGCCTTCACCCAGGCTAACGTGAAAGATTTTGGCCACGGAGATCTTCGCGACATTCTGGCTGGAGTCGACGTCGCGATAAAAAAGTATCCAATCGATTCTACGCGTCTCGGCGTGACGGGATGGAGTTATGGCGGGTACATGACTATGTGGACTGTCACTCAAACCGACCGGTTCCACGCCGCTGTCGCCGGCGCAGGAATAGCAAACTGGCAGAGTTACTATGGGCAAAACCTGATAGGCCAGTGGATGATTCCGTTCTTTGGCGCGTCAGTTTACGATGATCCCGCGGTTTACGAGAAAAGCTCGCCAATCCGTTTCATCAAAAACGTAAGGACGCCGACGTTGGTGATTGTTGGGGAGCACGACGCAGAGTGCCCGGCTTCGCAGTCCTATGAATTTTGGCACGCGTTAAAGGCGCTCGGTGTCCCCACACAGCTCATCATTTATGCGGGCGAGGGCCATATGTTCGTCAAACCCGAACACCAAGTTGATAGATTGGAACAAACAGTCGAATGGTTCGACAAATATCTGAAGTAATGTGCGTTTTCCTGTTTCAATTCACGGCGCTTCGACTCCGCTGAGAATTCCACCGAGATGGCCCGTGAGAGTGACCACCAGCAACCCCACAGCAACGATCAAAAAATAAGCGACATGCAGGGGTTTACCCTTCGCTCGAAGCCGTGAACGCATCCAGCAAAGGCCGACTATGAGCGCGGCAGAAGTGAGCGCCAAAATAAGGTGCAATTGCAGATTGCCTTTCAGTGTCGCGCCTTCGAGCTGCCAGCGCCATGCGCCGAGACCGGTCGCGATTGCCACTGGAACTGTTATCGCTGCCCCAACGAGATTAAAATACGCAACCGTTGCGAGGCCAGGTTGCTTTCGCCAAATCGCGAGAAAGTCAAAGACAACGCTGGCAATAAATAAAGCAATGGGAAAATGAACAATGACTGGGTGCTGGGCATGCCCTGCCAGTAACGCAGCCCTTAGATCAAAAGGATTTGGTGATGCTGCAAACAAGGCTCGCATAACAGTTCGTAACCTCATCAGATTGGCTAACGGTTATTGTGCCACCACGATGGTACCCGTCATCTTTGGGTGAACCGAGCAGAAGTAGGTGTACGTACCCGGAGCACCCGCTGTGACCGTAAATTCCTGATCTGTGTCTAACGCAGACGATTTCTTAAATTGCTTCTCCACACTCACGACCGTATGCGGCTCCTCATCTCTATTGATCCAGGTAATCCTGTGGCCGGGCTTCACCGTGATGGTTTGAGGATTAAAGGCAAAATCCTTGATTTCTATTGTAACTGCGCCCGCCCTTGTGCTGGTTGTGTCTTTGGCATCGCCAGCCAGCGCGGACAGATACAAAGAGCTGATGCCAAAAAGCAGCGGGATACGGATTGTAGATGTAAGTATTTTCACGATTTGATATTTGTTATAAGTTTGTTGTTTAGCTAAGGTTCGAATCGATAACGGCCAGGGCGGTTGTGCCCTGTTTGTAGTGAACATTCGTTAGTCCAAGGAGGCTTCGCAGTTTTTCGGCTGGCACTTTCATCGGACCAGGTGATGGCGCAGTTCCAGGCGCCGGCTGTGGGAATGCAGTGGACATGGCCGTATGGAAGGTCACATTGCCTTCAACTTTCTGAAGGACTTGATGAATATGACCGTTTAAGACTGTGACGGAGCCAAAGCGCTTCAGGTAACTCAAAGCGCGTTCGCTGTCACTTGTTCCCCAGCCCCATTGCGGATAAACTGTCCAAAGCGGGATATGCGCAAACACCACAATTGGCGTTTCCGCACTGAGACCTTTCGCGTCTGCTTCAAGCCACTCGAGTTGCTCGTCACCTAGCTGTCCCAAACCGCCGGCCTGAAGATCGAGCACGTTAACCAAACCGATGAAATGAACGCCGTTTTTGTTAAAGCTATACCAGCCAGAACCTTTGCCTTCGACATTCTTCAGGTACCGCTCACGGTAGAGTTTTCCCCCGTCATTGAGCACGTCATGCTCTCCTGGAACATAGAACACGTCCTTGGTTCGGCAGCTTTGAAGTACCTGATCGAAAGTGTCGAACTCCTCCGCCTTCGACAATTGCGTGATATCTCCAGTGTGAATCAAAAAGGAGGGTGGAGTTGGCATGGCGTTGATCCGATCGAGAGCAATCTTGAAGGTCTCTGTAACATCCTTATTTGCCTCCTTGCTAAAGCCAATATGACTGTCGCTGATCTGCAGGAAAGTGAGATCGGTAGCCTTGGACAGCGAGGATCCGGCTTTGGCAATGTCAGCAAGAGTTTTGGAAGCAAGAACGCCACCAGTCACTGTCCAAAGCACACCCGTGCCCGCCCATGCCATGCATTTCAAAAAACCGCGACGGTCGATGCCGTCATGTTCGTGATTGTGATGTATGTAGTCAGACATAATGATTGAGTTTTGAAGTCAGAATTACTTGGTTTTCATTTGTGCTTACCGATTTCTGCGCGATTTATTCCACGCTTTCTCCCCAGGAAGAGGCCAGAACTTTGGAATACGGAAAAATCAGTGCTGTTATTTCTTCTGCGATTAGGTTTTCGGCGCGCAGTCTTGCTTTGTCTTCTGTTTCAATGCGCGCCCACTCTGCCTTGATGGCGCTCCCTACTGCGATCGGTAGCCTTCTATCTAAATCGTAAACAATGAATGTTTTCATAGTCGAGTGACTGATTATTTGGTTTCAGACTAAGTTCGGCGTGATCTGTTTTGTGACATCCGGTCCCGCGGTTACGGCAGACACGCGGACGGGCGTGAAAAACCCGAACACGGGGCCTCCGCGGTTCGTCGATCCGCGCTATCAACCGCGGAGGAGCGTCCTGTCCCGTCAAGTCCAATTCCCGCAACGTTTGTCGGCATCTCAGCCGCCACTACGTTGCTTACCTGGGCGGCTCCAGCTCGCGGCTGCGGCCCTTGCGTCGCACTAACCACTCCCAGGATAATCATCATAACCACTGAGAGGGTGCCGGCGTTCAAATGTTTTAAACACGAGGACAACACGGGAATAACACGTGATTTAAAGAGAAGAAACATAAAGGTCATGATGTTGGAGTTGAATTCGTTCGTTCAATCGCAGTATTTTTCATTGGCCTATTGACGTTATTAGTTTGCATGTGGTTTCAGCGTGCTGAGACACCCGGGATTTTCTCAGTTGCGGTCTATGCCGAGAAGGATGTAGCTGCCTCCGCCGATCGTGACTAGCCGGCGACTGTATCCACCCATCTCCGGTCGAAAGGCCACGATGTACGAACCAACCGGGAGGGCAACCATTTCTGGAATCTCGTCAGTAGCAGACATATGGTTGTCCACACTTTTGAAAAGTTTCCCGTCAACCGTGTAAATGACATAGGAACTGTGGGCGTGGTACTCCAAACCACCGTCTTCTGCCCGATCGGTGGCTGAATAGACCGTCAGATATCCCTGCATAAGGCCTCCGCGATGCTCCAAATTCTTTGCGCTGATCAGGCCGAACGCCATGCCGCCTTTATCGCAAGCCTTGATGACCGCCGCGTCAGCAAAGTAAAGGCCTATCGAAATGATCAAAACCATGGTTTTCAGGTAAGTAAGATATTGGGTTGTTTTCATACTGGTTAGTTCCTTGAATATTTAGCTGCGTTTGTAGCGTTGATTTTAGTGGTTGCTTTCAGTTATCTATACCGTCCCGGGCAAAAAATATTCCCGACCGAGGCGGCGGCCCCGTTGAGAAGCGCTTATTAAAATGTGTGCGTGGTCAAACCGCTGCTACTCGCAAGAGGCAGCGAAGCGCAATTATCACACCAGATGCGGTTACCTAACGAAAGGTTGCTTCAGAGCGAGCGATCGGCCACGTCAAGAATCCGAGCGAAAGCGGGAAACGAGGACCTCGGTCAAACCCGGATTACTACAAGCTTTAAACGCCCGAGAAAGCTGTCGCCCCTTTAATGATGCTCTGTTTGTTGCTCGAACAGCTGCTTGAAGTTCTCTAAATCGCCAACATTAACATCCGATACAGCCCAATAGGTGAAATCCGAGTCGCCCCAACGAAGCAAGTGATAGCCGTCGCGCTCTACCATGGTCTGGGTTTTGTTATCGCCCGGGCTTGTTGGCCAAATAAACAGATTGATGAAATGTTTGCGCCTTTGATACACCAGAGCGGCTGCCGCGTGCTTATCAAGGTAATCAAGGCGTCCACCAACCAGAGGAAAGCCGTCCTTCGAGAGATCCACAACCGGCGCAGCAAAATCAAGTTTCATATCCAGCCACGGTTTAACGGTGTGTTGGTCCGAAGATGCGACATCTGTCAGGTGATCGGCCATCAGCGAGCGGACGTGGCTGTCTATTAGTTGTGTCGTAAGGAACTGGGCTGAATCAGACTGTTTTAATCGAGGCAGCACGGTTATACCAATGACTGCGGCGACAACAATCGCTGCAGCCAACGCCAACCAGTTCCATGACATTCCCGAGAAAGCACCACGTCGTATGACCTCTGCGCGCTTCACCGAGTCCGGTTCTACAGCGCCACGATTAGTGGTTTCTCCGGAAGTCTGGCGTAATGAAGACTGAATCCGCTCCCGTAGCTCGGTGGGAGCTTTGTAATATGGTGCTGTTTCCCTAATCGCGTGAGCCATGGCGCTTTCGAGGTGATACGCTTGTTCACACTGCCTACACTCTCTCAAATGCTGATCGACTTTCTGGCTCATCAACGGGTCCAGCTCACCGTCCAGGTAGGCGTCTATTAATGTTCTAATCTCGGCGCAGTTCACTTTACTTCTCCTGCCTTATTACAACTGACTAAACACTCCTTGAGTTTGGCCCGGGCACGAGCCAGTCGTGACATTACCGTGCCAGTTGGGATTTTCAGGATGTCACCTATCTCGTGGTAGGATAAATCTTCCTGGTGACGGAGCGTTAGAATTTCGCGGAAATCCGCCGACAACTCGTTCATGGCATTCGCCAGCAGCTGGCCGTCTTCCGCATGCTCGAGGACCGTGGCAGGATTCGTTGAGTCGTAACTGCTCGCGTGGGCCTCTTCGTCAAAAGGTGTTGTAAGATCGACGGAGTGGTTCTTTTTTAACAAAGTGTAGCAGGTGTTCCTAACAATTGTCAGCAGCCAGGCCCGTCCATTAGACCCATGGAAGCCACTGAAGGATTTGAATGCGCGCAGATACGCCTCCTGGACCACATCGCGGGCATCCTGTTCATTGCGCATGAGCCATCTGGCCAAATTGTATGCAGCGTCAAGGTGAGGCAGCATCGCCTGTTCAAATGATAGCAAGCCGGTCCGCTCAGTGAGCGGCACGTCGGGACTTTTGACTACGGCGAACTTCACAATCTTTCGGCGCGATTCAAAATCTTGAGTTTCGACAGTATGTTGTGCTTTCAGGAGCAAGGCCATAAGGATTTTCCGCAGTCGTATTTGAGCTCCGTTGCCGCCGGTAAAATAGATATTATCCATATGACCAGACTGAATTCGCGTCGTTTTATTCCATCCCCGGAAAAAAATTCGCTGGCATCAAAACGACCACACTTCAGCGCGCGCGCTTCGGCTTTACCTTTTCCTGTTTGCGGCCTCGTGAATTTTCAGAATGATTTGCCCCGGTTCAGTCCAACCCTGACTGACAAATCCGCAATTCACTTAAACTTAGACATTCTGGTTGGTTCTCGACAAGACGCCCTAACCATTATCCTTTTAACAATCAATTATGGACTTCGTGTTCCTTCTCGCACTTGGAATTGGGGTCGTCGCTGGACTCCGTTCGCTGTTGGCGCCGACGGTGATCGCGTGGGCCGCGCATTTTGACTTGTTGAATCTGAACGGTTCCCAGCTTGCGTTCATGGGTTCGAGAACAGCCGCAGTGATACTCTCAATTTTCGCGGTCGGCGAGCTGATCGCAGACAAGCTGCCCAGAATGGCGAAGCGAACCGCGCTGGCACCCTTGGTGGCCCGCATCTTACTGGCCGGGCTGAGCGGCGCCAGTCTTTGTGTTGCGGCAGGAAAATCATTAATTGCCGGAGCGATCCTGGGCGGGATTGGCGCCGTAATCGGAGCATTTGGCGGTTACGAAATCCGCAGGCGTATCGTAGACAATCTGCACATCAAGGACGTTTTCATCGCCCTATGCGAAGACGTAATCGCGATTGCTCTGGCTTGTTTCATTGTGTCGCGATAAATAAAATATTGTCGCGAAGTCACACGTGATCCGAAGCCTCAGAATTTTTTCGTCTCGCCCGGCTTCATAAAGACGACGCGCGGATCTTTTCCGAACACGGAACGCAAATCCGATTCAGTCGACGAACCAGGCAAGGCTCCGTAGTGCATGGGAATGACCACCTGCGGCTTGAAGTAACGAGTGACCGCGATCCAAGCCATGCGTGGACTTTGGCCATCTGCCGTGGCTCCGACAGGCATCAAGATAATGTTTGGGTGATAAAATTCCTGGATCAATGCCATGTCGCCAAAGATCCAGGTATCGCCTTCATGGTAAACTGATCGACCATCGGCAAATTCCAATACGAAACCGACCGGCCGGCCGCTTGGTTCGCTGCTGTGCACGGCCGGAACAACATGCACCTTCACATCCCCGAACACAACATTGTCACCCACGTTTACCGGCTCGATCAGTTCCTGCGGCAGTTCGCCTTTTTTAAACGGCTCCGGCATGTAAACGCTCACGATCTTCGCCTTACTCATCTTCGCGAGCTCGACTGCATCTCCCAAATGATCTCCATGTGAATGGGTAACCAGAATGAATGTCGGGTGATAATGAGACAAATCTTTGAGCTCGCCTGGTGTGGCCGGATTCTTGGTCAGGAATGGGTCGATAAGAATATCTGTGCCGCCAGAGGAGACTAACTCAAAGGCCGCGTGTCCTAGGCAGGTGATTTGGATGTCTTTTTTGCTGGGTGCAGCCGGAGTTTGCGCCCGTGCGAGACAAAGGACAGCCCCGAGAAAAACTCCAAAACAAATTATTTTCCTTCGCATGAAGATTTCGACGCAGGCATTGCCGGCAGCCACCGCTTATTTTCCATTGTAAGATAACACGCGAAGCACGCGAATCGTCACTGGCTTGCCGTCACGCTGAATGTGTCGGTTTTCAATATTGAATTCGATGATGGACGCTGTCGTGAGCGTGCCACCTCCGTTTTCCTGAAACTCCACCTTGTAATGATTGCCTTTCGACTCCAGCACCCGGTAGCGCATGAAACCGTTCGTATCCGGTATTGGACATTGTAGCCACTCACCATCCTGCTTTACACCGTCGTCGTTAAACTCGTTCCCATTCTTGTCCACCGCATCGAGGTTAATCTCGGTTACTACTGGGCTTTCAGAATCGGAGATCCAGCAATTGGTCATGCTGAAAACTTTGGGATGGATCTTGAGCGGAGAAGCCCGCGTTGCCATTGGTGTGGCTGCCTTGCCATCCTTAACGGGATGCAGTGATTGAACGATCGTGGAAAACTCCGCGACCGAAATACCGGTCGAGGAGAATCCGTGATATCTGCCGAGGATGGGATGGCTCTCCGTGTTTCTGGACATTTCCACTTTCATGTTGCGGTCTTCTACCCAGTTCGCCCTGATCTCATCCTTGCGGCCTTCCTTTCCTTTTGGCCGATAAATCAAATACATCGGACCGAGAGACGTTTTGATCTCTGTCTCTTCTGTGTTCTCCTCCTGCATGGTGTTTCGGTCACCGATTCCTTCGCGCGCGGACTCGATCGAGAACGTCGATCCTGTCTGCCCGTGGTCGCTATATACTAACGAGTAAAGCGGGAATGAACGTTTCGGTTCATTCGGGCCGGGTTCGTCGTACGTGACGTCGACCCGCTGCAATCGAAAACCGTCTGGCAGGTACGAAGGGACGAAGCAAATGATCTCAAGCTTTCTTAAGTCATCCAATGTCAGTTTAGGCGTAGAACATATGGTCTCGAGCGAGAGCGCCAATGTGCACAGAACCAAGCAAAACGCCGTTCGTTTAAAGCGATTGCGAATCATCACGGTTCTAATACGACTGACCTAACGACTTTGTCGAGATCGAACGCATTACTTGCGGGTTTGGCTTCAACCCTTACGACCTGTTCTGTTAGTCTGTTGACGTGGAAAATCAGCAAGAAAAGATAAGCGCGACCGCGGTGCGTCCGATTGCACCGCCACCGCTCTCGCAACATCTGCGTGAGTTCGCGTCGCGGCCACACGCATGGGGCGTGCTCGCACGCAATTTGATTCCGGTGGTCGGCATTTATGGCTTCGGGTGGTCCGCTGCACTTGCTGTCTTCAACTATTGGTTCGATGGCTTGACTGCATTAATTGCCATAGTCACCGCGCTGATTCCACGAGCCCTACGCGAGACAAGGCCGAAATCTGTCGGCGCTTTTTCGGTAAAGAACATCTTCGGCGCTATAATCACCTGGGTTTTCCTTGTCGGCATCATCGGCCTGCCGTATTGGATCGTGCTAATTCCGCTGCATGATTTGCTGCTCGGCAACGAACTGCGCCGTCAACTCACACAGTCTCCCGCACTTTGGTTCACATTCGGCTCGCTCGCGGCCGGGCATTTTTGGAAGGCGTTTCGATCGGGCTACGACCTAATGCCCGACCAGGAGCTCAAGCAACGTGTGCGTTGGGATGTCTATTTACTGATACTGCGCGCAATCGCGATGTTCATCATGGGCGCGCATGGCCTCTACTTCGTCCTGGTACCGTTAATGGCCCTTGTCCTTAGCTATTTTGAGATCTGGCCCGAACGCGCGCTTGGTACAGTTTTCGGCGATCCCGCCCGGCTGTACGAATACGATCCGGATAATCCTGCGTCCTGTCGGAGGCGACGCTGAGAGCAATTGCGGCTCACGTCGAACATCGATTGGCGTCCGTGCGGTTGTCACCGGGTGAGAAATAGAATGACAGCCGGCAAAATTTACTGGCAATTAGTGTCGCTCTTGAATAAGCAGGTCCGGCGCCCCGCATGCTTTTCAATTCGCTGACTTTTGTCGTTTTCTTTGTAGTCGTCGTCGCCGCTTATTGGAGCATCCGTTCCTGGACTGCACGCAAGAATCTTCTCGTAATCGCAAGCTACATCTTTTACGGCGCCTGGAATCCGCCGTTTGCAGCGCTGCTCTTTTCCACAACAGCTATGGATTTTTGGCTTGGTAGACGAATGAGCATGGCT
>JBKPMH010000224.1:0-8427 GCA_046732035.1 Verrucomicrobiota bacterium
GAAACGTCATGACGCGGCGAAGTTTTTGCAGTTGACACAATTTCAAAGGCGATGGTGAGCAGCGCGTCTCCAGCCAGTACCGCGATGCCTTCGCCGAATACTTTATGGCACGTCGGGCGGCCGCGCCGAAAATCGTCGTTATCCATGCTGGGAAGGTCATCGTGCACCAACGAGTAGGTGTGGATGCATTCAACAGCGCAGGCGAGGGGAAGCGCATTGCTGATGTTGCCACGGCAAGCTTCAGCCGCGGCGAGACAGAGAATCGGCCGCAATCGTTTGCCTCCGGCAAAAAGGCTGTAGCGCATGGCCTTGTGGAGGGTGGCCGGTTTCGTACTCGCCTTCGGCAAATAGTAGTCCAAGGCACCGTCGATCTCTTTTTGGCGGGTGCGAAGATATTTTTTGAGATTCACAGAATGTTAATTGGGACCGAGGGCATAATCCCAATACTGGATAATCCACGCTCGCGCAGCGTGTCCAGCGCTCAGATGTTCTCCGCCGTTTCAGTCGTGGCAATAGGCTTTACGCGCATGGCCAGGAATGCGCCCAGGAGCAAAATTGCGGCGCTCCAAAGCTGAGCATAAGTGAGCCGTTCGCCGTAGATCCATGCGGAGAGACCCATCGCCAGAGCTGGACAAAGAAGCTGGAGGGTTTGCGCAAGCGCCACGCCGATTTCACGGATGGCGATGTAGTACAAAACGTGCGCCAGCGTGATGCAGGTCACGGCCGAGACGATCAAGATCAAATTCATTTGCGTTCCGGCATAAAGTGGTGCCGTGATTTTCCCAAACGCGAGTGTGAGCGGAAGCAACAGCATTGAGGTAATTAGACTAACCAGCCCAAAGCTACGGGTGGGGCCAAGATACATGGAAGGGCGTTTAATCAGGACGCCGTAGAGCGACCAGCAAAATGTGGCAGTAAAGGCAATGAAGAGTCCTGGCAGCCTCATGTGTTCTGTTTGTCGACCCGGTTGAAACCAGACCACGCCAAAGGCTCCGATTAAGCCGAGGAATGTGCCGATTTGAAACTGCCATTGGCGAATCACCGGGCGTTCCTCAGGAAAAAATGCAAGAGCAAGTAAAGCGGTGAAGATTACCGAGGCCCGGCCAAAAATCGTGTAGACGCCCGGGCCCATGTAGAACAGGGCGACGACCTGTGTGACTTGATGAACTACATTGGGAAGACATGGAACCAGACACATCGTTACCGCCTTCCAGTCCAGCGGGGGAACTTTGCGACGAGTTCCATAAATCAGGAGCGGCGTGATGGCCAGACATGCGACCAGGTAGCGATAAAAATTCTGCGTCCACGGGTCGTAGTAGCGATTCAAATAGTACATGAACAGCGACGGCGTGGACCAAATAAGGACCGTGGCAAAAATTGCAGCGTACCCTTCCGACAGACTGGTGCGACGCTGTCGATCGACAAACTCGGCCATCGAATTTGTTTGGTTCATTTAGGCGTTCGACACTTTAATTTGCTCGCCTACAACCATAAATCGCTCAACAGTTAGGCTGAAAGGAGAATGAATATTTTGAACAAGCAACCAATTATCATCGCAGCCGCATCGCTGCTTTGTTTTGCAGGCAGTCATGTTTGCCTGGCAAAACCAGCGAAGCAAACAGGAGGGGCCGCAGGCCACATGCAGCGAGGAATCGAGCTTGCCCAACAAAAGAACTTCCAAGGCGCGATCGACGAATTCACCAAGGCGATTGAAGCGAGCCCCAAAGACGCGCGCGGTTACGCCAATCGCGGTACAGCCTATCGCCAGGCTGCACAGGCAGCTCAGGCAGCCGGCGATGCAGGTGGAGCGGCGACAAGGTATTCATCGGCCATGGCTGATTTTTCAAAGGCGATCGAACTCTCTCCAAAGGATGAAGTGGCGTATCGCGAGCGTGGCATGACTGCGGTCATGCAAAACCAGTTCGATGTCGCGCTGCCGGATTTCGATAAGGCCATCGAACTAAAACCAGATGATGCGTACGCTTACAAATTTCGCGGTTTTGCTGAGATTGGTCTTAACCAATGGGACAAAGCGGTCGCGGACTTTACCACCGCGATGCAGAAACAACCGGACGATCCGCAAAATTATGACCGGCGTGCCTGGGCAAATCGAAACTTGAAAAACTATGATGCAGCCGTCGCAGACTACACCCTGCTGATTGAAAAGAACCCGAATGATGGGGAGCACTTGGTCAAGCGAGGCGCGACCTACACTTCTTTGCTGCAATAT
Organism: Verrucomicrobiota bacterium; assembly: GCA_046732035.1. Classification (GTDB taxonomy): domain Bacteria; phylum Verrucomicrobiota; class Verrucomicrobiia; order Chthoniobacterales; family UBA10450; genus Udaeobacter. The sequence goes on from JBKPMH010000224.1 coordinate 2,231, forward strand.
GAGAAGGCCATTGCGGATTATCAGGCAGCATTAAAACTAAACCCGAACGACTACGATACACAGCAGCGTTTGCAATACGTCCAGGGGATGCTGCAGGCGAAAAATGCTCCGCCGCCGCCTTCGCCTACTCCCACTCCAACGCCCCGTGCAAGTTTGATCACTCCCTTGAACGTTGGAATTGCGATCGTGGCCTTTATTATCATTGCTGTGATCGCGCGGGTGTTAACCCGGGGTAAAGCAGAAGGCACAAGCGGCAGAATCCGCTAGCTTTTACAACAATTTCAGGTGTTCGCCGACTTTTGCTGGTATTCATTTTTTCTCCAGCAACTGGCGCAGAAACAAGGTGATTTACGGTCTTCATGAGAGGCGAGAGATACCGAGAAATTTCTTTGACACAACGATGCGCGCGGTTAGCTTGCGAACGCTTTTTGCTGGAACGAGGCGGTCCCATGGTCGTTCAAATTGCAAATTTGACGCGGCTCTGGGACTTTTGAATCTCTGGCAGAAGGCAAACCGGTTTGCCGCTCGGGTTGCCGAAGAGGCGCTGGGCTGGCGACGAGCAGCCCATGTAGCTCAGTTGGTAGAGCACGTCCTTGGTAAGGACGAGGTCACCGGTTCAATCCCGGTCATGGGCTCCAGAAAAGCTTAAGACCGGCAGCAGATAATTAAAAATTAGAGAGTATAGTTAAACAGGAGAATTGAAATGGCTAAGGAAGCATTTAAACGCGACAAGCCGCACGTGAACGTCGGCACGATCGGTCACGTTGACCACGGTAAGACGACTCTTACGGCAGCAATTACGGCAGCGCTGGCTAAGAAAGGCATGGCCGAAGTGCGTGCGTACGAATCAATCGATAACGCCCCCGAAGAAAAAGAACGCGGTATCACGATTAACACTGCACACGTGGAATATTCGAGCGACAAGCGCCACTATGCCCACGTCGATTGCCCCGGCCATGCGGACTACGTCAAAAACATGATCACCGGCGCCGCGCAGATGGATGGCGCTATCCTGGTTGTCTCCGCAGCCGATGGACCAATGCCGCAAACTCGCGAGCATATCCTGCTCGCTCGGCAGGTCGGTGTCCCTTCCATCGTTGTGTTCCTGAACAAAGTCGACATGGTCGACGACCCAGAGCTTCTTGATCTCGTCGAGATGGAAGTGCGAGATCTGCTGACACAGTACGAATTTCCCGGAGATAAAATCCCAATTGTTAAAGGCAGTGCGCTCAAGGCCCTCAATGGAGACGCTGACGCCGAGAAACAGGTCCTCGCACTGGTCGAGGCCATCGACGATTACATCCCCGTTCCAGAGCGTCCAGTGGATCAACCGTTTTTGATGCCGATTGAAGACGTGTTCAACATTGAAGGCCGCGGCACGGTTGCCACAGGGCGTGTCGAGCGTGGTGTCCTCAAGAAGATGGAAGAGGTCGAGCTGGTCGGCATTCGTCCCACTGCCAAAACCGTTGCCACGGACATCGAGATGTTCCGCAAACTTCTGGACGAAGCGCGTGCAGGCGATAATGTCGGCGTTTTGCTGCGCGGTTTAAAGAAAGAAGAAGTTGAGCGTGGACAGGTGATTTCGAAACCAGGCTCAATTACTCCGCATAAGAAATTTAAAGCGGAAGTCTATGTGCTGAGCAAAGAGGAAGGTGGACGTCACACGCCGTTTTTCACTAACTATCGGCCACAGTTTTACTTCCGTACCACCGACGTAACTGGCACCGTTAAATTGGCCGAAGGCGTAGAAATGGTGATGCCCGGCGACAACATCTCAATTGAAGTCGAGTTGATCACGCCGATCGCGATGGAAAAGACGATCCGTTTCGCCATTCGCGAAGGCGGTAAGACCGTCGGCGCCGGTCGTGTGGGTGACATTCTGGATTAAACATTCTTTCTCTAATTCTGCTCACTTGTGGATGTGGAACAAAGGGGAGATTAATAGGTAGCGGAAGAGGAAGACAACCTTACGCCAGTAGCTCAATTGGTAGAGTAGCGGTCTCCAAAACCGTCGGTTGGGGGTTCGAGTCCCTCCTGGCGTGTGATTAGCACCGCTTCAACGAATCAAAATTTAGGATGATTGCCAAAGTCAAAAGCTTCTTCAGCGAAGTTAAGGTCGAGCTTCAAAAATGTTCGTGGCCGTGGGACCCGAAAGAGAAAGGATTCCGTCGCTACAAAGAACTGAGCGACTCGACTGTGGTGGTGGTTATCGCGATGTTATTGCTTGGCGGCTACGTTGCGCTTTTCGATGTGGTTCTTGTTAACGTCGTCCATTTTTTTACCCGGCTGCACTGATTTATGGCACAGACACTCGCAGGTAAAGATCAATGGTACGTCGTGCACGTCCTTTCCGGACAGGAAAACAAGGTGCGCGAGAATATTCTGAAGCGTGTCAAAACAGAAGAGATGGGCGATCTGATCTATGACGTTCTTGTCCCGACAGAGCGGGTTTCGGAAATCAAGAAAGGCAAGAAGAGCGAGACCACGCGCAAGTTTTTCCCGGGGTATCTGATCGCAAACATGCACCTGCTCGACGAAAACAATCAGTTGGTCGGGCGCACCTGGTATTTCATCCGGGATACACCCGGTGTGATTGGTTTTGCTGGTACCAAGGACAAACCGATTCCGATGCGGCAGTCTGAGGTGGACAGCATGCTGGCGCAAATGAAAGAGCGCGAAGAAAAGGTAAAGCCGAAGGTGAGCTTCGAAGTCGGCGAATCGGTGAAAGTTGCCGACGGGCCTTTTCAAAACCAGACTGGAATTGTCGAAGAAATCGATCCAGAACGCGGCAAGCTTCGCGTCTCAGTCACCATTTTTGGTCGCGCAACTCCGGTAGAATTGGAATATTGGCAGGTAGAACGCGGTTAATCTGTCGAGATCTAATGCCGATTCAACGAGTCAACGTTTAACGAAACACAATGGCAAAAGAAAAAGTAGCCGAGATTAAGCTTCAGATTCCTGCTGGGCAGGCAAACCCGGCGCCACCGGTTGGAACGGCGCTCGGTCCACGCGGCGTCAATATCATGGCGTTCTGCAAGGAATTTAACGCAGCGACCCAAAAGCAAGCCGGCGATATTCTTCCGGTCGTGATCACAGTTTACAAAGACAAATCCTTTACATTTATCACGAAGAGTCCGCCCGCCGCTGTTCTGTTGAAGAAAGCCGCAAATATCGCTGCCGGCTCGAAAGAGCCGAACAAGACGAAGGTTGGCAAGGTGACGCGCAAACAGGTCATGGACATTGTGAACACCAAGCGTAAGGACCTCAACGCGCGTAACGACGAGGCCGCTTTCCGGATCATCGCCGGCACAGCGCGCCAGATGGGGCTCGAGATCGCGGATTGAACCGGAAGTCAGGCAGTCTGCCTGAATCGGCTTGCGGGCTTCCAGCCTGCTGTTCGGATTGCAAAATCGAGAAGCAGGATGCTTCTCGTCCGAGATAAGCTAGAAGCCTTATCTTCCACTCAAGTATTCCCATCGTTGCAACGAGATCGGTACGTTCCCGTTTTTCCAAACGAAATCGTGGAACGCGCGCAGGCTGAATTTTTCTCCCTGTTGCATGCGTGCGTCGGCCAAAAATTTCATGATCTGTAATTTGCCGATCTGATACGTGATCGCCTGACCAGGACCAGTCGAAAACGAAATTGCTTCCTGGCGCGCAGTTTGTTCGTCCATTGGAACCTTCTCTTGGAGATACCTGGCGGCTTGGTCCAGGGAGAATTCTCCGAGCGCAAGTTTAACGTCTACTTCCACGCGCAACGCACGGAGTCGCATAAAATTGTAAATGATCTCACGGGTATGCGGGCTGTCGTCGAACAGTCCCGATTGCAGCATCATTTCTTCTGCGTAGAAGCCGATTCCTTCGTTCGCGCCGGAGTCATAATAATGCCGGCGGATCGGGTCTTCGTTTTTCCAGGAAAGACAAAGCTGAAAATAATGGCCAGGGACACCTTCGTGGACCGTAATCGGTCGCGGGTCTTCTGCGGTCGCCTGCCAGAAGTAACCCAGTTTCCCTGAAGGCTCGGGCACATAACGAACGCAATTCTCCTTCAAGCGGGATGGGGAAGTGAAATCGTCCATTTCACCGAATCCTTCCAATGGGCGCAAATAATCCGGCATTGCTCGAAGTGTGTAGTGCTGGACCCAATTTGGGACAGTGATGATGCCACGTTCTTCCAGAAACTTCCTGATGTGCAATTCTTTCTCTGCTGCTTCCTTGATCCAACTGTCGACATTGTCCGCTCCCTCGAGCGGCGGCACATCCTTGTTGCGATTTTTCTCGAATGCCTCGAACGCGACGGCGCGGTTCCATTCCTGTCTTGCCATCGCCAGAAGGTCTTCAGGCGAATACGGGATCAATGCCACATTGTTAAGAAAGAAAATGTAAGCGTCACGCCCGAGCGCCGTCTGATTCGACAGCGACGGCAACATGTGTCGAAGCTTTTCGCGAAAATGTTCGAGCGCCTCCGCTGCTCGATCGGTCGCGCTGTACAATTCATCTTCCTTGAGAGTTGTAGATTTTAAGAATGCTGCCGCCATTTGACGCAGACGCGGCCGAACGTTTTCCAACGTTTGGATCGCAACCGAGGCGAATGGCGCCGGCGGCTTATCGAGATTCTCAGCGCCTTGTTGCAGAATCGACGGAATGTTTTCGATTCGGGTTAGAATTTCCCGGCTGCGCGCTGCGTCGTACGGTCCTGGAACAGTGAGCGCTTCAACTACAGCCGTCAGGGTCTGAGCGATATAGAAATTGGGGTCGCGTTTCCAACGTGGATTAATATCCAGCTCCCAGCGAAGTCGCGCCAACGCGGAGCCGATCAGCCGATAGTCTAACTGCTGTGGGATTGGCCATGCGGTTGGATCCAGTTTTTTCCAGCGCGCTTCGAACTCGGCGACGTCTTTTCGTTGTTTCTCTACGTTGGGGCGCGACCAATCCCGAATCCCGCCAGGCCGATCGATGCGGTTCACATCGTCGCCGGTAAAAGGCGCGTACTTGGCGCGCCACGCCCAGAAATCAGTTGCCAGTGTATCGAGCGAATCGGCAACTGCCGAAGCATTGCCTAACAACAAGGCGACAAAAAGCGCTAGGGCCGATGTTTTTCTCATGGGCAATCATTCAGCACCGCGCCGCAATGTGATGACACCCGGATTGTTTGCCGGCCGGTACATTGATGCGCCGTAACAGAGGGCGGCAGATCTTTCGCGCGCATAACGAACCTTATTCAGCTTTTCGTCCCAGTGCTCGATGTAAGAACAATTCGCCGTTTTTTTGCTGCCCGTGATAGGCACGTAACGATTCTCTGTGAACGTGAGAAAGGCGGCTTCGCCAGGCAGCGGAATTGGCGTCGCCCAGTTCGGCGATAACCTGACAAGACGCGGGCCGGTAAGATCGAGGGCGAAAACTGTATCACCGTCCGTGCTGTTCAAATGCAAGTCGAAGAAGGCCAGTCGCAGTGGTCCATCGAACAGAAAGCGCTGGTCCGTATCGTGATCTTCGTGGAGTAATCCAAAGACGCCATAGAAACCCGGGATTTTGTCGAACTCGGTGTCAGTTCCATTTTTCAAATCACGAAACAGGTAGTGCTTTCCATGACCCGGTCCGTCGACTTGGTCGTCTTCGCTGTTAGGATCTTCGCGCAAAATCAATTCGATAGCACCGTCGGACGATTTGTAGGTCGGAACTGGCGTTGCGGTCGGGGAAGCAGATTCCGTAGCTGAAGCGGACGGATTTGGAGATGCAGATTTTTCGGGCTCAGTGTTGGTGAAATACGTCGAACTTTTCGCTGACGTATACCAATCAGGCGGGGTCTCCAATTTTTTCAATGCCTTGCCAAATGGGTCAACGCTCCAAAACTCGCGAGCAGTATCGGATTTTTCGCGCGCGAAAACAATTACGCTGCCATCAGGAGCGAATATCGGACCGGAATCCTGTCCAGAGTCATCATGGGTCAATTGCCGTATCAGTCTTCCATCTTCCCGGTACAGATAAAGATGGGAATGACTGGTTCCCGCCGCTTGCAGATAACGAATTGCGATTACGATCTCCGAATCACCGCGCGCAGGTGTAACAACCAGTAAACAAGTGCCCACCAGAATTAAAATTCCGAGGACGTAACGAATCATCGCAGCGGAAGTTGAATCGCGCTGGGGTGGGTCGCGTCGTGATAGACCTGCACGTGGCAAGTGCGTGCGTCTTTT
>JBKPMH010000225.1:0-28795 GCA_046732035.1 Verrucomicrobiota bacterium
GGGCATACCAATTAGATCGGACAATCCGGTAATCCCCAGGCCTGCAACCGGCATGAGACCAACAAAACTCAACATGAACACTGCCGAAACGCGGCCGCGCAGATAATCAGGTGCGCGTTCCTGTACGATCGTATTGGCCAAACCGAAGTTCATGGCTAGCCCAAGGGAATTGAGAATGAGCATTCCTGTCGCGATGTAAAAACTTGGCCCGCGCGACAAAGTGAAAATGGCACAGGCGACAACGCCTACGTTCACCATCATGATTGGCACACGTTTTCGATGCGGAATGCTGATCAAAAAAATCGCACCGATCACAGAACCGACAGCCGAAGCGCCCATCAAAAAACCGAGCTGATCCGCGCCCATGTGAAGCACCAGCCGCACATATAACGGCATCATGACGGTAATGATTGGAAAAATGAAAAATGTTGTCGCTGCGATGAGCGCGATCATGGCAAGGCTGGGTTTGTCCTTCGCCACGTACCGAAAACCGTCCTTGATGCCACTGGCACGTTTTTGTTCCTCGTCGGCGTCGCCGCGGGATCGAGGTGGGATCATCAGCAGGGCGACAATGAACGCCACGAATGAAACTGCGTTGGAAAAAAAAGCCGAAGCTGCGCCCCATGCGCCGATAAGAATTCCGGCAAGAGCCGGACCAACTACTCGTGAACCGTGGAAGACTGCCCGGTCGACAGCTATCGCGCTCTGAATTTCATCGCGAGTCACCAACTCTGGTACGAAGGCATTGAGAGTCGGCATCTCAAATGAATTCGAAATTCCGAGGACGGCAGCAAACGCCAGGATGTGCCAGATCTGGATTTTGCCGCTCATGATCAAAAGTCCCATGGAAATCGCGAGACCGATCTGGACAAACTGCGTTGCCAGAAGAATTTTTCGCTTGTCGAAACGATCAGCCGCCGAACCGCCGGCCATCGTTAAAAGAAGCATCGGCAAACCGGCGGCGAGATTGGCCATCCCCAGCAGTAGCGCTTTGCTCGTCAGTGTGCTCATCACGTATCCCTGAGCCATCACCTGCATCCACGTTCCCGTATCGGAGATTGAGCTACCAATGATGTAACGGCGAAACGGGCCGCGGTGTAAAACACGCAATGCGTGGCGCGTCGATACTTTTACTTCTCCGTCCATCAAACACTCATCGTTGTAGAGGCGTTTGTGTCAAACGCATGCGTTCATGCAGTGGAAAGCCATTCAGGAAATTCTTCAGGGAAGCGGTAGATATTTCCACCACATGTGATCGATCCGCCAGTTTTGGTCAGCTTTGGATAGAATAAGTGCAACTCAGCAGGGCCATTATGTGATTCCGCATGACAGATGACATACGCGTTCCATTCGAACCGAGACGGCAGATAAAAACGAAGTTGAATCCATCCCCGGGAGTTTGAAATCTGTTGAACAGATCGAAGACTCTCGCTGGTGGAATGGAAAAAGTATTCGAGGCGCGCGGTCCCGTCGATCTAAAGCGACCGTTGCGTCACGTGTGAAAATGCCCAGTTGTGATTGGCTTTGACGTAAATTTGCTCGGCAGCTGTTTCAGCAACTCAATAGCGTCGCCTAACGCGGACGAGAATCCTCCGTCATTTCGGCGATTCTAGTCGCTTCGGACCAACGAAAAAAGCCCGATGCGTGGGCGCTAATCGCGTGAAGGCTGGGTTATCCAGCAAGCCGGGCGTTGCTCATAACGAAGTGTATTATGTCTGGTCTAGCAAAATGAGGTGAGATACGCCCTCTAATGTCGGATTGCTCAGGCGATTGCGTTGTCTATCTTTGGTGAATGCGCATCGATAAATACACTCAGAAGATGCAGGAAGCGCTGCAAGCGGCGCAGGATCTCGCCGCGCAAAACAATCATTCAGAAATAACGAACGAGCATTTTCTTTCGGCGCTTCTTGACCAGGGCGAGGGGATAACGCGCCCGCTGCTTGAGAAGTTAGGCGCGAATGTAGAGCAAGTGCGCGAACGACTGCGTTCCGACTTGGAACACCGCTCAAAAATCCATGGCTCCGCCGACGTACGTGTCTCAAATGAGCTTCGCAACGTTCTGGATTCGGCTGAGAAGGAAATGTCGAAATTAAAGGACGAATTCACCAGTGCCGAGCATTACCTGCTGGCCTTGGCCGGATCGAGCGTTCCAGCCGCGAAATTGCTCAAGGAAAGCGGCGTCACGCGCGATAAAATCATGCAGGGCCTTCAGCAAGTGCGCGGCTCTCAACGCGTGACGGATCAAAATCCCGAGGGAAAATATCAAGCACTTGAAAAATACGGTCGGGATCTCACCGAGCTGGCTCGGCGCGGAAAGATCGATCCGGTGATTGGACGGGATAACGAAATTCGCCGGATCATGCAGGTGTTGTCCCGCCGTACAAAGAATAATCCGGTGCTCATAGGCGACCCCGGTGTCGGGAAGACCGCAATCGTTGAAGGCCTGGCGCGCCGAATCATCAGCGGTGATGTGCCTGATTCGCTCAAGAATAAACGCGTCATCGCCATGGACATTGGCGCGATGGTGGCCGGCGCAAAGTTTCGCGGCGAATTCGAAGATCGTCTGAAAGCATTCTTGAAAGAAGTGACCGACTCGCAAGGTCAGATCGTTTTGTTCATCGACGAACTGCACACGATTGTTGGGGCGGGCGCAGCAGAAGGCTCTGTCGACGCTTCAAACATGCTCAAGCCAATGCTGGCGCGCGGCGAGCTGCGCACCATCGGCGCAACTACCATCGACGAGTATCGCAAGTACATCGAGAAAGACGCTGCTTTGGAGCGGCGCTTTCAGCCGGTACTGGTGAACGAGCCGACGGTGGAGGATACGATCGCCATTCTCCGCGGGCTAAAGGAACGCTACGAGGTGCACCACGGCGTGCGAATTACCGATAGCGCGTTGGTTGCAGCCGCGGTGTTATCGCAGCGTTACATCACAGATCGGTTTTTGCCGGATAAGGCCATCGATCTCGTCGATGAAGCGGCGTCGCGTTTGAAGATCGAGCTCGATTCCATGCCGACGGAGATTGATGTGATCGAGCGCGAGATCATGCAGCACGAAATGGAACGTCAGGCACTCAAGAAAGAAAAAGATGCCGCAAGCAAGGAACGTTTGAAGAAACTCGAAAAGGAATTGGCCGAGCTAAAAGAGAAATCGAACGCGCTTAAAGCGGAATGGCAGAAAGAAAAAGCTGTTATTGAGGAGCAGCGGAAATGGAAAGAAGAACTCGATCAACTGCGCACCGAGCTGGAGCGAGCGCAGCGTCGAGGCGAATTGGGCAGGGCCAGCGAAATCCAATACGGACGAATACCGGAGCTGGAAAAGAAATTGGCAGACGCGACAGCAAAAAGCGCCAAGGCAAAAAAATCGATCCTTCGTGAAGAAGTAACCGAGGAAGACATCGCCGAGGTGGTCTCGAGCTGGACGCATATTCCCGTCTCGCGACTTCAGGAAGGCGAACGCGAGAAACTGGTAAAGCTGGAAGAGCATTTGCATTTACGTGTTGTCGGGCAGGACGAAGCAATCAAGGCGGTTTCCAATGCGGTGCGTCGTGCCCGGGCCGGGTTGCAGGATCCAAACCGTCCGCTCGGATCATTCATTTTTCTCGGACCGACTGGTGTCGGCAAAACGGAATTGTCCCGCGCGCTCGCTGAATTTTTGTTCGACGACGAGAACGCCATGGTCCGAATCGACATGAGCGAATACATGGAGAAACACACCGTCGCACGGTTAATCGGCGCCCCGCCTGGATACGTCGGTTATGAAGAAGGCGGCCAGCTTTCCGAAGCAGTCCGGCGCCGGCCGTACTCAGTAATTCTGTTCGACGAAGTCGAAAAAGCGCATCCGGACGTGTTCAACGTTCTGCTCCAAGTGTTGGATGATGGACGGATCACAGACGGGCAGGGGAGAACCGTCGATTTCAAGAACACGGTCATCATCATGACTTCGAACATCGGTTCTCAATACATCATGGAAGAAGAATCGAAAGAAGCGCGCCGCCGGTTGGTCACCGATGCATTGCGCGCGCATTTTCGTCCAGAATTTCTCAATCGCGTTGATGAGATCATCATTTTCGATCGGCTGAGTGAGGACGAATTGAAGAAGATTGTTGAGATCCAGCTTGGCCGTTTGTCCAAACGACTGGAGCAACAAAAAATCACACTCAAACTTTCCGATTCAGCCAAGGAACTGCTAGCGCGTGAAGGATACGATCCGGTTTATGGTGCGCGTCCATTGCGTCGCACCATTCAAAAACAGATTCTAGACCCGCTCAGTATAGACATTCTCGAAGGCAAAGTCCGCGAAGGTCAGACGGTTCGGGTCGATGCAAAAGATGGGGCTTTGTCATTTCGAGCGTGAGCGAGAAATCCATCACCGTAACGCTTTAGACGAAAATGTTCGTCTTTAAATGTGAACCTTCGGCTAATTATGGTTAGGTCTCACACCAATCCGAAACTCAGACCCGAAGGACCCGAACGATGACGAAGTACCTTATCTCCTTCCCCGGATCGGCGATGGACATCTCCGACGAAGACATGGCTGCCGTGGGCGAAGCGGCACACGCGGTCATACGCGAGGCGAAGGATGCCGACGTCTATGTGTTCGGCGGCGGTATCAACGAGGACGTTGCGCCGCTGATGGTCGCCGCCGACGGCACCGTCACGAACGAGACCTACGCGCAGACCAAGGAGTTCAACGGCGGCTTCTGTGTCCTGGAACTCCCGTCGCGCGAAGCCGCCGTCCAATGGGCCGCGAAGATCGCCAAAGCTTGCCGCTGCTCGCAGGAACTCCGCGAATTCGGGTACGACCCCGAGAGCTGACCGGCGAGGTAGCAGCCCGACGCGAACGAGGAGGTCCTTTCTGCATCTACTTTCTTCATTGCCATGAAGTTTCGGACAGGCAACACGCCCAAGCGCCTCTACATCCGTGAGGCCTAACCCTTCGTTAGGCGCCTGCGCATGCAACTCGTCCGTCCCGGTCCCGAACACCTTGCGAGCTATGTCGCTGCGCTCGAACGTGGGTGGTCATTCGACAACGGGCGCGGTGTTGAGGCAGCACACCAAGAGCTCTTCCGCATTCAGGACGATGCAGCCGCGTTTCTCGCCAGCACGGAAGATCTCGAAGCGAAGGGTCCGCCCATCACTCTCCCAGATGGGTCGGCGGTCAGGCGGCTCCCGGGCTTCAGGCGCTGGCTCTGGGACGGCGAATTCTGCGGAAGCATTGGGTTGCGGTGGCAGCCGGGTACTGCAGCGTTACCGCTCTATTGTCTGGGGCATATCGGCTATGCGGTGGTGCCGTGGAAGCAGCGCCTCGGGTACGCAAAGTCAGCGCTGCGCCTCATACTTCCCGAGGCAAAAGCAGTCGGCCTTCCGTACGTCGAGATCACCACTGATCCGGACAACACCGCGTCACAGCGTGTGATCGAAGCGAATGGAGGCATTTTGGTCGAGCGTTTTATCAAACCGCAGCAGTTTGGCTCCAAGCCGGGCCTGCGCTTTCGCATCACCTTCACTTAACGGCGCCTAATCCCGATGCGATATTCGTTTTCCGCCATGCATCCGCGAGCCGCTGAATTGATTGCCAGGCTGGATTTGCAGCCTCACCCCGAGGGCGGTTTTTATCGGCAGATTTTTCGTTCTGATGTTCAGGTCACCCCAATGGATGGGCGGGGTCCCCGCGCTGCGTTGACAACGATCTACTTTCTCCTCCCGGAGGAAACTTTCAGTCGTTGGCATCAAGTCGCATCCGATGAGGTCTGGCATCTTTACGAAGGTGGTCCTCTGGAGTTGCTGGAGCTCAGCGCGTCGGGTCAATCCGTGGTACGCCACCGGTTGGCCCCACTTGGCAGAACCACCGGTGCACCGGTTTGCACAATCGCCGCGGGTATTTGGCAAGCAGCGCGGTCGCTGGGAGAGTACGCGTTTGTTGGCTGTACGGTTGGCCCGGGGTTTGACTTCGCGGATTTTCGCTTGCTTGCCGACGATGCTCCGCGAGCTGCTAGTTTCCGGGCGGCATTTCCCGATGTTGCAATGCTTATTTGATCAAAGCGCCCGGCCGCTATTTCGGTTTCAACAGGCCTGATTTGTTGCCGACCTATGCATTGTAGGGGCGCTCGCCGCGGCGAGCGTCTCTCCGTTTGGTTCGGCGCTTCGCGCGACGCCCGCTAGAACTCCTATTCTGCGGCTAAACGCTAGGCCATTAATTCGCGAAAAGCGGTAAGGAATGTCTCCATTTCGGATTTTTTGCCGATCGTCCCGCCTCCGCCAAGGATACGGCGCGGCAAGGAGTCACAATTTCACGCCATGACTTCTTGGAATGCGGCGAGAAAGATTTCCATCTCAGATTTTTTTCCGATCGTAAGACGCATGTGATTCGGTAACGCCGGGAATAACCGGCCGACGTGGACGTTCTGCTCTTTCATCGCTTTGATCAGCGGAACCACAGGACGTTTGCAATCGAACATGATGAAGTTCGCCTGCGACGGAATCACTTTGTAGTCCATCCTGTTGAGCTCGGATGTGGTGAACGTTTTCGCTTCTTTGTTCAACCGCTGGTGGTTCGACACATGGTCGAGATCGTCAATGCTTGCAGTGGCGGCCGCCAGCGCCATGCAATTTACGCTGTCCCACATCTGGTTGCGGCGCATTTTTTCAATTGTTTGTTTCTGCGCGACACAATATCCGCAGCGGATTCCTGCCATCCCATAAACCTTGGAAAACGTGCGCGAAACAATAAGGTTCGGATGTTCTTTCACCAGTGCGACCACACTCTCGTAATCGGGACTGTCCGCGTAATGGAAATAGGCTTCGTCGACAAGAATCGTGGTACTCGGGAGAGTTTTGGCGATGAAATCTTGCAGTTCAGCCTTCGGCGTGATGCTGGCTGTGGGGTTATTCGGATTACAGACATAAATCAAACCGCCACTCTTGGCTGCGGCCAACATTTTCTCCAGATCGTGCGCAAACGTGTTAGTCAACGGCACTTTTGTGATTTCAGCACCATTGGCGCTGGCGCCATTGGCGATTGCTTCGAAGGTCGGATCAGCCACGACGAGATTCCCGTTCTGCGGTCCGGTGAAGGTCTCCGCGCAGAGTTTGAGAATCTCGCCCGATCCGTCGCCTAGCAGAATCTCGTCGCGATCAACGTTGTTCAGTTTCGCTAGCTTCTCGATTAGCCCGTTATTATGCTCGTCCGGATACCGGCACGCGCGCCCGAACGAATCCGTCATCGCCTGTAACGCTTTCTGCGAAGGTCCATACGGATTTTCATTCGCGCTAAGGCGGACGACGTTACCCCCAGCCGTTAAAGACGTGGCGCTGGATTGAGTCGGTTTCGCAAACGAAAACCGTGGCCTAACGACTGCAGCAGCCGCACCTACTCCTAACAACTGTGCAAATTTACGTCGAGAAATAGACGTCGCATTCATTTTTGAATCCCTCCTTGTCGATTGTTAGGCTGATCCGGACGAAATGCCAGGACGAATTACACCAAGCACTGTTTTAATCACGGCTGCAGTCTCGCTAGCAACACTCAGCTGCAACAAATCCCGGCAGGAGGAACATGCGCAAAAGGTGGCTGCTCATGTGCGAACTGAATTTCTGCACGCCTGGAACAATTACGAGCGTTACGCGTGGCGGCACGATGCATTGCGCCCCCTGAGTAAGACTGCGCGCGATTGGTATGGGCAATCGCTGTTAATGACGCCGGTCGATGCGCTCGACACGCTGATCCTGATGCATCTTGATGCCGAAGCCGAACGGGCGCGATCGCTTGTGGTTAATGATCTTTCATTCGATCGCGACATTTACGTGAAAAACTTCGAGATAACCATACGGCTGCTTGGTGGACTTCTCTCCAGCTATGAACTAACCGGCGACAAACGGTTGTTAAGTTTGGCGGAGGACTTGGGCAAGCGGTTACTCCCCGCTTTTAATTCCCCCACCGGGCTTCCGTACGTTTATGTGAATTTACACACCGGCGAGACACGCGACCCATTAACGAATCCGGCAGAAACCGGCACGCTGTTACTGGAATTTGGCACGCTAAGCAAATTAACGGGGAACCCCATTTTCTATGAAAAAGCAAAACGCGCGTTAGTGGAGACGTTCAAGCGGCGTTCGCCACTCGGACTTGTCGGAGAAAGCATTAACGTCGACACAGGGGCATGGACGAGCACCGGCAGTCACATCAGCGGCGGGATCGACTCGTACTACGAATATCTCTGGAAGAGTTGGCTCGTGTTCGCCGACAAAGATTGTCGCGACATGTGGTACGCGAGCATTCCGGCGATTAACAAATACCTTGGCGACGAAATTCGGGGCGAACTCTGGTACGGCCATGCCAATATGCTGACCGGTATCCGGACCAAAACAGAGTACGGCGCTCTCGACGCATTCTTCCCTGCGTTGCTTGCTTTGTCCGGCGATGTGAAACGCGCTCGCCGCCTGCAAACGTCATCATTCAAGATGTGGAATCTTTATGGTGTCGAACCGGAAACCCTCGATTACAAAACAATGCGTGTGGTTAACGGGAGCTACCATCTGCGTCCTGAGATTATTGAGTCCATCTATTACCTTTATCACTACACACGTGATGAAACGTACCGGCGTATGGGCGAGAAGATGTTCGACGAGTTCGTTGAATATTGCCGTGTCGACGCTGGCTACGCTGCGCTTGCCGACGTGACCACCAAACAACAGCTCGATGAAATGGAGAGTTTCGTGATGGCTGAGACCTTTAAATATTTTTATTTGCTCTTCGCGCCACCTGAAACCTTGCAATTCGACAAAGTTATCTTTAATACCGAAGCGCATCCGCTGAAACGAACGTGGTGAAATGTTCTACAAGACATCCCATAATGTCATTTTGAGCGAAGCGAAGAATCTCGGATTAGTGTTGGAATCGAGCACTCCAACAGAAATAGACCAGAGATGTTTCCATCCTTCGCATAAAGCTACGGCTTTGCAGGCGCTCTGCTCAATGCGCCACAGGACGAATCCACGTGTCGGACATGACAGCGTCATTCATGAAACGATCTCTGGTTACATTTTCATATGATCTTTGAGTGGCTGAAGCAGCAAAGGAGACGCCGGCTTCGCGCGCGACCGTTTCCGAAAGAATGGCTCACCCTGGTGCAGCGGCACGTCGTATTTTTTCATAAACTGTCCGGCAGCGACCGCTTCGAACTTCTTGGTCATATCCAAGTATTTCTTGCGGAGAAACGGTTCGAAGGCTGTGCCGGTTTCGAAATCACGGACGAAGTGCGCGTGACCATCGCGGCGCAAGCGTGTCTTTTGTTGCTGCATCGCGAGACCGATTATTTCCCGGGTCTTCTAACAATTCTTGTTTATCCACTGACATACATGGTGCAGGAAGACCACCAGGTTAATCAGCACGTTTGGCAAGAAGGCACAGTAAGCCGTCTCGGCGAAACTGGCCGTAGAATGGGTTCATTGGTTCTGGCATGGGCCGCGGTAAAACATGGCGCGGCTGATCCTGCCGATGGCAAGAACGTTGTTCTTCATGAATTTGCTCATCAACTCGATTACGAAAATCACGCAGCTGACGGAGTGCCGGCCTTGGCAACGCGAGAACAGCAAGCGGCCTGGAGTGAGGTGATGAAATCCGAGTTTGCGTCGCTGCGCGCTGCGGATGAGACAGGCATACCAACTTTACTCGATACCTACGGGGCTACGGATCCCACTGAATTTTTCGCGGTGTCGGTCGAAGCATTCTTTGAACAGCCACGCGCATTACGCGGCCGCCATCCGCGGCTTTACGGAGAATTGCAAAATTATTTCCAGCAAGACCCCGCGGAATACTCTGCGGAGACCCATTGGGTCTAAAAGTTTTACTGCCAGGCGTGGAAGCTATCCGCCCGCCAGCTATTGCGGCTGCGGGACAATGCGGAGGTACGGCTTGGGCGCCTTCCAGCCTTGAGGATAGCGCTTTTTCGCTTCTTCGTTCGAAACGGAACCGGCGATGATTACATCGTCCCCTTGTTTCCAGTTAACTGGCGTGGCTACCTGGTGCTTCGAGGTCAATTGCAGGGAGTCGATAACGCGCAGCACTTCGTCGAAGTTGCGGCCCGTGGTCATGGGATAGATGAGGATCAACTTGATCTTTTTGTCGGGACCAATGACGTAGACGTTACGCACGGTCGCGTTATCAGCAGGTGTACGTTTCTTCGGGTCACCTTCAACATCCGCTGGAAGCATGCCGTATAATTTTGCGATTTTGAAGTCGCCATCACCGATGATTGGATAATTCGGAGCGTGTCCTTGCGTTTCTTCAATGTCTTTTGCCCAGCCAGTGTGGTCGCCGGTCGAATCAACTGACAATCCCATTATCTTCACGTTTCTGCGCTCGAACTCAGGCTTGATTTTCGCCATGTACCCGAGCTCGGTTGTGCAGACCGGAGTGAAGTCCTTGGGATGGGAGAATAGGATCGCCCATGAGTCGCCAATCCAATCATGGAACCGGATCCGCCCTTCGGTGGTTTCCGCTTCAAAATCCGGTGCTGTATCGCCAATTTTCATTTTGCTTTCGCCTCCTTTTGTCCGAAGACGGTTATTTCAGATTCCAAATCCAAAGTCAACCCTTACACTAACTTGGCGACATTTTTACTGTGCGATCAGATCACAGAATTTGTCCAGGTCTATATTACCACCCGAGACAATCGCAACGATTGGACCTTTGCCGGCTTTGCCGCTCAAAGCAGCAGCAAGCGGCAACGCGCCTGCACCCTCCGCAATGACCCGCGCCTTTTCCGCCATAAGCCGCATTGCCTTCCTGGTTTGCTCCAGAGTCACCACCAGGTAATCGTCGACGATTGGTTTCATCCGTTCCCACATGCGAGGGAACACGCTTTGGCCACCAGCACCATCAACAAAAGAAGCCTTCCAATCTTTAAATACTTGCGGCGACCCCATCTTGGACGAGAGCGCAGCAGGCGCCGCCGTCTCGGGTTCGACACCCAAAATTTTTGTGCCCGGTTTAAGCGCTTTGATTGCAGTACCCACGCCGGTGATCAGGCCACCACCACCGATGCTGGCGATCACGGCTGCCACATCGGGAACGTCCTCCAAAATCTCCAATGCCATTGTTCCGTGGCCGGCGATAAAATTGTCGTCGTCGAACGGATGAATGAATGTTCCGTCAGCTCCCGGAAATGAACGTTCTTCCAAGGTTCTCCACGCGACCTCGTATGGTACGGGAAGCAGTTTTGCGCCGAGCGCTCGCATTCGTTCCAGCTTCGATTTGGGCGCGGTCTCGATTACCACGACGGAGCACGGCACTCCGGCTTGTCGTGCAGCATAGGCCACGCCCTGACCGGCGTTTCCCGCGCTGATTGTCCATACGCCACGCCGGCGCTGCGAATCGGGGAGGAGCGCCACGGCGTTCGCGGCACCCCGCAATTTGTAGGCATTAATCGGCTGCAGATTTTCCAGCTTGAGTCGAATGTCCGGAAACTGCGGTCCAAGGTCCAGGCGAAGTAGAGGCGTCCGAACGATTGTCTGTGCGATTCGTTCGCGTGCTTCCTGAATTTCTGACAGCCGAATTGGGCGAACCGGTGCAAGAACCATCGGCTTCACTGTAGAGGGAGCCGTGCCACCTGCAATTACAGTAATCAGTTATGAAAGCCGTGCCGACTGCGCCTTCTCCTAAAACGTCTTATCCGAATCGAGAAGGATTGTGACCGGGCCTTCATTCACCAATTCCACTGACATCATGGCCTGGAAAACTCCTGTCGCGACGGTGACTCCCAATTTGCTCAGCGCGTCCGTGAATTCTTCGTAAAGCTTTTTTGCCTGTTCCGGGGGTGCGGCCGCGATGAAGCTGGGCCTGCGTTGGCCGCGTGCATCGCCATAAAGTGTAAACTGTGAAACAACCAGAGCGCTGCCGCCGGCGTCCAGCAGAGAGCGGTTCATTTTTCCCTGATCGTCTTCGAAAATTCTCAGGTTTGCGATCTTCTCAGCCATACTGACAGCGACGGCGGATGTGTCGTTGCGACCCACACCCAGCAAAATCAGAAAGCCCGCTGCAATGTTCCCGGTAACTGAGCCTTCCACCGTGACACGTGCGCTACTAACACGCTGGACGACGGCTCTCATTTTTTTACTACAAGATTTTCTGCAGCAGATCGGCCAGCCGCCAGCCGGCTTTATGCAATTCAAGTCGCACAACGTCTGTTGCCCACGCACGATAGTTCATTTGATTTGCAGCAGGTTTTTCGACCGCTTCACCGGCAGCAACAATCCGGTTTTCCTTTTGTTCCGGATGGACATTTGTGAAATCCAGTCTCGCATAAGCTTCGCGCGCAATTGGTAAAATTTCGTCTGCCCATATCTCCGCGTGTATCGACAGGAACATTCGGCGGTACTCGCCAATTCGCGGGTTCGCGTCTGGCCATTTCGTGAATCAGTTCGCGCTTGTGCGGTTCAATGAACACCTGCAATTCGCTTTTTCGTAATGTTTCAGGCCAACGAAGAAAAAGCGAGTTTACTGCGTCGTAGTCCCAAAAACCGTGAAGTTTCTTCCTGTGAAATCCACGTCTTCGTGGCGGTTCGCCGATTAGTTCAACTGCAAATGGTTTTCCTCCTTCATTTCCAAGCGCCGCCTTATTTTTATCGGGATCTACGACTCGCCCGTGTTGATCGAAATATTCCACACCTACATGCAATGGCTGATGAATGTCGGCGATATAATGAGTAAGCAAGATGAGCGCGACGGACTTCGTAATTTTACGCTTATTTTGCTCAGGCACTCGTCCCTGCAAGACTCGGATGCAAAACGAAATCATGTGGACCACATCCCATTTGCTGCGGCCGACTAAACCGTCGCGATACCTTTGCGCCGGTACGACTGGCACGTCGATGTAATGAAACCAATGATGCGAAGCCGCGTTTGCTTGCAGTCCGGGCGTAGTCGGATTCGCTCGCCAGAAGTCACGCAACTGTCTGTCGATGTCCCGGTGCGCCGAATAATGAAATGATGTTGAATTGTCAGCACCATGTTTGTCCCAGCCTTTGATCTCATCGGCAATGAGCGCGGCCTTTTCCAGGTCAAATCCGTCTAACAAGAAGCGAATCTTCGCCGCAGTGGGCGTGTTCGCCAATCGCTCGTCGGCAACCGCTCCGACAATTCATGTCCAAGCGGAGCGTATCCGCGCGCGACAATTGTGAATTGGAGCGTAAGTAGAAGCGTTAGCAGCGTGCGCGAAAGGCGGGATTTCACTTTCAGAACGGCGACGATACAACCTGAATGGCGTCTTTCCCAGGAAGTTCCGGCTTCCTTTCAGCTCAGCGTATCTCAGCTGTTCGAATCCAAACGAATTTGCTCGAGACGCGCTTTTAGTTTGGCGAAATGTGACCCGGCCCAGTAAATTTGTCCGCAATCCCTGCAACGTTGGAATTGGTGGTAGTACATATTGGTTAGAGGCTCGAGTCGGTCGACGATTTCAGCTTTGGAAACGCTTTGCAATCTCCCGTTGCAGCGAATGCATCGCGTAAATGGAGCCATAGAATCGAGAAGATGAAACCGGCGTACCACTTCCACAGTTTGTTCCTCAGCGTTTTGTGAGCGCGGGTAGTATCCGGTCTTTACTACCGCGTGCATGAGCAAGCGCCGGTCACGCGTCAGAAGCGCTCGATTTTCGCTGGCCATCAGGTGAAGCAATTGACGGTCATCAGCATTTTGGTTGTAAGCGACATCGAACCCAAGCAGACGAAGATTTCGTGCTAGGCCTCCAAGATGGACATCAGCGACAAAGCTGGAGCTACCAGTAGTTTGTAATCGTTTTTTCGTGTACATAGTGTCATCGTTCTCGACGGAGAAAACCTCTACTGTTGCGTCGTTGGCCAGCGTGTGACCGAAACCAACTGGTTGTTCATCGATCAAGATCAAATCAACCTCAGGATGGGGAACACCACACGACTCAATGACGTCCTTAATGGAGGTTTTTTCCGCGAGTTGCCGTTCGATTACAGCGTCGTTGGTTTTTGGCACAAGAAAGACATTGAGATCACCGTGAAACCGAAGCAGGACAGTAAACGGCTTCACGTCAATCTACGATTCGCGCGACGGCGTACGCGTACTCAAATGTAGTCGCACGCGGGCGCCCCTGAAGTCTGCCAGGTCCCAGAGGTTCATCTTCGCCGAAATAACAATCGATCTGCCATCGCTTCAGGCCGCCGCCGGTATCCATGATCTTCCAGCGATGACTGCGAAACACTTTCTCCAATTCAGGAGACTCAGTCTCGATAACCGCGCCACGACGTAGCACGCCGTGTGGCGACTTCATCGCCGCTGAAAACCGTGGAATCAAAACTCCGCCTCCGCCAGTTGGGGCCGAAGCGAATGCATAGGAGTCTCCGCCATTGTATCGAATGTAATTGCGGCCATTGACTGGAGTAATGATCCGGCCAACGCCTTCCTTCTTCACAGAGCGCAGAAAATCGCGCGGGTATTTTCGTCCGCGCAGACCACGTTTTGTAATTGGAGTTGCATCGAATCCGCGTTCAAAGGTGAAGCCAGATTCTTTTGGCGTGTAATAAAGCGTACAGACCACGAAGTATTCGCCGTTATGTCCTTCAGGACGCCGCGCTAATCTTTCGTTCTCATGAGCAAGCCGCTGGACAACTTCCGGCCATGGAATCTCTGCGCGAAGTTTCGAACCGGCAACAATGGCGACGGCTACGAGGCCCGTGATCAGATGTCGAAAAGGGATTCGATCGGACCGCCGATTAAAACTTCGATGGGAAGTCGTTTCCATTCGTATTCGTAAGGCGGTTGCTTCCACGCAAACTGCTCCGGGTACAATTGGCGGAGCGTGCGAATGATTCCAACGCCTGTTTGAAATGGCTGAAACACATTGCGATCGGTTACGTGCAACTGCGCCCCACCACAAAGTTCGCCTGTGAACTTGTGGAAGGTCGGCTGGAAATAATTTTCACGGAAAAAAACTCCGGGCAATTTTGATCCGTTTAGTTCGCGGCAGAGTTTCTCGGCGTCGATAAAAGGTGCGCCGAAAATCTCGAATGGACGCGTTGTGCCGCGGCCTTCCGAAATATTGGTTCCTTCCAGAAGACACATTCCTGGGTAGACAGTGGCAGTATGGAGCGTTGGCATATTAGGTGAGGGCATGACCCACGGCAGACCGGTTTGATCGAACCACATCTGGCGCTCCCAGTTTCGCATTGGCAGAATCGACACTCCACATTGTGGAAAGGCCTCGTCCCGAAATTGGCGGGCAAGTTCGGCAATCGTTTTTCCGTGCCGCACTGGAAGCGAATGAAGCCCGACGAACGACCTGTAGTCCGGATCAGGCAGCGGCCCCTCGGTAGTGACGCCGTTGATTGGATTCGGTCGATCGAGCACGACGACTTCGACGGCCGCTTTCTCGCAGGCGCGCATGCAGAGGTACATGGTCCAAATAAAAGTGTAGTAGCGAGCACCGATGTCCTGGAGATCTACGAGTAAAACATCGATTTGTTCCAACATTTCTGCACTCGGCTCGCGATATTCGCCGTACAGGCTGTAAACAGGAATGCGAAGGCGCGGGTGCTCGTAACTTTTCCATTCCACCATGTTGTCCTGCGTCTGGCCGAGGAATCCGTGTTGCGGGCCGAAAAACGCTGAGAGTCGAAAAAGCTTCCCATCCTGTCGTTCGAGAATCCGCGACGCGTGTTCGAGTTTTAAAGAAACGGAGGCGGGATGCAGCAGCGCGCCGATGCGCGCGCCGCGAAATTTATCCGGCCAGATTTCGTTCAAATGATCGAGTGGCAGTGCGACGGCCATAAGGTGAAAACTTGTTATGGCGCATTTCGAACGCCGAAACTAAAAATAGGTGCTCGGCACAAGCACCTCTACAACTTTCTGCGCAATACCAACGCTGCCACCGTGGCAATTGCACTGAGAACTGCGCACAACTTCGCGAACAACTCACCATGTCGCGTGTAAAATGTTATTTCATTCTCGGTTGGGATCTTTACCTCGCCTGTAAGCACGCCTTCGGTAAATGTGCTGCCCGTGTCGTCCTGCAATTTCTGAGTGACACGTCCGAACTGGTTTACAAAACACGTTACACCGGTGTTCGCGGCGCGAATCATCGGGCGGCGTGTTTCCACGCAGCGAAAAATCGCGTTTGCCAAATGCTGGTGCGAACCGGCGGAGCGCAAAAACCATCCGTCGTTGGTGATGTCTGCCAGTAGATTCGCCCCGGGAGTCGTCTCGGCCGGCAGCACAAATCGTCGAGTTAAGTCGCCAATTGTATCTTCGAAACAGATCAGCGGTGCGACTTTCACATCGTTATTTGTCAGCTCGAATACTGTGTGGTTCGTACCGGGCTTGAAATCGCCAGGAACCTGGTCGCCAACAATTCGCGCAAGCAGGGGAACTGAATGCCGTCCCGGAACATATTCGCCAAACGGTACCAGATGCACTTTTCGATAAACCTGGACTTGCTCACCTCCATCCGAAACGAGAAGGGCGGCGTTAAACACGTCACCGTTCTCTTCGTCGATGGTGCCCAAAAGAATGTCGCTCTCGGCCGAAGCTGCAAGATTCATGACAAATTGATAACTTTCCCGGTCTGCGAGGACGGGACCTGGCATTGCACTTTCCGGCCAGATCAATAAATCCGGCGGCGGAGTCGAGCGGATCGCGATTTCGCTCAAGCGCCGAAATTGATCGAAAATCTTGCGTGTAAATTGGGGATCGAACTTTTGATTTTGCGGCACATTCGATTGCACGGCGGCAACCCGAAGCGGCTTTGTGGGTGAAGACACTTGGGTGGCGCGCAGGCCGAAAGTGAGAACGCCAACGATTGTTGCCAATGTTAACGTCAGGTCAAAGTGTGGGCGGACCGTACGTGTGCTCACCTCGACAAAAAGACGGTACACGGTTGTGACCGCAATAACGTTCGCAAATGCGACCAGGAACGATAAACCGGCCACACCGGTAAATTCCGCGATCTGAATCAGCGGCCAGGTATCATGCAGCGCGACGCCCAGGCCATTCCAACCGAAACCGGTAAACACCCAACCGCGGAACCATTCTTGTGTTACCCACGCTGCAGCGACCAGAAAGGCGAGAAACAGATTGTTTGTTGACTTTATCCATAGCGATTGCGAAGGAGGCGCGCCGCTGCGAGCTTGAGCCAGCATCCGGTCCCATTTGGTGGAACGTAATTCTGTCTTTCTTTCGCGGGGTTGGAGCAAACCGCAGAACCACGCCCAAAGAGCAAAATAAATCGCCATGTAGAATTGGAGAACAAACCAGCCGAGAACGGTGACCGTTGTTAGCCAGGAAAAAGCGGTCCAAAAAAATACGAGTCCAGCAACGTAACCGAGCAGAAGATTACGAAGCCAGCGATGACGCGACTCGGCTCCTGAAAACCAAACCGCCGCGATAAGCGGAGTAAGTGCAAACCAACAGAGCCAGCTGAAATTAAATGGCGCAAAACAACTCGCGTAGAGAAGTCCAGTAAACATCGCTGCCAGCCACGGCCACACTGCAACTGATTTTTTTGTTAGCCTATGCAAATCCAAAGCAAGCGGGTGTTAAACTTCAGCGAGCAATTCTGTCATTCCGAGCGAAGTCGAGGAATCTCTGGCTATTTCGGCCGTCCGCAACCATCCAGAGATGTCTCGACTTCGCTCGACATGACAAGCGTGATGGCCGGCCGAGGACTCTTGCAGTTACTACGTCTTGCCTTGCGCAGCCCGCGATTCGGCGTCCTTCTGCAGCCATTCCCAGAGACGATCGAGTTTCTTGTTCCCTTCAATCTTGATTTGATTGAGCTCGGCGGAATTTAAGTTTCCCCGCTCTGGCCGGCGTTGCGCAAAAAGATAGTACTTAATCTTCGGTTCTGTGCCGGATGGACGCACTGCGATGCGCGTCCCATCTTGTAAGGCGAACATCAACATTTTTTCTCTTGGAATCTGGTCCCCCTCCACGTCGCGAATCTCGTCGGTCTCGAAATTTTTAATGTCGGCGATCTTCGAGCCGAGCACTTCTTGGAACGGATTGGTGGCGTAAGACTTGATCAAACGCGCAATTTCTATGGCACCTTCCGCCCCTTCGAAAACAATGGAGCCATTTTTCTCGACGAAATAACCAAACTCAGAATAGATGTCATCGAGCAAATCCTCGACGGTTTTGCCCTGCGCCTTTGCGTACGCGGCCATTTCGCAAAACATGATCGCCGCGCCGTTGCCGTCCTTGTCGCGCACAAAATCCGCGCCGCTATAGCCATAACTTTCTTCGCCGCCGAAAACATAAAATGAAGAATGTTCAAGGCGAAGCTTTCGCGTTTCGTCTTCGGACAAATCCTGGTAGGAACGCCCCGGCGGCGCGTTTTTATCAATCGACAAAGCCCGCTCGTACTTATCGAGCTTCGCCCCGATATATTTGAAGCCGGTCAAGGTTTCCACGCAGCGCAGACCGTACTGTGCGGCGATTGCTTTTTGCAGGTCGGTCGTAACGAAGGTCTTGATGATCACTCCGCGAAAAGCGTTCTCCTTGTTCAGCACACCCTGTTTGAAGAGCGTCCTGGTTCGATACCAGGCAATCAACGACCCAATCTGATTCCCGGTAAGTAATTTCATTTTTCCGTTCGTGCCGCGAATCGCCGCGCCGACACGGTCACAATCGGGATCGGTGGCGACCACCACATCTGCATGTTCCTGTTCGGCCAAGTCAATTGCCATTGTCAACGCCTCGGCATTTTCCGGATTTGGTGATTTCACTGTCGGGAATCGACCATCGAAATGATCTTGTTCCGGCACCACTTTGAAGTTGAAACCCAGCCGTTTGAGCATCGGCTTGATGATCACGCTGCCGGTTCCATGGAGAGGGGTGTAGATAACCTTCAGCGATTTGCCGTCGCGAATCACGCGCGGATCCAGAACGAGCGTTTCGAGCCGATCCATGTACGCTTCGTCAATTTCCTTGCCAATGGTTGTTATCTTGCCCTGCTGATCGTTTGGTAAAGCGGTGTACCGTTCCGAGGCGATCGCATTCACCTTTGCAATGATCCCACCGGCATGTGGTTCGATTACTTGTGCGCCGTTGCCGAAGTACGCCTTGAAGCCATTATCGTGCGGTGGATTGTGGCTCGCCGTGATTACCACCCCGGCGCTCGCCTTGAGATAACGAACAGCGAACGAAAGTTCTGGTACAGACCGTGGTCCTTCGAATACGAACGCGTCGCAACCGTTTTCGGTCGCGACTTTCGCAAGAAGCTCAGCAAACTCCTTTGAGAAAAATCGCGGATCGTGTGCGATCACGATTTTGGGTGTCGCAGAGATCCCTTCGGTTCGATTGCAATCGTGCAGATATGCGACAAGGCCCCGTGTCGCACGACTGATGTTGAAATAGTTCATCGCGTTTGTGCCTACGCACGGAAATTCGGGTCGGTCGCCTTCTTCTACGTTGCCCTTTTCGGCAGTAGTTACGATTTTTCCGATGGTTCGTCCGCGCAGACCGCCTGTTCCAAAGGCAAGCGTCTGGTAGAAGCGATCGTTAAGTTCCGACCATTCACCAGCTTCAACCAGTTCCCTGACAGCGCGCAAATAAAGGTCAGACGACGCCCCATCTAGTAACGCATGAATATTTTTCGCTGCCGATTCGATCAGTTGTCCTGCCGCGACTGCGCGGGAAAGTTTCAAATCAAGTTCAAACTGATCAGGCATTGCAGCGAACTGTTCCCCCATCTGCGGTGGTAGAGCAAGCGTTTCGCAGCGCGCGTTATCGGATTGGAGAACGTGATCCTTCCGTAACCGCTCGATAGACTAGCGTCGCGGCGGCAACATCTTCCACCGCCATACCTAACGACTTAAAGACCGTGGTTCCGTTTGCGCGTGGTGGAATCTTGCCAGCGAGCGCTTCGCCAAGTTCGGCGTAAATCCTCGCGCCTGAAAGAATCACATCACCGGATTCCTTCATCGCGCCTTCTCGCGAGTCGACGAAAACCACGCTGTTTTGCATCGCATCGTCATCGAGTTCCCGCCAGTCGGCCCGGCACGCGCCGACCGCGTTGACGTGGCAGCCCGGCTTTAACCACGATCCCCTGAGAACAGGTGTCGTCGAGCTTGTCACGGTGACCACGACGTCAGCGTCCCGCACTGCTTCTTCGGCGGAAACTGCCGTTGCCCCAATTTCCTTCGCGAATTGTGTTGCGCGTTCCTTTGTTCGACTCCATATGCGAATCTCTTCGAATTGCCTGACCAGTCGCAGCGCTTCTACATGACTGCGCGCCTGCACTCCGCTTCCAAGGATCCCCAGAATCTTCGAATCAGGCACCGCAAGAAGTTTCGTTGCAGCCGCTGAGACCGCGGCGGTGCGCATCTCTGTGATCAATCTTCCGTCCATGACTGCGCGTGGCGTCCCCGTCTGCGGATCGACGAGGAATATCGTCGCCATGTGTGTTGGAATTCCACGTTCGGCGTTGGACGGATAGAAGGTCACAGCCTTTAAACCAAGTGCCTCGGGAGTGGACGCAGGCATCAGGCCGAGAAATCCACCTGCGGGCTCAACTTTGATGACCGACCGCACGGGTTGCGTCACTTTGCCGCTAGAGAAATCGATTAATGCTTTTTCCATGACCGGAATCAAATCGGCCATCTGTAAATGCTGACGGACTTGGTCTTCGTTGAGAAAAAGCGGCTGATCAGTTTTCATTCGAATTTTACATCGTGATGGCTTCGCTGCGATCCAATCACGGATTGCACAGATAACAGGGATGTAACACAAATCTTGAGATCAGTCGCCAACGCGTCCTCACGCAGGGTTCTTGTCATGTCCGCCACGGCGCATTCGTCCTGTGGCGAATTGAGCAAAGCGAAACATCTCTGGTTATTTCTGGGAGGGTTTAATCAGAAACGATCGAAGATTCTTCGCTTCGCTCAGAATCACATCGTGAGAGGGCCGTAATCCGTGCTATCCATGTGATCCGTGGTTGAAAGACTGAAAACACGTTGCGTCATTGTAGGTGGCGGCCCGGCCGGTATGATGACCGGATATTTGTTCGCACGAGCCGGGATTGGTGTGGTCGTTCTGGAGAAGCACGCCGATTTTAACCGGGATTTCAGAGGCGACACCATTCATCCTTCAACGTTGGAACTCATGTACGAGCTTGGGTTGCTCGATGAGTTCCTGAAATTGCCGCACCAGGAACTGTGTGAATTGCGTGCCGTGGTCAACGGCCAGGTCGTGCCGGCCGCGAATTTCACAAAGCTTCCCACCCATTGCAAGTTCATCGCGTTCATGCCGCAGTGGGATTTCCTAAATTTCATCGCAAGTCAGGCCAAACGGTTTGCCTCATTCCAATTGTATATGAGAGCGGAGGTCGTGGATTTGTTAGTGAAAGATGCGCGCGTAACAGGAGTTCGAGCGAAAACGCCGGAAGGAGAACTAGAAATTCATGCTGACCTTGTCATTGGCGCGGACGGGCGTCATTCGATCACTCAGACGCGTGCGCACCTCGAGCAATTGCAATTCGGTGTGCCGATCGACGTTCTTTGGATGCGGATTCCAAAGAAAGAGGGAGACCCGAAACGAACGCTCGGCTTTTTTCAAAACGGGAAGCTATTGGTATTACTCGACCGCGATGATTATTGGCAGTGCGGCTTTGTCATTCCAAAAGGGCAGTTCGAAGAGATCAAAGAGCGCGGGCTGGCGCCATTTCAAAATGAAATCGCAAGCTTCGCAGATTTTCTACGCGATCGCGTCGCTCAACTGGACGATTGGTCGAAGATCAAGCTGCTCACTGTGCAGGTAAACCGTTTGCGCGATTGGTGCTGCGAAGGATTTCTTTGCATCGGCGATTCGGCGCACGCGATGTCACCCGCGGGCGGTGTCGGAATCAACCTGGCTATCCAGGACGCCGTCGCGACAGCAAATCTGCTCGCGGAAAAGCTGCAGCGCGGCCCTGTTCACGTTGACGATTTGCGAATGGTGCAGGCGCGTCGTGAGTGGCCGACCCGGCTGATCCAGGCGATGCAAGTTTTTATTCATCGGCACGTTGTCACAGGACGGTCGCAGGAGGAAAAGAAGACCTCCCTTCCGTTTGTGCTTCGCTTGCTGAAATGGTTTCCAATTCTGCGACAACTCCCCGCTCGATTCATTGGTCTCGGGCCCCGCCCTGAACATATCCGGAGCCCGATTACAGGACAAGAGTTGTAGCCGAGGGCGTTGACGTCGGTTGCCCTGTACTTGCCATGCATTGGATCGCTGCGGTCAGCGCCCGCGGCTACAATTGCTCATGATCGCCAATTACAATCGGCTGCAGTAGGAGGCCCTGTAAGAGTCAAGGTTCTCGGATCCATTTCAAGGCACCGTATCCAAACACTTCTGAACTACGCGATGGCGCCAGAGACTCCTTTTCCGTCCAGTAATCCGTTTGCATCTCGAGTGCTCAGCGCGTTCGAGCTCTTGCTGGGCGCATTCATCGTATCGGTCACAATGTTTTTCGGATTGTGCCCAATGAAGTTATTGTGCTGTTCGTGCTCGGCCTGGCCTCGATTTGGCTGCGAAACGGAACGTTGTCGGCAATGGGTTTCAAGCAACCTTCATCGTGGCGACGTATCTTGTTGATTGCGGCGGTGGCGGCCGGCGTCGCATCCTGCTTGGCCAATTCGTTATCGAACCCATTACTGGATTTTTCCGGCCGGCGCCAACTTCCCCGGTGTTAGCGAATGAAATCACCGGCAACGCGAAAATTGCCCTGATTGCTTTACTAATTGTCTGGACGTTTGCCGCGTTCGGTGAGGAGATCGCTTACCGAGGACACCTTCTCACACGTGCTGCCGATATCGGGAAGAGATCGACAACGGCGTACCCGATCGGAATCGTGCTTGTTTCGATTCTCTTTGGCTACGGGCATTATTACAAGGGCCCATCCGGAATTGTTGATTCTGGAATTGCTGGTTTAATCTTAGGAGTGGCTTGCATGCTGGCGCATAAGAACCTTTGGGCCTGCATTCTGACGCACGGATTTATTGACACATTTGCAGTCATCGACGCTTTTTTCGGATGGTCAAAGTAGATATCGACCTCGCCACGATCCGCTCAGCCCATGATCGGATTCGACCGCATATTCACCGCACGCCTGTACTGACGAGCTCGCGATTCGATGAGGCCAGCGGCGGTTCCCTCTTCTTTAAGTGCGAAAATTTTCAGAAAATTGGCGCGTTCAAAGCGCGAGGCGCCACAAACGCGGTCTTTTCGCTAGACGAAGCGACTGCCCGGCGGGGTGTGGCCACGCACTCGTCGGGGAACCACGGCGCTGCGGTCGCGCGAGCAGCCAAGCTTCGCGGTGTTCCCGCAAACATCGTCATGCCGTCGAACTCGGCGAAGGTGAAAATTCGTGCAGTCCAAGGTTATGGCGCGCAGGTGGTCTTTTGCGAACCGACTGAAGCGTCACGTGAAATCAAATGTGCAGAGGTAATCAAAAAGACCGGAGCAACATTGATTCACTCTTTCGAAGATGAACACGTGATTGCGGGACAGGGAACAGCAGCACTGGAATTGCTGGAAGATATTCCTAACCTGGATGTGATCATGTGCCCGGTCGGCGGCGGTGGTTTGTTATCCGGCACATCGATCGCGGCGAAATCGATGCGGCCACAGATAAAAGTCATCGCTGTTGAACCCGAGAATGCGGATGATGCGACGCAATCGTTTCGCGCAGGACGACGAATTGTGACTGAAAAGAAGTTTACAATCGCAGATGGCCTTCGCACAAATATCGGCGAGCCAAATTTCGCGATCATTCAGCATTACGTGGACGACATTGTGACTGTTAGCGAGGAAGCAATCGTTTCGGCCATGCGGACGCTTTGGGAGACGATGAAGATCGTTGTTGAGCCGTCAGCGGCAGTTCCGTTCGCGGCGATTCAAAAATCGAAGATCAATATCCGCGGCAAAAGCGTTGGTGTTATTCTCACGGGCGGCAATGTCGATCTGGATGCTTTGCCGTGGTAGACGCGCGCGGTTGCCTCGCACGGTACCATCCTCTCGATCGCCAATGCTCTGGACACAGGCATGTCGTCGCGCTTAAGAACTTTGTCGCTCTTTGCATGCGAGGAGCATGCAATCCTGGTGCTCATTTACGAAGGTAATGTGAACTGGAGTTACGGGGCGCCGATGGCGCTCGGTGGTCTTGTTGGCGGCTATCTTGGGGGAACGATATCGCATCGCGCGAACCGCGCGGTTGTTCGCGCTATCGTCATCGCGGTTGGTTTTGCCGCGCCGCTCAATTACTTCTGGAAGTTGTACGGTAATGCCGTCATGCCCGGCGGCGATTAGGGTTAATCTCAACCGACTAACAACCGCAGAGCACTGACCGCCGACTAGATATCGGTCGTCGCCCAAAATTTGCGAAATGCGTTTGGCCAGCTCCGATCCACAACGCTTTTCCTGGCGGCCGAGCCCATGCGTTCCCGTAACGCAACATCCCCAACGAGCGCACGAATAGCTCGAGTGAAATCGTCCACATCGTGAGATCGAGTGATCAAACCGTTCGTTCTATCGTCGACTAACTCCTTCGGTCCGCCAGAATCCGAAACAATGACCGGCACACCGCAAGCCTGTGCTTCCAGAATGACGTTTCCGAATGTGTCAGTGGTGCTTGGGAACACAAAAACGTCGGCCGAAGCGTAAGCAGTCGCTAATTCGTTTCCGGTGAGGTAGCCGGTAAAGACTGCCTCTGGTAGCGATTGGGCAAGTTTCTCCGAGTACGGACCATGACCGACAACAAAAAGCTGCACGGGAACACCGTCGTTGCGTAAGCGGCGATAGGCTTCAGCCAAAACATCGAGATCTTTTTCCCGGGAGATGCGCCCGACGTAGAGCAAACGGATACGCCCATTGGTGGCAGTAAATTTTTCCCAAAACGCCGGCTCTCGCCGCGCTGGTGTGAAAAGCTCAATATCAAGGCCCCGGGGAAGAATCTTCAGTTTGGCGGGATCGAAGCCGCGTTTGATCCAGCTTTCCCGGTATTCTTCAGAGTTAACAAAAACTGTGTCTAGCTGACCGTAGAACCAATGCATATAACGCCAGGCAACGCTTTCCAGGAAACTGTCCTCAGTAAGGATGCGGACGTACTGCGGAAAATCGGTGTGATAAATTCCGCTGGTTTGCAGATTGAGCATCTTAGCTGCAAGCAATGCCGTGAGACCGACTGGCCCGGGCGTGCTGATAATGATCTCTGTAAATTTTTCCCGCTGAATGTAATCGAGCATTTGTAGGACCGGCGGGAAGCTCAACGTTTGCAGTTCATACTCCGGTAGTTCGAATTCGCCGATAGGTGGGAAATTTTTGATCGGAATATCACAGGTATGCAGATTGCCGCTGGAAGTTACGACTGTTAGTTCCTTACCAGCTGCAGCTCCCGCCGCTGTCATTTTGCGGATCGTCGTCGCGACTCCATTGACGTCTTCAAGCGTGTCGGTGAACCAGGCGCGCTTGCTGTTTTGCAACGCGACCGGAATTTCGCCGGTCAGGTCCAGAAAGATAGACCGCAGCCACTTCCGGGATGGGGCCTGGCTGTGGAACCCGTAGATGTACGGCGTCAGAATCACCAGGATTGGCGCAATCGCGCTCAGCGCCTGCATGCTTTCGACCATGTTGCCTGAACGAATTTGCTGAACGAATTTTTGAAAAAAACGAAAGGTGAGCTGCTCGGCTACCATGTTCGCCATCAGAAACGTGCGCCGCTCGGGTTCGTTGACGCCCTCTAATTGCGCAGCCAGTCTCGTTTTCAGGTCGGCCTCCGCGAAGTAGGCGGAAAGTTCCTTCCATAGCGACACATTTGCGGGCTTAACGAGGTCAAAAATTTTCCCTGACAAAACGCCCTGCACGATGAATTCCATTTTTTCTTTAAGAGTGAATTCAGTCGGAGCGCGGCCTTCCATGAATCGGGAAAACATCTTGTCCAACAATGCAGCCCCCGGCCCGAGTTTGTCATTGAAACGTTCCTGAACGAAACAGGCGACCGTGTTATAAAAACCGTGAGAAAGGACCAGCGGGGTACCGCCATGACCCCGCGCACTGCAGTCGCCATTGCGAACCCGTTCGAGAAATGTTGCCGCGGATTTTGCCGAAGGAGTTTCAGTAAAAGCCGAAGCAGCGAACTGGCCGCCGTGATCATCAGAACCGCCTACAAAAATCTTTTTCCACGGCTCGGTGTGTCTGGGCGCCAAATTGTGGCGATTTGCCAGTTCCTCGATTTTTTCCGGAGTCAGCCGTCCGAACAGCGTCTGAGCCAGTTCGCTTAGAAGCGAATCACGCAAGCCATTGAGGCCTTCAAAATGCTTGAACAGAAGAATGAGCAACTCGAGGTGCCGCGCCTCGAGTTTTCCGTTGATACTGTAAAGCGGATGCGCGACTGCATGCGCGATCCGTGCAGACTGCAGGTAACGTTGTAGTTCGAAAATATTTTCGCGTATCGCCTCGATTTCGCCGTGCTGCTTTTCTGAAATCCCCCACACAAGAATGTGCAGCTTGCAAGGATCGTTGGGAAAATAGGTGGTGACTTGTTCGCTGATAAAAGTGAGAGGCCGATGACTAATTTGCAGGCAACCCTCAATCGAGTCGTGGTCGGTAATGGTGACGTAGTCCATTCCGCGTTCCAGCAGCTTGTCGTAGAGTTGTTTTGGGTCGGAATAGCTGTCCGGGAAATCGAAACGGCGAAAGAGCCATTCTTCGGAACGCGTGCTGTAACGCGAGTGAATATGAAGATCGCACCTGCTCACCTTTACATCACCTGTTTCAATCTTTGTTGTGCGATCCAATCCTGATAGGTTGTGACCGTTCGCGATTTGATGGCTTTCTCGATGATCCACGTCACCTGGCGCCAAATGGTCGGGTGTGAATAATCCGGTGGATGAATGCTGATACGCAAGAGCGGCCTTCCCTCTAAATATCGAAAAAGTGTAGCATTACAGATTCGGCTGATGCCGCGGCGCCAGTTTTCTCGAACACTGTAAACGATTGACCGGGCCGGGAATTCGTCGCCCGCCCGCAGGTCGCATACTTTGTGTAAGCGGGTCGTATATTCCATTCCCGCATCACGCGCGGCGCGCTCAGCTTCTTTGCCAAGTAGCCATGCCGGGGCCACAAAACCGTGTGATTTCAACCCCGACTCGTGGAACTCGTCTCTGGCCTTTGTGATGCGAGATAAGGCCTCATCATAGCCTAAATCATAAAACTCCCCTTCCTGGTCCGTATAAAATTTTGTCAGGAACTTGTCGTGCAAGCTCTCCTTCGCCCGGGGTGCGCGTTCGTGAAAGTAGCCGTGAATGACGATTTCGTGACCGTCTGCTTCCAAGCCTCGTAACCAGGAGACAAATTGCGGGTTTCTGGTGGACAGACCTTCATGGTGATAATTGGGGACCACGAGAAGAGAACAAATGTTTACGCCACGTTGAGCCAATTCTGAAACGATTGTGCTGGCGATCTGCTGGTTGCAGGGAGCGACGTCGTGCAACGAGACGACCATAAAATCTCGCGTGGCAGCGTCAGTTGCGACGAGTGGAAGAAACTCCGTTGCCGCAATGGTACTCATTCCGGAATTTTCGGCCCCGATACAGTTTTGAACAAGGCAAAAGGTGAAATGGTCGCTGTGCGCCGCGTTGTTTTGAAATTTCCGCGACGGTTTAACATCGCTCGAAGCCGGAGTGGCATTCTTCAGAGCGTTTCCACCTATTTTGCCATCTTCACAATTTCCCGAAATTCCGATTTGGCCAATGGCATCACTGACAAGCGCGACTGGCGGACGAGGGCTATCCCTTTCAGTGGCGAGTGGTTTTTGATCTCGCGAAGCGTCACCGGGCGGCGCAGCGCTTTGACCGGAACCAAATCCACGGTAGACCAGTCGCCTTCCTTTGCAGTCGAATCGCGATACGCGGTCCGAACTACTTTTGCGATACCAACGACAGCTTTGTCCTCGCCGCTGTGATAGAAAAGGACTTCATCATTTTTTTCCATTCTGCGCAGGTTGTTACGAGCAGCGAAGTTGCGCACCCCGGTCCAGCTCGTCTGCCCTTCGGCGACAAAATCAGACCACGAGTATGAGGATGGTTCCTGTTTCACGAGCCAAAAATTATTCATGTGGAAGAACATAGCATAGGCTTTCGAGCGTCGGGGACGGCAAGGCGTCTGCGGGCCGAAGAGCGAAGTGCGCTGCGCATTCGACAATCGCAGGTGCCTGTTTCACAATCGACGTCATGCATCGGCTGCCATTCATAACATTTGAAGGTTCCGAGGGTAGCGGAAAATCGACCCAGGTGCAGAGATTGGCTGCCCGACTTGAGCGCTTCGGAGTTGAATATCTGGTGACTCGTGAGCCGGGCGGCACTCCGATCGGAGAAACCATCCGTGAGCTTTTGCAATTTGCCTCGCACAATTCGGCAATGACCGCGGAAACCGAACTGCTTTTGTTTGCGGCCAGTCGCAGTCAGCTCGTCCGCGAGATTATCAAGCCGGCGCTTGAACATGGCATCTGTGTGATAGCGGATCGTTTTTTTGATTCCACTACTGCTTATCAAGGCGCGGCACGGAAACTAAATCCCGATGTGGTCGACAGTTTGAACGTGTTTGCCGCTGGCGATTGCATTCCGGACGTGACTTTTGTTCTGGATGTCGATGCGCTCACCGCGAAATCGCGAATGCAGCAACCCCGCCGACAGGATCGGATGGAACAGGAGTCCGAGGAGTTTTACGAGCGCGTCCGCCAGGCGTATCGCCAGCTCGCCGCACGCGAACCGAATCGCGTTGTCCTCATTAATGGCGCGC
>JBKPMH010000226.1:0-16382 GCA_046732035.1 Verrucomicrobiota bacterium
ACCTACCACAATCCCTGCTGTGATGCCTTTCTCAGCTGCGCCAGTAGAGACTCCGAGGATCACAAACATCAAAATCGCAGACAGAATCAGTTCAAGAACGAATGACTGGATTGCCGATCCGGCGGGAATGGTCGCGCCCAGCTCCTCGTTTTGCGGAAAGAGAAGATGCAAGAGTCCACTGGCCGCCAACGCTCCGACACATTGACTGGCGATGTATGGAACGGCCTGGCGAAGCGGAAAGCGTCGACTTGCGAAAAATCCCAGAGTTACGGCAGGATTTAAATGCGCGCCGGAGATGTCACCGACCGTGTAGATCATGGCAAGCACGATCAGACCAAACGTCAGTGCGACGCCAACGTGCGTAACTGCACCGCCGGTTGTTTGGTCGATGACAATCGCGCCCGTTCCAGCGAACACGAGAGCGAAGGTCCCGATGAATTCCGCCGCGAGCTTCTTCACGCTTTGCTCGCGATGCGATGTTCTTCGCAGAACCAATCGACTCTGGCACGGATCTGATCGCGAACCCGACGCGTTTTCTCTAACCGTTCTTTTTGC
This sequence comes from Verrucomicrobiota bacterium, assembly GCA_046732035.1. Taxonomy (GTDB): domain Bacteria; phylum Verrucomicrobiota; class Verrucomicrobiia; order Chthoniobacterales; family UBA10450; genus Udaeobacter. Next base: position 556 of record JBKPMH010000226.1, read on the forward strand.
GTGCCAGTGAATTTCGACGGATCGTCGAATGACCAGTGGAACCGCGTTGTTACGCCCGCAAAAATGGGACAACCCTCCGCTTCGCTTTCGCTACATACAGTGATAACGAAGTGAAATATCTGGCCTGATGTCCACACATCGAAAACGCGCTGCGTTGTGTTCCTGGAGATATCGATCCCTAGTTCCCCAAGCACTTCTATGGCCAAAGGATTGATTGTGCCAGGTTCCAATCCCGCGCTCTGGGCCTCAAAAAATTCGCCACACGTTTCGTTCAACAACGCCGCCGCCATTTGGCTGCGGGCACTGTTATGGGCGCAAATAAACAGCACTTTAGTTTTTGGCATTTGTTCTCCTTCCGTTTACACCGCGCACGAACATGCTTCGGGGTTTACAGCAGCTCTTTGCTAGGTTGGAGAGCTTTTCAGAATCGCGCTTGAACACCGGGTCGGTTTGAACGCAGTCCTGCAAGCACTTTAAATTTCGCTCCAACTCGTCCGCTCGCCGTTCGGGCAGAGAATAGATGATCCAGTTCTGTTCCCTCCTGGTGGTCACCATTCTTCTGCTCCGCAAATAAGCGAGGTGTTTTGAAACCTTGACCTGCGGTTCACCGAGGATCTCCTGAAAATGACACACGCAGAGCGGCGATTTAGCAAGCAGGTGCAAAATGCGGAGCCGCGTGCGGTCACAAAAGCATTGATAAATCTGAACGAGGTCCATTGCGATTTAGCAGCAAGCCGGCGCAGCCTCGCAGCAGGAATCTGCAACTTCAGCTTCGCGCCTTTCACGGGCACGACATTGCGTCCGTCCGCGCTGCAGCATCAAATCCAGGTAATTGCCGTCCCATTGCGCCCCCGCGATCGGATACTGCGCCACGACGCAGCAGTCGTACTCCACATCCACACGCAGGTCTGCGCTTGGAACTACGCGGTTTCCAAGCTGCAGAATTTTCGCAAACCGGTCTGATCGGAGGCGGTGTTCCTTGTCGTCACCGACGTGCGTTTGCAGCACGATCTTCTCCTCCTTCCCGAGCATACCGCCACAGTCGATGAAATTTCTAACGACGTGGCCGACTTCGGTCACATGGGCATGTGCAGGGATGTAATTGCCATCGGGTAAAACAAATCGCGGAAAGCTGTTCGGACGTTTTTCCAGCGTTTCTTGTAAATCGCGTAGTGTCATGACTCAAGTCTATATACCTAATCAAGTATATAGTCAACCGAAGTCGATTCACGCAAGGACGCGTGGTCGCGTAGCCGGGTGCGCGCACCTGACAGAACCTAAGCGATTAAGCCAGGGGCCGCGTAGCAGAGGCCGCCGGTGACAGTCGCGCCAGGCCAAACTCAGCGTGGATCAATTGCGCAGCGCGTTCGGCATCTTTTTCATCGATGATGACCGCAATCTTGATCTCCGACGTGGAAACGAGCTGGATGTTGATGCCATTTTTGCCCAGGCACTCGAACATTCGCGCCGCAACGCCCGAGTGCGATCGCATTCCAATCCCGACCACGCTCAACTTGGCCATGCCAGCTGCGGTATTCAGGCGCGTCGCACCAATCTGACCAATCACCGGCATCAAGATTGTGCGCGCGTTTTCCAGCTCATCCTCATGAATTGTAAACGAAATATCAGTCGTCCCGCCGATTGAGGCGTTTTGCACGATCATATCGACGATAATGTGCGCGGCGGCGATATTGGAAAAAATCCGCGCAGCCGTTCCCGGTTCGTCGCGCACGCCTGCGATGCTGAGTTTTGCCTGGTGTCTATCGAGACTGATTCCGCGAACCAGCACGTCTTCCATGCTTGGCGTCTCTTCTTTGGCGATTGTTCCGCGTCGGTTGGCAAAACTTGATCGCACTTCGAATTCGACTCCGAACTTTTTTGCAAACTCGACCGCGCGCGATTGCATCACTTTGGCCCCGCTGCCCGCCATCTCGAGCAGTTCGTCATAGGCAATCTCGCTGACTTTTTTGGCATTGGGGACGATCCGCGGATCGCACGTGAACACGCCATCGACATCGGTAAAAATCTGGCAAGCATCGGCGTTCAAGGCGCCGGCTAATGCAATCGCGGTCAAATCTCCGGCCCCCCGGCCGAGCGTAGTGGTGTCTCCTTCCGGGGTCTGGCCTTGAAAACCGGCTACGATCACGATGTAGTCCTCCGATAGAATCTCGTGAATTTGTTTTGGACTGACGTTCGCGATGCGAGCCTTGGTGTGATGCGCGTCGGTCAGAATTCCTGCCTGAGCGCCAGTCAATGAGATGGCTGTTCCACCCAGTGCGTTCACCGCCATCGCAACTAAAGCGGTGGAGGCGTGTTCGCCGGTGGCAAGCAGGATATCAAGCTCGCGCTCTGTCGGGTGCGGTGAAACAGCTTTTGCCAGCTTGATTAGCTGATCGGTCACGCCGGCCATGGCTGAGATGACTGCTACAACGCGACATCCCTTGCGCTGCGTCTCAATAATTCGGCGCGCTACGTTGCAAATTCGGTCCGGTGTCCCGACGGAAGTTCCGCCGTATTTTTGAACGATCAGGCGCATGACAGATTAGATTATGAAGCAGGAACGCGAACTTCAAAACAAACGACCGACTCCTGTACTGTAACAGGTGGTTTTGATACGAATACCATTTGTCCAATTGCCCAAATTGTCATGTTGAGCGCAGCCAAACATCTCTGATTTTTTCCGAGTTCCGCCAATCAAATCAGAGATTCTTCGCTTCGCTCAGAATGACAGGACGGGAATTCGCACGCCAATCTCGATCGAATCGGTTTCCTTTCTGATACCGGCAGCTAGAAGCCAATAGCGCGTCGCACATCGTTCAGTGTTGACGGGACAGGTTTCAGTTGCTTCATCTGCGCAGTAAACACCTCTGGGTCTTTCAATCCATGTCCGGTGACCGTGCAAACAATTCGGCTTTCTTCCGGAATTTTTTGAATTGGATATGCTGCTTGCTTCGAGTCGCAGGATTTAAAGAGTCCCGCAATAGAAGCCGCACTAGCTGGCTCGACAAAGATCCCCTCGTGCTGTGCCAGCCAGCTTTGGGCGGAAAGAATCTCTTCGTCACTGACGTAATCAATTGCTCCATGTGAATCCGCGATCGCAGCACGAGCCTGTTTCCAGCTCGCTGGATTGCCGATTCGAATCGCTGACGCCACGGTCTCAGGTTTTTCGATGATACGATCGTAAAAAATCGGGGCCGCACCCGCGGCTTGAAAGCCGATCATAGCTGGCACCTTCGTCGATTTTCCGCATGCGTGGTATTCCCGGTAGCCCGCCCAATACGCAGTAATGTTTCCCGCGTTGCCGACAGGCAAGAAATGAAAATCGGGGGCGTCGCCAAGATCGTCGACGACTTCGAACGCGGCCGTCTTCTGGCCGGCAATTCGATCCGGATTAATGGAATTCACAATGGTGAGATCACGCTGTTCACCAAGCTCTCGAACGATTTTCAGCGCCTGGTCGAAGTTACCTTCCAACGCGATAATCTTTGCTCCACACGCGAAAGCCTGCAGCAACTTACCCAGTGCAATTTTGCCAATAGGCAGGACCACAGCGCAGATGATTCCAGCGCGCGCGGCGTAAGCCGCCGCCGAAGCGGACGTGTTGCCAGTTGACGCGCAAATGACAGCTTTGGCATTGCGTTCCATGGCTTGCGATACCGCAACCGTCATGCCCCGATCCTTGAACGAACCCGTGGGATTCACTCCTTCATTCTTGACCAAAACCGCGCGGCCGACGCGTTCGCTCAAGCGTGGACAAAACACCAGTGCGGTACTCCCCTCGCCCAGGGAGATAATCGGTGTCGAATCGGTTATCGGAAGATATTCCCGATAACGCGCGATGACTCCGGATTTTGCTGTTGTCGTGACGGTACGCATCTTCTAATGAGATAAATTCGTGTAATTGTCGATCTGTAACTGCCGTGTAAGATCATGCCGTTATGCCCTCGCTCAGCAAGCAAGATAAACTGCGACTCCTAACCCTCATTCTGGAGAGTCGTCATGCAGATCTGCGCGAACAAAATCTAAATCGTCAAGGCAAAGGACATTTTCACGTCTCTGGAATGGGTCACGAAGGACTCGCGGCGGTTTCGATTCAGATGGAACCCGATGATTACATTGTGTCCTATTACAGGGATCGGGGTCTTGTTCTTGGGCGCGGAATGACAACGCGCCAGCTCGGTCTGGAATATTTTGCGAAACTCAACACCGGGAGTGCTGGGCGGCAAATGCCGTCACACTATAGTGACGCGCAGTTGCATATCTGGAGCGTGCCGACTCCTACGGGCTCGCAGCTGCTCCCGGCGTGTGGCATTGCCTGGGGCCTTCAGCTCGACGGCAAAAAAAATCTCGTTGTTACTACAGTCGGTGACGCGGCGACCCGGCAGGGAGATTTCTTTGAGGCGCTTTGTTTCGCCAAAGAGAAAAAGCTTCCGATGCTCTTCCTGGTCGAAGACAACGGCTATGGTATCAGCATGCCGACGCGGAAGAACAATCCGCTGGCTCTGAATATTCTTGAACCTGACAACTGGCGGCGCATGGATGGACAAAACGTCCAAGAAATTCATGAAGCAACCGCGGACGCTTTCGAAAAAATTCGCGCTGGGGGCGGACCCTTCTTTTTCTGGATTAGAATGGACCGCCTCTCCAGTCACACCAGTTCTGATGACCAGAAGCTATATCGGAGCGCCGAAGAATTGGAGGGACTTGAAAAATCCGATCCTCTCAAGTGCTGGAAGGATCAACTGATTCAGGAAGCAGTCATCTCCGCGGAGGAGTTCGCGACTCTTGATAATGAAGTGAAAGAGCGCATTCGCCGCGAGTACGCCGAGGCGGAGAAAGCCGAAGATCCTTCACCCAGGGAGTTGCTCGCTAACGTCAGCGAGCCTTTTCCAAAACTTAACAAGGAGGTCCTTGCGCCGGGAAAATATCGCATTGGGGACACGGTGAATAAAACATTGCGCGCCGGTCTGGAGGACGATCCGCGCCGGATTTTATTTGGTGAAGACATTGAAGATCCAAAAGGCGGCGTGTTTCGTCTTACCCAAAAACTCTCAACCGAATTCCCAAAACAGGTGTTCAATTCGCCACTTGCTGAATCGACCATTCTCGGCGTTGCCTGCGGCCTGGCGGCCTACGGCAAGCGTCCGGTCTTTGAAGTGCAATTTGTTGATTTCATTTATCCGGCGTTCAACCAACTGGTAACAAACATTTCGAACTTGCGCTGGCGAACGTTCGGCAACTGGAAGTGTCCAGCGGTAATCTATGCTCCATACGGCGCTTACCTGCCGGGCGGAAGCTTATGGCACAGCCAGGCAAATGAAGCAGCGATCGCTCATTACCCGGGTCTAAGCGTTGTAATCCCCAGCACGCCCGGCGATGCCGCCGGTTTGCTCTGGACAGCGATGCATGGGGAAGATCCGGTAATCTTTCTGATACCCAAGCATCTGCTTTGGGCGGAGCACGAATATTCGGAGCCAATCCGCGCCGTCCCGTTGGGAGAGGCGCGCCAGGTACGTAATGGCTCCGATGTCACTCTCGTTGCATGGGGCAATACGGTCGAGAAATCTCTCGAAGCCTTGGACAAAATCGAACCTGCAATCGACGTCGAACTAATCGATCTGCGTTCAATCGTTCCATGGGACAAAGCTGCGATCGAGGAATCGGTACGCAAGACTCACCGGCTGGTTGTTGTTCAGGAGGACACTGAAAATTGCAGTGTTGGCCAGATGATTATCTCGCACGTCGCCAGCCTTCCCGATCTCTGGAATGGAATGATCAGTCCGCCCATTTTGGTCAGTAAGGCCAATGTGATGATCGGTTACAACCCAATCTATGAATACGCGGCGTTGCCGGACGTGGAGCGGATTGTCTCTGCAATTCAGCGGTCTGTTTCCACAAAACGGGAACGCGCGGTTGTAACCCGGGGCGTTGATCGGGGCCCTTCCGCTCCAGCGCGTATCCACATCCCGCCGACGTCAGCGCCGCCGGCTACAATGGAGGCAAACAAACGGCACGTTCAAACCATCACCGTCCCGGTGATGGGTGAAGGGATCCGCAATGCAAAGGTTGTTTCGCTTCTAAAAAATCCCGGCGATGCCATCTCGGTCGACGACGAGCTCTGCGAAGTGGAAACCGATAAAGCCGTTTACCCGATTCAATCTTCGTTTGCCGGGGTCATGGGTGAATGGAAAACAAAAGTAGGGGAGACCGTCGAGATCGGTCAGGAGCTTGGGACGATCGTCAGCTCCGAGGCATCTTTTGCCGATCAGCTTGAAAATGCAGCTGAGGTTTCTGCAGGTGACATTGTAGCCGCGGCCGCTGACCGCGGCCGGCCGAGGTCTCAGCGCGAAATTACCCCGGCGGAGTCAGCAACCCGGGCGACAGCAATCGAACCTGCCCTGGCACCGACAATCACACGCAAAGTCCTTAACGTGATCCCGGCGAATTTGCAGATCGACGCGCGGTGGGACGCAATTCGCAAAGCTCGCGATACAGCGAAGACGAAAAACGGGAAACACGCAGCTTCTCCTTCAGTGATGATGGCATGGGCAGTGGTGCGAGCCATGGAGAAACATGCACCTTTCCGTCGTCTTATTTTGGAAGACGAGCGTATTGTCCAGAACGAGAATTTTGACCTAGGGATTGCGGTCGCGCTGGAAGGCGACCGGCTCGCAACGGCGGTGATTGTTGATGCCAACAAAAAGGACTGGTCGGAATTCGTGAAGGCTTACAATGAAACAGTTGATGCCACTCGCGCCGGGCGTGTTGATGCGATGAATGCCCCCGTCGTGATTACCAGTCTTGGCGCATTTGGGGTGAAGGCTGGCGCGCCGATTGTTGTGCCGCCTTCGGTCGGCACACTCTTCGTCGGCACGGCTCGTCGTGAGTTGATTCCAAACGGAAAGAAAAACGAAAGCGCGGAAGTCATTACGCTGTCGCTTACGTTCGACCATCGTGTGGTAAACGGCGCCGGTGCAGCCAGCTTTGCGAACGAAATCAAAACCCAAATCGAAGCGTTCAAAGTCCCAGCGGCAAAAGCGCCGGCGACTACGGCCTAGCGTTTGCGAATTTGGAGCGTTTTCGGTCCGCGAATTTGTTTGATCGCAAGCAGGACGCTTGCGTTAAATTTCTGCGATGACCACTGCGAACAAGATCACTGTGGTGCGGATCCTGATGATCCCGGCTTTTGTGACGATGGCGATCTATTATGGTGAGAGCATCAAACGGGGCCAGCCCCTCGAGTGGCAGCGGTACGCGGCGATTATTATTTTTGTTCTCGCGGCTGTGAGCGACGGGCTGGACGGCTATGTTGCGCGCCGATTCAACCAGCGAAGCACACTCGGAGTGTATCTCGATCCAATTGCGGACAAAGGTTTGCTATTGAGCGGCATCATCACGTTGAGCATCAGCAGCTGGAGCGAATCCGATCCTGAATACGGAAGTTTTCCAGTCTGGTTCCCGGTCATCGTAATCACACGCGACGCTGTAATTCTGGTGGGCACAATGATCCTGTATTTGCTCAATGGCAAAGTCCATGTGAAGCCAAATTGGACCGGGAAAGTTGCCACCGTGCTGCAGATGATCGCCATTGGATGGGTCATGCTGCAGCTCCGCATTATTCCTCTGCTTTACGTAGTGGCCGGCGCTGGGCTGTTTACTGTCATCTCTGGAATCGTCTACGTCACCGACGGGGTACGACAATTGCAGGCCGAAGGACATGCCCACCCGCAGAAAGGGTAAATACCATTCCTCGGCGGGATTGACGGCCTAACGAATATGCCAAACGTCGCCATAGTTGGCAGGCCGAATGTTGGCAAATCGGCATTGTTTAATCGGTTGATTGGCCGAAAAATTGCAATTGTCCACGGTCAACCTGGAATTACGCGCGACAGGATTTCTGCGACTTGTGACCGCGGTACGCAGCCCTTCGTTCTGTGGGATACCGGCGGAATCTTCGGCGCTGGCGAAGCGGAACTGGGAACACAGGTACGCGGTGCCGCCGAGGAAGCGATTCGCGATAGTGATCTTCTGCTTTTCGTCGTTGACGCCAAAGAAGGCCTGTCGCCGATAGACAAGGAGCTTGCGCGTGAGCTGCGCAAATCTCAAAAGCCCGTGATTTTGGTCATTAACAAGGTGGACATTGAAATGCACGAAGCGCTTGCGGGAGAGTTCGAGTCGCTAGGCTTCAAGTCGAGCATAACGACCAGCGCAGAACACGCTCGCGGTATTTCAGACTTGTTAGACGCAATCGATCGTTTTCTCCCCTCTCCCTCTGGCGACTCAGCCATCGCGCGTCACGATTTACTTGCAATCGCGATTCTTGGCCGGCCCAATGTTGGAAAATCTTCACTGATCAATTCTGTCGTGCATAGCGATCGCGTTATTGTCAGTGAACTGGCGGGAACGACGCGTGATGCAATCGATATCGTTTACCGACACGACGGCCGCAATTTCATTTTCATCGACACCGCGGGAATCCGTCGCCATCGGAAACAATCCGCTTCGGTTGAAGTTTTCAGCGCAATGCGTGCGGAACGGAGCATTCGACGTGCGGACCTTTGCATTCTCATCGTCGATGCCACGGCAGGCGTAACCGCTCAGGACAAGCGAATCGCCGGTTTGATTCAAACGGCCCGGAAACCAGCAATCATTATTCTAAACAAGTGGGATCTTGTTAAGCCGAAACGCGATCAAAAGGAGACCCTTTCCGGGCTGGTCGCACTCGCGCGCGAGCGAATCTTCTTTTTGGATTATGCGCCGGTATTGGTCACGTCGTCGTTAACCGGAGAACACGTCACCAAATTATTTAGGCTGATCGAAAAGATCGAGCGAGCATCACGGCAGCGGATCGGCACCGGAATCCTGAACCGGTTACTGCGGCAGGCATTCGAAGCGAATCCGCCACCGACCATCAGGTCACGGCGCCTCAAACTCTTTTATGCTGCCCAGTCGAAAGGCAAAGAAAATCAACTACTCGAACCTCCGGAATTTGTCCTTTTCGTAAATGACCCGCGCCTGTTGAACCAAACGTATCAGCGCTATTTAGAGGCCCGCATTCGTGACGCACAGCCCTTTCCCGGGTTGCCGATCATTCTGATGTTTCGACGTCGGGAACAAAGCCCAAGCAAATCGTCCCGCGCGAGCTAAATTAATCCACATGATGTGGCCGATTACTGCGGCTCGTTGCGAAAAGGAAGATTGTCACGAAGTGAGTTGAGAATGCTTTCGCTCAACTTTACCGCGTCGTTATCACCAGAGGAGCGGGCGCGATTCAGCGCTTCTTCGGCCACGCTGGTTGCGTGTTGGAAGTTCCCAGTTTCAGCGTAAGCAGCAGCCAAAGTGTCGAGAAGAGCCGCAATCTTGCGCTCGCTTAGTTCACAAGCATGCTCGGCCAGGCGAACCGCTTCCTTCCCATCGCGCGCGTTCGGATTGGGATTCGTCGCAAGCAGCCACGCGATTTCGTCCAACATTCGTGGCGAGTCTGGCGCGTTCGCGGCGACCCCGCGGAGCCGTTGTAACCCCTCCGGCTGTTTCAGCATCGAAATGAGAATCTGGCGAAGTTCGGCATGAGGTTGTTCCATGTCCGGTCGCAGCAGCATCACATACCCAAGCTGGTTCGTCGCCGACACGAGATCACCGTTTTCTGCCATAGCCGTAGCTAATGGCGAATGAGCAACGGCGTCATACGGGGCTATTACCAGCCATTCGCGCCCGACATCGGCCGCTTCCTTGTAACGATGTGATTCAAGGAGGCAGTTCATCAAGAATTGATATGCCAAAGAGTTTTCCGGACCGAGTTCGATGGCGCGGCGAGCTTCGACAATAGAGCGCTCCGCATCATGTTGTTTGATTGAAATCGCGAGATCGAGATGGGCAGTGGAACTATCCGGACATAATTCGATTGCGCGCTCCGCTTCTTTGATGGCTTCGTCCGCGCGACCCAGCTGATTCAGGCCCAACGCCTGAAATCCTCGCGAAGCAGCGTTGGACGGATCGGCTTGCACAGCCTTCGCTGCTTCATCGGCGGCTTGTTCCATTTTGCCCTGTACGCTCAACGCCTTTGCCGCATACAAATGCTGCGCCGCTGAGGGAACGATCCAGTAACTGGCGAAACTATTCATCGCCCATACGAGCAGAAGCACAGCCGAAACGAACTGCCAATTGGGTCGCCTTAGAGTTAACGTTTCCCAACCAAGCGCGCCAAAAAAACACAGAGGTGTGAGAGCCGCCAATCCGTAAAACGCTTTCGCCTGTGCGTATGACGGAATTTTTAATGTCATGAAAACCAGGCCCAGGACGATTACCGCAGAGAAACCGAGCAATAGAAATAATTCGCTCGAGGGTTTTCGAATGAAACGTGCAATCGCAACCACGGTGCCGATGAGAATCAGCGCCGCAGGAATCAGTCCCAGCAAATATCCGGCCGCCAGTTGGTTTTGATTCCACACAACGGATAAGCTTGCGAGGCCGCCAAGCAGTCCATCCCCCCAGAGAGTCGAGTAGACGCCGTCAGCAACTCCAACCAAACCGCTGAACAGCGGATCGACTAGCGAGTGACCAAAGCGGAGATAATCCGCTGCAGTGCGGTAACCGGGTTCTTGCCACCAGCTAAAGCCGCTTATTACATCCCAATTGCCAACTAAAGGTGTGCCGAACTTGAGCCAGATGCGTGCGTAATACCAGCCGCAGACTGCGAAACAAACGCCCAGAAGCAGCGCGATGTTGCGTAGAGCGACGAACATTTGCACTCGGGCCGCAAAAAGCTTGCTCGCGATTGCCCCAATGACAATTGGGAACAACAAAACACCGGTCGCTTTGGTCAGCATGGCCGCGCCGAGCGTCAATCCAACCCAGACAAACTGCAACGCGTGCGGCACGTGGCTCTTCAGCAAACGCACACAGAAATAAAGCGCTGCTGTCGCCAGGGTGGCTGCCAACATTTCATTGGTCACATAGTGTGCCATGTACAAGTGCATTGGCAGAAAGGCTGCTACTAAGAGACCGATGAATGCGGCCCGAGCAGGAAGCAACAGCCGCAACGTGACAAATACTAAAATGAAACCCGCAATGCCAAAAAATGCTCCCAGCCAACGCAAAACGTAGACGGACAGCAGATCATCAACCGAGACGTGGAAAGCTGAAAGAGTCGCGGCCGCGATTACGTAATAAAGCGGCGGCTGATACATTTCCCAGCCTTCAGTCGGCAACGGCAGCGAGCGGTGTTGCTGGATATAGCTGATGTAATTGAGATGCGGTTTGGAATCGAATCCCCTGTGGAATGGCAACAGGCGGTCATTGTTCCAGAAAAGCAGCAACCACAGAGCGGAAAGTATTAGCAAAACGATAACTGCCCGCGTGGATGTGGGTTTTTTGAAGCCGCGTTTCCATAGAAGAATCGCGCTGATAGCTATCACCGCGAAAAGAAGCCAAAACGGCCAGACATTTTTCAACGCATCGAAGGTGTGCTGGCCGCCAGCGACGGGGTTACCTCTGCCAGGCACTTTCGGCTTCGTCGCCAGCGCGGCGTGCCGCCAGGAAGACCCGGTGAATGATGCTTCCCAGATTTCGTCACTGCGAAGACTTAACTGGTCGGTCGTCAAGCTTAGCCATAGCGCCGGCGGCCCATTACGGTTGAACACGCGGGCCTCGATCAGGTTCTTGCCTGGGTGCAATTGCGTGGCGACATCAATGGTCACAATTTTTTTCCAATTGCTGATTGCGGGCAACTGAACGGGAGTGCCGTTGATCGTCACTTGCGCGCGCCGCATTGGACGAAGGCGCAGCTGCGCGGTGGCCGGCTGGTTTTCCAAAGTAAATTCGCGCCGGAACGTTGCATCCAGGCTTGCAAATCCATACGCGCGCGCATCAACTGCAGCCGGGAAAACGATCCACTCCGCCTGACTGTCGCGCGATAAAAAATTGATTCCCGGATCATTCCGCGCGATCCATACGAGGAGCGACACAGCGATACCGCCTGATACGGCTATCAAAATCGCTCGATGCAGCGGCTTCAGAACAAACATTGCGATGTAACCTTTAGCATCGTTCTGATGTTGTGCTTCCGCGCGAGGATCACAATCAGGCACGGGATTTATGAAACGAAACGATCAGAAATCAGTAGGTTGCGGCACGTTTGATCGAACATTATTAGCGGGCTGCGTGTCTCAGGAGACCGTATGAAATCGACGCAGGAAATTACACAGGAAGTTCGCGAACTGGGTCAATGGATTCCAGGACTTCGCCAGCAGGTTGGTCATGTCGTCATAGGCCAGAAATATTTGGTGGATCGCCTGTTACTCGGCCTGCTCGCAAACGGTCATCTCCTGCTCGAGGGCGTTCCCGGTCTGGCTAAAACGCTCACGGTGAAAACAATGGCGGCTTGCATCCAAACCGGCTTCCAACGTTTGCAATTTACGCCGGATCTTCTGCCCGCAGATTTGATTGGCACCCTGATTTACAATCCGCGGACCGGAGAATTTACAACCAAACTCGGTCCAATTTTTTCAAATCTGATTCTGGCCGATGAAATAAATCGCGCGCCGGCCAAGGTACAAAGCGCGCTGCTTGAGGCGATGCAGGAGAGGCAGGTCACCATCGGCGAGCAAACGTATCCGCTCTCCGATCCATTTCTTGTTTTAGCTACCCAGAATCCAATCGAACAGGAAGGCACCTACCAACTGCCGGAAGCGCAGCTCGACCGTTTCATGTTCAAACTAAACATTGGATATCCTCAGAAATCTGAGGAACGAAACATTCTCGATTTGATGGCAACTTCGACACCCGACTTGCGAGTGGACCCGGTGGTAGATCCGAAGCAGATCATTGCCGCGCGCGACGTGGTCAACAGCATTTATATCGATGACCGCGTGAAGGATTACATCGTCGATGTCGTTTGGGCCACGCGCGAGCCTGAGACCTACAATTTGCGACTCGAAGGTCTTATCCGTTACGGAGCCTCGCCGCGTGCCACCATTTACCTGGCACTCGGCGCCCGGGCTCATGCGTTTCTGAACGGCCGCGGCTACGTCACGCCGCAAGACGTAAAGAGTATCGGCCCCGACGTGCTACGCCATCGCATTATTGTCAGTTACGAAGCAGAGGCGGAAGCGGTCACTAGCGAGACCATTATCGAGCGGATTTTTGCGGGATTGGCTGTGCCATGATGCCCGCGGTGAGAGGTGAGATGTAAATGGTGAGAGGTATTGATGGTTATCGCCCGGTCATTTCGCGATTTAAATGTTTATCGGGAAGCACGAGAAGCTGCGCAGAAGATTTTTGAACTTAGCCGCACATTTCCGCCAGAAGAGCGTTACGCGCTGACTGATCAAATTCGGCGCAGTTCGCGTGCAGTAAAGGCGATGATTGCAGAAGCTTGGGGCCGGCGGCGTTATAAAGCTGTGTTTGTTAACAAACTGGACGAAGCGCTTGGCGAAGTCACAGAGACCGAGTCCTGGCTGGACGATGCGCACGAGGCGCACTACATCTCTGCCGTGGAGTTCAACGAGCTTGACTCGAAATGCGTTTTGATTGGTCAAATGATCTCACGCATGATCGATCGCGCGGACGATTTTTGTAAGCACCCTCCGGCCACAGATTATCGAGTCATCACACGTGTGGAGGAGACGGAGCCGGCGAGAAAACAGTTATCGACCGTCGAAGAGTTCTTCGTGTAACGACCTCTCACTTCTCACCAATTACTTCTCACACCGATGGACCCCGCCGAGATTCTCAAAAAAATCAGGACGCTCGAAATCAAAACCCGCGGCCTGGTCGAGACCGCGTTCGCCGGCGATTACCACAGCGTTTTCAAAGGTCGTGGAATGAACTTTGAGGACGTACGTGAGTACCAGCCGGGCGACGAGATTCGCTCAATCGACTGGAATGTTACTGCGCGCATGGGCAGCGCGTTTGTGAAAAAATTTACTGAAGAGCGTGAGCTAACGGTAATGCTTGTGGTGGATGTCAGTGCGTCTGGAAATTTTGGCAGCACCACGCAATCAAAACGCGAATTGGCTGCGGAAGTGGCGTGCTTGCTCGCTTTCAGCGCGATCAGGAACAATGACAAGGTGGGGCTTGTTCTCTTCACCGACCGCGTTGAACTTTTTATTCCTCCTAAGAAAGGCCGCTCTCACACACTACGGCTCATTCGCGAGATTCTATTTTTCGAACCGAAGGGGCGCGGCACGGATCCAGGGCTGGCACTGGACTATTTAAATAAGATCGTCACACGACGCGCTGTCGTTTTCTTCATTTCGGATTTTCAGGCCCCTGATTTTTCACGCTCGCTGGGAGTGAGCGGACGCCGGCACGATTTCGTGGCGATCCACATCCATGACGAACGCGAGCGGGTCCTGCCAAACGTTGGCATCATTACCCTCGAAGACGCCGAGACCGGAGATCAAATTGAAATCAACACGGCCGATCGCACGACGCGAGCCCGTTTTAACGACGTCGTGAATGAACGCGACCAGGAGCTTGCCCGCGTGCTGCGCCGGAACAATATCGACGCGATCGCCCTGCAAACCGGAAGAGATTACTTGCCGCAGTTGCGCTCCTTTTTCAAACAACGTGAGCGCCGGCTTGGTGTTCGATAACGGGAATCATCGAAATGATGCGCTAATGAAATGAGTTTGCCTGCCGATATTTCATCACTTGTTCACTTCACCAGTCCATTGTTGCTGGTTGAGGAGTTCCACGATATCGCGCCGCCGGTCGATTATTCGCTGATCTCGCCATGGGTAATATTTCTGGGAGTCTTTGTCGCGCTCACTACGATCGGTCTCATTATTTGGTTTGCCGTTAAGTCTCTTCGGCGAGCTACGCCGCCGCAACCGCCACGCGAACGCGCATTGGCATTACTCGAGCAAATACGGACGCAAATCACGGCGATCAATCCATATAGCTTCAGCATTCGTGTGTCGGACATTCTCAGGCGTTACGTCACGGAGCAGTTTGGGTTACCAGTTACCCGGCAAACCTCGGTCGAGTTTCTAAACGGACTGAGAGGTTCGTCGCCGTTCTCTGAAGACGAAAAGTCGCTGCTCGAAGATTTTTTAAACCGCTGCGACCTGATTAAATTTGCGCGGTACGAGGCAACAACATCGGATAGCGAGCTGTTATTGGAAGAAGCGATCCGATTCGTGAAAGGAGGTCAGCCATGTTTGATTGGTTCAGGAACAGCGCGTTGACCTTCGCGCATCCGTGGCTGCTTCTACTGCTCTTGGCGGTACCGTTGCTCGCCTATTTGCGTGGCAAACGAGGCCCCGCCGCGGCTCTGACTTTTTCATCTACCGCAAGCCTCCGAGCGATCGGAAAACAAAGCGCCGCGCGCGCAGGGAAAATTCTCCGATCGCTATTGCTGGCGGCAATTGCAGTTTTTGTAATCGCACTTGCGCGCCCACAACTGGGCAAGAGCCTCACCCAGATCGAAGCCAGTGGAATCGACATTATTCTCGCGCTGGACGTCTCAGGGTCGATGCTGACCAAGGATTTCACCATTGGCGGACAAGAAGCAACCCGCGTCGACGCGATTCGCGAAGTCACACGAAAATTCATAGAAGGCCGGCCAAACGATCGAATCGGGATTATCGCGTTTGCAGGTCGTCCCTATGTGGTCAGCCCGATGACACTCGATCACGATTGGCTTTTGCAAAATCTCGATCGCGTGCGGATCGGGCTGGTTGAAGACGGCACCGCGATTGGTTCGGCCATGGCAGCAGCGGCTAACCGACTAAACGACAAGCGTTCGAAGAGCCACGTGCTGGTCCTCTTAACCGACGGAGAAAACAATGCTGGTAAGATCCCGCCAAACACCGCGGCTGAAGCAG
>JBKPMH010000227.1:0-23318 GCA_046732035.1 Verrucomicrobiota bacterium
GAGCGTGGCCTCCACGTGCGCCTTCTCGAGCTCCGCGACGTCTCCGCTAAAGTTTATCTGTAATGACGGCAGACTACCCGGGAACGTGAACTTTTGGAGTTCGTTCACTACCCGCTGCGCAATCAACAACCGCCTTTGCCATTCTTCAGCAGAAAGGGCGGGCGACGGTTGATAATTCTCGCGTTTGATTAATTGGCCAGTCGCAGAAATCCGAATCCCGCAAAAAATTCCCTCTGCCTGACTCAAGTAAATTTGTTCCGGTGGAAAATAAACGTGAGCGCGCAAGTTGGTGAGCACAGCTGCCTCGCCTCCTTCATTTCCGGTTTTAAACGGAAGGCTGATTTGCGCGTCGCGCACATCGAGCGCGTTGAGAAACGCTTCGTGATGGATGAGCGCAGCATAATTGATGTCGAGCGAAACTTCGCTGATTAGGGCAAGTGTATTCTCGCGATTCTTGTAATCGAAAATCCGGACATTTTTGGCTACAAGTCCGCGAAACGGGTCCAACGTTAGACGTCCAATGCTTGCTTCGACTCCGTGCTTGCGCAGTTCGTCCACAACCCGGTTGCGCCATTGGCGGCCAAAGCCTCTTTTGGCGAGGTAATATCCGCCACCGCCGATCCCGATAATTAGGGCAACGATCATCAGGCGCACAACGACGACGGCGATTCGACGCCACCACGTTGATTTTTGGCGTCGTCGGTGCGGCCGAACCTGGGGTGGTTCGAGAACAGGCGGCATGGCGTTCGTTAAGGCGTTGCAGCGTTGGAGCGGTAGATCATTGTAACCTTTAACAATTCAGCGGTTCAACGTGATATCAATTTCCGATCTTCCAGCAATTAACGCCTCCCTGAACCTAATCAGCACAATTTTCATCTCAATGGGATGGTACTTCATTCGCCATGGAGCGTGGCGCCGCCACATGGCATGCATGATCACGGCCGTAGCTTCTTCAACTTGTTTCCTGACGGGCTACATCATTTATCACGCGAACGTCGGTGAAAAATCCTCGGGATACACGGGATGGATCGCCGCAGTTTACTTCCCCATACTGGCATCACACGTTCTGCTCGCCTTCGTGACTCTCCCTCTGGTGATTATAACGCTCATTCAGGTTTTTCGCCGCAGATGGGATCGCCACAGGAGAATCGCGCGTTGGACCATCCCAATCTGGCTTTACGTGTCAGCCACAGGCGTGCTTGTGTACTTGATGCTTTATCAGTGGTTTCCCCCAAGGGCGTGAGGTCAATTCTTGCACTTAGCCGTTAGTTGATGTTTGATCACACGGTGTTGATGCGGCGGATCCGACAAAACTTATGGTGACGATTGCCACGTTCAATGATTCGACCAAGGCGAGACAACTAAAACGGCGCTTTCAGGACGCGGGGTTACGCGCCGATGTTCACAATGAGGCGCCGTTGCAACAGGTTGGCTTTATGTCCCGTCCACAGGCGAACGCAAAAGTCATGGTCGACGACGCCGATTTCGAAAGAGCGCAAAATCTAATGATCGAATGGGAGGCAACCGATCCCGATATCTCGGCGGCTCTGATCCGTTGCCCGCAATGCAGTTCTTCGAACATCGAATATCCACAGATGACCCGAAAATTTATGACTCCTGCGCTTGTCGGGGTGCTTTGCGCGCTCAAAATCATCCCCAAGGAATTTTACTGCCAGGATTGCCATTATACCTGGAGCAATCATGAAGAGCCGACAATCGGGCGGCTCTGGCATCGCTTTTTCCCGGGCAGCGAATCCGGCACCGAGGTTTCCTGAGCTACGCCGATTTCAGTGGCGGCGTTGATTCCTCGCAAATTATCCTTCGTGTAATGCATTCCAGGTTGCCTTGGCGCTTGTTGCTTCCGGGCCTCCTTGGGATCGGCCTCGGCGCCGCAATTACAGTTTGTCAGCAATGAAGTGGCTCTTCGTCTTGCTGCTGGCGTTGATTATTTTCGGCGGCGCCGCCTGGTTCGGTTACAACACGTTTGTAAAAGAAGAAATCGCGGTCCAAAAAGAGCAGCGCGGCGAAGTGACTCCGGCGCCTGTGCCAGACATCAGCCTTCCCGAGTTTCAGGCGGCGGCTCAACTCCGGCAGGATGGGAAACTGGCCGAAGCTCGCGATGCGCTGATTGCTTTTATCCAAAAATATCCCAGTGGAAAACATCTCGAAGAAGCCAAGGATTTACTCGGCGAAACGAACGTTGCTATTCTGCTATCGCGTTATCCTTCTCCGGAGAAGACGGAATACATTGTCAAACCCGGAGACGTGCTAGCCAAGATTGCGCGGAAACTTAAGACCACTCCCGAGTTGATCATGCGCATGAACAATATGAGCGGCACCATGCTGCGCATCGGCGACCATGTTCTCGTCTCGCATCCGGATTTTTCGATGGTTATCCAACGCAAGGCGAATTTGGTCGTGCTGTTGAATCATGGCGCATTTTTCAAGCAGTATCACGTTCGCGAAGCAAAGTTGCCGGCCAAACAGCCCGCTAAAATTTCCGCAAAGGTTGCCGAAACCATGGCTTGGAAGGACGGAAAACGCGTGGGCGTCGGCAGTAAGGAGTATCTCAGCAGCACGCGATGGATCCGGCTGGCCGGCGCGGGAAGCTACACCTTGTATTCGGTACCGGATTCTTCGCATCCCAACCTCGATCAACCGCCGCCTCCAGTGGGCCTTGGGATGGCGGCTTCAGACCTTGAGGAATTGGCGAGTCTTGTAAACAATCGCACTCTCGTCACGATTACCGACTGAATTCCGAGTTCATTCAAAATTCCACTGCCATGCGGACACAATTGGACATGACTGCCAATTTCTGGACGTTGTAACTCTTTTCATCCCATGAATTGGCAACCGCTCGATTTTGAAAAACCAATCTTTGAGCTCGAACGGCGTCTCGAGGATTTAAAGAATCACTCCGACGCGCATGATGTCGACCTCGATTCGGCGGTTCAGGCTGTTGAGGAAAAACTTCGCGAAACGCGGCGGAACGTTTATGGCAAACTGACAGCCTGGCAGCGTGTGCAAATCGCGAGGCATACGCAGCGGCCATTCGCGCTGGATTATGTGGAACGCTGTTTTACAAACTGGATTGAGCTGCATGGAGATCGCCGCTTCGCAGACGACCGAGCCATGCCTTGTGGTCTGGCAACACTTGGCACACAGCGTTGCGTCGTCATCACTCATCAGAAAGGCCGCAACACAAAAGAAAACGTGATGCGCAATTTTGGTTGCGCGCATCCCGAAGGGTATCGCAAAGCGCTGCGGTTAATGCGATTGGCAGAAAAATTTCGTCTGCCGGTCGTCTCATTGATTGACACGCCAGGCGCTTTTCCCGGAATTGGATCGGAGGAGCGTCACATTTCGGAGGCCATCGCCGTCAATCTCTTAGAAATGATGAGGTTGCGTGTACCTATCATAGCCGCAGTCATTGGGGAGGGCGGATCAGGCGGTGCGCTGGGCATTGGAGTGGCAGACCATGTTCTCATCCTGGAAAATGCGTATTACTCGGTAATCAGCCCAGAAGCGTGTTCCGCGATTTTGTGGAGAGATCGTAAGCATGCCGCTGAAGCCGCGGAAGCGCTGAAACTGACTGCGCAGGATTTATTGAAGCTGGAAGTGGTCGACCAAATTGTTCCTGAACCGGGCGGCGGAGCTCATCGGGACTATGATTCTGTTGCCGCAAGTCTTGGTTCGGCTCTGCGCCAGATTTTGCAGGAGGTTTCCAAGGTCCCGAGCAAGGAACTGTTGGAAAAACGATATCAAAAATTTCGGCGGCTAGGCATCTTCTCCGAAAGCAAGAACGCCACGGCCTCGGCCCGCTCTTGATTGTGATGCTTGGGACTTGGGGCAAGCTAATAGCTGTTGCGTGGATCGTTGCAGTCGCGATCAAGGCGACGCCCGTAAGCGCTGACGAGCCGCGGTTTAATTTCGATCGCGACACCTTCGCGTTCGCAAATCAAACGGTGTTCGAATATCACGCAGGACACGCGTCGTTGCGTAAAAAGTCGTCGGTAAAACGAGACGCTTACAACCGTCATTGTTTTGTGATGTGCCGCACAGCGATGCAATTCAAGAAGTTCGCGCGGTTCGATCCGCATGGTGCTCCCTTGGACGACACAACGTTGGCTGCTCGCATCCGCGCTGTAACACACCGAGCGGCTTGGAGAGAGTCGCTGCCGGAGGATAAACGAATTGTGTTTCCAGGCTACACGGATTTGCGCGAAATGAGCAAAGCGCAGCGTGAACTTGTTCAAACGAATATCGGCCACGGTTGGCCGAGCTACTTCCGGATTAGCAATGCGAGAATGATGTTTCAGGATGGTTCGGGCTATCAGAAGAATACGCACGCACGTTTGAATGCAGCTTTGGCACGCGGGGAGATGTTTGTCGGGTTTCTTACTACGTATCCGCGGCTGAGCATCAACCACTCAGTCCTAATTTATAAGCGAAAGTCTTTTTCTCCGAATCCCGGAGTGGAGCGCTATTTCGTTTACGATCCTAATCACCCCGAATCGCCGCGCGAGCTGACTTGGTCTCCGCATACTAGGAGCTTCTCATATCAGAAGGATTGGGATTTCATCGGCGGGAACGTTCGCGTTTATCAAGTTTACGCCAAATGGTTGCAGTAACGCGAAATCCCCCGGAGCACCGTAAATGCCAGAAACGCCGCTGCCACCCAAGCCAAGTCCGCCGCTTCCAGTGCCTCCTCCCGAGCCATTACCGCCGAATCCGACGCCCGCCCCGAAAAGGTCTTGAAAATTTCTATCTTGCTGGTGGAAACAGGAACCGTAGCGCCGGTTCGACCCGTGCAGCCCACGCGCCTTCGCTGTGGTCCGCGCCTTCGGATTCCATGTACAAAACATCCTTCTGAAGCTTCCAGCCCTTTTCCAACAGCCGCTTCAGTAACTCGCGCGCTTGTTCCCACCCGGGTTCGGCTGTGCCGGTGTCCAGCCAGATCTTCAATGCCGGCTTCTGCTCAATCGAATCGACGAGTCGATAAATTGCGAAATCGTCCCACCAGATTGATGGCGACATCACCATCAAGCGGCTGAAGACTTCGGCATGCAGGATTCCAATCGCAAGAGTCGCCAGACCGCCCAAGGATGAACCACCCAACCCGGTGAACTCCGCCTCTGGCTTGGTTTGATATTTTCGGTCGATGTAAGGCTTGAGTTCCTCGATCAGAAACGTTGCATATTTTTGGGCAAGGCCTTTGCTGCGCTTCTTACGCCTCGCCTTTGCGTCGATCACTCCTCGCGTGGGCGTGTATTCGTGAATGCGTTGTTCGCCCATGTTCGCAACTGCCACTACGATGAGCGGATCGATGAGGTTCTCTTGAATCAATCGCTCCGCGGATTCATCTACGCCCCATTCCACGCCTGCGAACGAAGTGGCCGCATCGAAAACGTTTTGGCCGTCATGCAAATAGAGGACCGGATGGCGCCGTCGGGAGAAACGGCGGTAGCCGCGCGGCAAATAAACCAGAATATCGCGCCGGTTTGCGAGAATCTTCGACGGAAAGGCACGGTGCCGTTTAATAGTGCCAGTGAGTGTATGCTTGGGCATCGAAAAACGAGACGGTTCGCCGAAGATCAAATACAGCGCAAGCCGCAACTCCATTAATCCAGGGACCAACGTTCCTGCAGGGCTTGCGATTTTCCCATCCCGCAACCAAGATGGACGGGCTATTTTCGATGACTGAACGTTACATTAAGTGGTACACGCCGTGGCTAAGCCGCGAGTTTGAAATGATTGTTTTCGGAAACGGCTCTGGTTTGCCTTTGATTCTTTTCCCGACGTCATTCGGGCGTTACTATCAAAACAAGGACTTTGGCCTGGTCGGATCTGTGACCACCTATCTGGATGCGGGCAGACTGACAGTTTATTGTCCAGATGCGATCGATCTGGAAAGTTTTTACAACAAATCGATTCACCCAGCCGACCGGATGCGCACATATAACGCCTATGAAAATGTCATTGTGCGTGACGTGTTCGATCTCGCGCGCCGCGAATGTAACTCTCATCGCGTGGCAGTCAGTGGAGCGAGTCTGGGTGCTTATCATGCCGCGAACATTGCGTTCCGCCACCCAGATGCCGTCAGCTATCTTATTAGTTTGAGCGGTTCGTTCGATATCAGCTCGTTTTTCGACGGCTATCACGACGACAATATTTATTTCAACAGTCCGTACGAATACCTCCCGAACACGCCGGACGCATGGAAATACAACCACATGGGCATTATTCTGGGCACTGGGGAATGGGACAACACCCGTCATGAATCCTTTCGGTTGTCTGAGATTCTGAATTCTAAGGGCGTCAAGCACTGGCTCGATAACGGCAAATGGCGCGGGCACGATTGGAACTACTGGCGCGAGATGCTGCCGTATTATCTGTCGGTGTTATAAGCGCTGCGCGCCATCGCTCGGTTCATGGTCGAAGCATTCAGTTGTCATTCCGAGCGAAGTTTCGCAGAGCGAAACGCAGTCGAGGAATCTCTAGTCCGCTTAACCTAAGTGATCCGGCGTGATTACGACTTCTGGATTTATATCGTGACGAATCGCAATCATTCAGTGCTTTATATCGGCGTGACCAACAGTCTTTCACGTCGGACGTGGAAGCATCGTGAAGGGATCGGCGCGCGTTTCCCCGCTCGCTATCAATGCCAAAAGTTGATTTATTACGAGCATTACCGCGATATTCGCGACGCCATTGCGCGCGAATCACAATTGAAAATGGTCACGCGCGAAGAAGATCGCACTCATCAACGGGATGAACCCACGCTGGCTGGATCTAGGCGCCGATGTTTTACGAGACAGACATAGTTAGAGATTTCTCGACTTCGCCTTCGGCTTCGCTCGAAATGACAAGAACTGCATGAAACTGGTGATTGCTGCTACCGGCGCGAGCGGAGCGATTTATCTGCAAAGGTTGCTGGCACAGATTGATTGTGCGGCAAACGAGGTCCATCTCGTCATGAGCGCGCCTGCAAACGACGTTGCAAGGCAGGAGCTAGGTGATTTCAAGATCCCGTCAAACGTTTCGCACCATTCTGAAAACGACATGAATGTGCCGTTCGTTAGCGGCTCAACGCGCTTCGATGCAATGGTGATAGTCCCTTGCTCGATGGCTACTCTCGGGCGAATTGCTTCCGGCTCGAGTGATAGCGCGCTGTTGCGAGCGGCCGACGTTTTTCTTAAGGAGCGTCGCAAACTGATCGTCGTCCCACGCGAGACGCCTTGGAATTTAATCCACGCGCGGAATGTTGTGACGTTGCTCGAGGCCGGCGCCATCGTGCTGCCGGCGATTCCTTCATTTTACAGCCGCCCCGATTCCGTACCCGCGGTCGTTGATACCGTGGTTTGGCGGATTCTCGATCAGATTGGCTTGCCCAGCCCTCACACGTATCGATGGGCAGAAAAGGGTGTTTCGGCGAAACACAAGAAAAATTGAAGATTGAAGGTTGGCTTGCGCGCTGGTTGATCGCGTTCGGATTTTGGTTGCTACAGATTTGGGCGCGTACGCTACGTTACGAAATCGATGATCGGGCGGGTGTTGTCGGCAAACCTGTGAAGGAAAACTACATTGCCGCACTTTGGCACAATCGATTACTTCTGATTTCATTCGCTCTCAAAAGATTTCTGCCGCAACGTCCCGGTGCCGGACTCATTAGCGCCAGTCGCGACGGCGATTTGATCGCTGATTTGACGCAGCGATTTGGGTTTGAAGTCGTACGGGGATCCAGTTCTCGCCTCGGCGCCAGTGCGCTGCGCGAGCTTGAAAACGTGCTCGCGTCTGGGCGTGACGTTTTGATTACCCCGGATGGCCCACGCGGGCCAGTGTATGAGCTCGGCCCGGGCATTGTCTTCCTCGCGCAAAAAACCGGTGCGGCGATCGTGCCGATCAACATGGAATTCTCCGGCTGCTGGAGAGTGAACAGCTGGGACGGTTTCATTTTGCCGCGTCCGTTTTCAAGAGTGCGCGTAATTTTCGGTCCGGCGCATCGAGTGAAGGCCACCAGCACGCCCGAAGAATTCGAAGCTGAACGCCTGAGACTTCAGAAAGCCACGATGGCGCTGGTCGAAATGCGCTGACGCGCGATGAACGCCCCTGCTGACTTGCACACCAGCCGGTCGCAGGCAGGCTTGCCTCTTTCACTATGCCGGAACTTATCGATGGACGCGAGATTGCGAAGAAAGTGTATGTCGATCTTCGGCAAGAGATCGCGGAACTAAAGGCAAACGGAATCACGCCGGGTCTTGCCGTGGTTCTGGTAGGCGACGACCCAGCATCGCGCGCTTACGTACGCTCAAAAGACAAAATGTGCCGCGAGCTTGGGCTGCACTCACTAAAACTGGAATTACCAGCATCGACCAAGCAGAGCGAGCTTCTTGACCGGGTCGAAGAATTGAACGCCGATTCAAACATTCACGGGATCCTTGTTCAGTCACCGCCGCCACCGCATATCGATGAAGCGGTAATCGTTCGCGCGCTTGATCCACGCAAGGATGTGGACGGATTCCATCCCGAAAACGTCGCAAAGCTTGTGCTCGACGATTCCAGCGGCTTTGTCCCCTGCACTCCATTGGGGGTCCAGCGCTTGTTGATTGAAAGTAAGATCAACATTAACGGGGCGCACGTCGTGGTTCTCGGTCGCAGCATGATTGTGGGCAAACCGTTGGCTCTTCTTCTGATGCAGAAGAATGCAAACGCAAATGCCACTGTGACCGTAGTGCATTCACGCAGTCGTGATCTCGGCGAGATTACGCGCTCAGCGGATATCATTGTGGCGGCCATTGGTCGGGCCGGATTTTTGAAAGCCGATCAAGTACGCGAGGGCGCCGTTGTCATTGACGTTGGAATTAATCGCGTGGACGACGCGGCCACCCAGCGTGGCTATCGACTGGTCGGTGACGTGGCCTTTGATGAAGTGTCAAAAAAAGCGAGCGCGATCACGCCGGTGCCGGGCGGTGTCGGACCGATGACGATTGCAATGCTGATGTCCAACACGGTTAAAGCAGCGCGGCAATCCCTGTAGCCAGGCGCTTGTGGCGCGTCCATCTCAGACGGCGCACAGGGCCGTTACCACAATCTCGGCCTGGCGATCTTTGCAGTGAGCGCGCGGAATATTGCTTCGACGCGTGCAGCTTGAATGACAAACGATGCCAGACGAGGCGATAGAACAGCCGCTCGCGCCAGGCGATTGATCCAAAGTCTTCCCCGGTACATCTCGGCGCAGTCGCGAACAAATTTCCGCAGAGCCAATTGCCGATCTTCGCCTTTGATGATTCTCGCGATGGCGTCTGCTGCGAGTTCTCCTGAGCTAAGTGCATAATAAATTCCTTCGCCGGTAAATGGTTCCACCACCCGCGCGGCATCACCAACGAAAAGAAGATTTTCATGTGTGCAGGGAACCGGTGCACGTGTAAGGGGAGTAATGGTGCGCCAGGGTTGATCGGGCGCGATTTCAAAATGGCGTTGCGCCCACTGTCGGAGCCTAGAAATGGTCGGCGGCCTGCCCACCAGGCAAAGATTGAGCTCGGCGTCGTTCACTGGAGCCTGACCGGAGTAACCTTCTGGCAAAAATTGCAGAACGACGCGTTTGCCGAAGTTGCGCGGCAGCGGGATGTGCGCCTGCAGTGCGACGCGTTCACGCGTAGGACGCGGTAGCAGATTGCGCAGACGGGCAACAGTGGAGTTGCGTCCATCTGCCGCGATCAACACCCGGGCGTGGAAATCTTCGCTGGCGGCGGTCGCAATTTTCCAATGGCCATTGTGTTCCAAGGCTGTGACGATTGTTTTCTCTCGAATTACCGCGCCGACCTCCCGAGCGCGTCCTAACAAAAGATCATCGAAGCAGCTGCGCTTTATCGAAATTTCGGAATCGTCTCCGGTTGGAAGATCAACACTGACTTTGTGGCCGCCGATGGCGATGAACTCGACCAAACTCAGTTTGGTATGTGGCAAGTGCAAAACGCGGGATGCCAGCGCAAGACGCTCCAACACAGGCCAGCACGACGGATTCAAACAATCGCCACAGACTTTTTCTCGCGGAAATTTTTCACGTTCCAGAACGATCGTGTGCAGACCAGCCAGAGCGCAAAATGCCGCACAACTCGATCCGGCCGGGCCGCCACCGACGATTGCGACATCAAAAATTTCCATAAATCGCTTCAGTTAATAGGGATTACGAACCTAAAGACCTCATATTGTCCCACGCAGGCTCTTGGTGTCGTGGGTTCTCTCCTTTTTTATTCTGTCCGGAATACTGTTTTGGCGGCACTGGCGCGCAATTCAATACCGGACCAAATTGACTTTAGATGAGCTGGTCCCTCCCAATCTTCCGCATCGCCGGTATTCAGCTGCGGATTCACATTACTTTTCTGCTGCTGATTGGTTGGCTGGCATTTGGTTATTACGCGCAAGGCGGTTCCGCCGTAGCGCTAAGCCGCGTGATTTTTGTTTTGCTTCTTTTCCTCTGCGTCGTCTTGCACGAATTCGGACACGCGTTTGCGGCGAAAGCATTTGGGATAAATACGCCAGACATCACGTTACTGCCGATCGGGGGCGTTGCCCGACTGGAGCGCATGCCGGAGGAACCGGTGCAGGAATTGATTATCGCAGTGGCCGGGCCCTTGGTAAATGTGGTGATCGCGCTTGGTTTATTCGTTGCAGGCGGATGGCAAGCGTTACTGGATTCCTCGAGCGTCGAAGGGGGCGGTCTCGTCGCTCAATTGCTAACGATCAATGTCATGCTCGTGCTTTTCAATTTGCTGCCGGCATTCCCAATGGATGGCGGGCGAGTGCTACGGGCCTTGCTCGCGACACGCATGAGTTATGCCCGCGCTACGCAAGTCGCTGCCAACGTGGGCCAGGGTTTTGCATTCATATTTGGTTTCGTTGGTTTACTTTGGAATCCATTTTTGCTCTTCATTGCGCTTTTCGTTTATATCGGTGCCTCGCAGGAAGCAGCCCTGGCGCAGATGAAAGACGTCTCGCGCCGGTTCCCAGTTTCCAGCGCGATGGTGCGCGACTTTCGTACACTCTCGGGAGACGCCAGCCTCGAAGAAGCCGTCGACGCATTGCTTGCGACTTCGCAGCACGATTTTCCCGTCGTTGATGATGCCGGCAGCGTTGCTGGTTTGTTAACGCGCCACGATCTGATCGCTGCGTTGCGCAAGAATGATCCTGCGCTTCGCGTTGGCGATGTGATGCGGCGAGACGTTCCGACCGTTACCACCGGAACGCGTTTCGAAGACGCTTTCCGTATCATGCAGGAATGTAATTGCCCGGCCGTGCCGGTGCTCGATCGGATGAAACGCCTGGTCGGTCTACTTACACCTGAAAACGTGACCGAACTGATGATGGTTCAATCCGCGATGCCGCAACGGCGCGTGTTGTAGACCACGTCAAGAGCTGATGCGCATCGGCATCAGAACGTAAAGAAACGGCGTCTGAATTTTCAAAACACCCGGGCTCATCTCGTCAATGAGATCGAGAAAGACCTCATCCTCGCCGAGCGCCCGCAAAGGCGCCATAAGGAATTCCGGGTTAAAGGCGATGGAGAAATCGCGGCCTTTGTAGGCCACGGCGAGTGATTCTTTGGCTTCGCCGACTTCCGGAGTGGTGGCTGTAATATCGATGTTGTTTTTGCTGAAATTGAGTTTGACGGAATGGGATTTGTCGCTGGCAAGCAGCGAGACGCGTCGCAGAGAATTTAAAAAGGTTTCGCGCTCTAGTTTTATTCTCTCCTTTGCTTCGGACGGAATGACCTGGCGATAGTTTGGGTAATTGCCTTCGATTAATTTCGAAACGAGCAGCGTCTTGTTGAGATCAAAAGCGATCTGCCCGCTGCCCATGCTGACCTTGATCTCCCCATCGTCTGTAAGCAGACGTTGCAACTCGGTCACTGCCTTCGTTGGAACAATGAAATCCGCCTCGTGGCTGCGCGGGAATTCCAATTCAATTTCGACCATGGCCAGGCGGCGCCCGTCGGTCGCAACCAGCGTCAGCTTGTTCTCCTTAAAGCTAAACAGAACACCATTGAGCACGTAGCGAGTCTCGTCTGTTGATATCGCATACGAGGTCTTACGCAGACCATCCCGCAAATCTTTTTGTCGAATCGTAACGACCTTCGCATCCTCGAATTTCGGCAGCGGAGGAAATTCTTCCTCCGGCAGCCCGAGAATTTTGAAAAAGCTTTGACCGCTCCGAATCGAAGCGGCGTTTTTCCCGTTAACGTCGATTTGGATTTCACTGGAAGGCAGTTCACGCACTATGTTGAAGAGGCGACGAGCAGGGAGCGTAGTGGCTCCTTCTTTTTCAACGTCCGCTTCGCAACTGCCGCGCACGCCTACATCAAGGTCCGTCGTGGTCAGGTGAATTTCCTCATCGTGCGCCTGCAAAAGAACATTGGAAAGGATCGGAAGAGTCGTGCGGGTGCTAACGACGTTTTGAACCTGCTGCAACCCTTCGAGCAGTTTTTCTTTCGCTACACTAAATTTCATTATGACGGTCTAAGATGTAAAGCTTTGGGTTTTGTTCGGCAACCGCAAATCTCTCATATCGGGGCAAATCCACCACGGCGGATTCGTGTCGTCCTGGCGACCGAATGTTGTAGCCGCGGTCGCTGGAATCGCAAGCTCGAAACGCACCACTCAACGTTGAAGAGAACTGTCAATGAAGGATATGGTCTGGCGAATGTTGTCTTGTTCGGTCATTCGTTTCTTTACCAGCTTGCAGGCGTGTAGAACGGTACCGTGATCACGGCCCCCGAACGCATCTCCGATTTCGTTTAAAGAGGCCTTCGTGAGTTCCCGCGCAAGGTACATCGCCACTTGTCGCGGAAAGGCGATGCTGGCCGGGCGCCGCTTGCTTGTCATGTCGGCGATGCGCACATCGAAATGTTCCGCCACGCGCCGTTGGATCTGTTCGATCGTTATCGAATGCCGTCCTTCCTCCTGCAAAATGTCCTTTAACAAATGCTCCACGACTTCCTGCGTCAGTTCTTTGCCGCTAAGAGAGGCAAACGAAGCCACACGCATCAACGCGCCTTCCAATCGGCGCACGTTCGTTCGAATACGGCTGGCAAGAAATTGAAAAACTTCGTCGCGTAATTTGATCTGCATCCCTCGCGCTTTTTTTCGCAAGATCGCCATGCGCGTCTCAATATCTGGAGGCTGAAGCTCAGCGGTGAGCCCCCACTCAAAGCGCGAAACCAGGCGGTGCTCCAGATTTGCAATCTCGGAAGCCGGGCGATCGCTAGAGAGGACAATCTGCTTGTGGCCATCAAAGAGCGTATTGAATGTGTGAAAGAATTCTTCCTGGGAACGCTCTTTGCCGCCCAGAAATTGGATGTCATCAATCAGTAGCAGGTCTACCTGGCGATAACGCTTCCGGAACTTGACCAGATTACTGTGCTGAATGGCGTCGATGAACTCGTTGATGAATAGTTCACTGGAAACATAAATCACCTTCACGTTTTTCTTCTTGGCCCAAACATACTGGCCGATGGCTTGCATCAGGTGAGTCTTGCCAAGCCCGACACCGCCGTAGACAAATAGCGGGTTGTACGTGCGTGCCGGCGCCTGGGCCACGGCCAGAGCGGCCGCATGCGCGATTTCATTGTTTGGACCAACCACGAACGATTCAAACGTGTTGCGAGGGTTGAGCCCCGGCACGGTCGCGCCCGGTTTGGCGTCTGCTGGCGGCTCTGGCAAAATCTTTTCAAGTGGCGGGCCATCCTCGGCAGGGACTTGTGTGCTTGTTCCCGAAGGTGAACAGAACTTCACAGGCCGCGGGCTGCCCAAGGTTGTCACGATGGCAGTCTGCAGTGCCGGCATGTAATTACTTTCGATCCAGAACTGATAAATGTTGTTTGGAACGCGAAGTGTTAGCGACTTCTCTTTGGCGTCAACAAGTTCGACTGCCGAGAACCAGCGTTTAAAGCTGTCGGAACTAATCTGTGGTTTGAGCGCAGCTGATAATTGCTGCCACAGTTGCGTACATTTCTTGTCCATAGCCGACTTGTTAACAGTGTTACACAATCGCCACACTGGGTGATACCGCGGAAAATCGTCTGGCAAAAAAGGAGCCGCCTTCGGCAGGTGTCCTACCTGCTTCGCTGGAGAAATGTGCAAAAAAGACGCCAAAAGCGCGCAGATACGAGGGAAGAAAGGCTCCGCCGCGCTTCGGCGATTCGCTGCGGGTATTCAGGCAGACTGGCGCGTTCCATTGTTGTTCCGAAAAGCTTTTCGTCTCGTTCATTGCCGCTGCCAAAAGTTTCTCAGAAATGTTCACAACTTATTCACATGCGCTCTTGTTTCTGCCTCGCCAGCGGGCTTGAGACTAGAAACCGCTTTCGAAATCGACAAGAAAAAAAATGAAAAAAAAGAATTTTATTTTTTATCACGCACAAAAATCTTCTTGACTAGAAAATAGAAACCGGCGTCGTCCGAGAAAAACCAAAAAAAATCTCGGTGTGGAATTGTTCACGACAAAACCATAGTGATCACAAAGCCGTCCATCGACTCACGTCACCATGGGTCACGCGATTCGCGATTTGACCGGATTGACACGCGCACGCAATTTTCCGGCCTCCAGATGCCACTAGAATGGCGATCAAAATGCGGGCGACGCACACGAATACAAACACACCGGCCAACTGCGTTTTTCATTGCAATCAGGGGCCAGTGTTCCGAATTTTTTTGACGGGCGTCATTGGCTTGTTTCTTTCCGCCGCCCAGGCCTATTCCGTTGATGAACTTTTGCCGCCGTTCGGCTTTCGCTGGAACGATTCCATGGCACATGTGGAGGCCGTACTGCGCGGCGCGAAGGCGAAAATCACTTCTCGGGACAAAAAGGAAAACCGAGACGTCTGGACAGTGGAAGGTCTGATTCACCCCGGGCTAAAGCGCACGCTGTTTACGTTCAAGCAAAGAGCGTTGGTTGCCGTGGAGTTGCAATACGAATATCCGGATTGGTCAATCGAACGTTACAACCAGCGGATGGGCGAAATTCGCAAATACTTCGACGAGAAGTACGGAACAGGAAAACTTGTGTCACGTTCGCGCGACACCGACACTGACGTTATTCAGACGCTGGTCGGCTACCAATGGATGGTTGGCGCGACGATGCTGGAGCTTTTTTACTTCTCTGCGCAGCATGGCCCCCTGCTGTATCGCACAATTACAGTCGATTATAAGGCGATGTGATGCGCGCCTCGCGGCGGGCCCGGATTGAGGGTCGCTGCTACTGGATTTTTTTGGTCATTGTTTTCATCCTGCCAATTTTAAAAGGTAAGTTTGGCGTTCCGGCGGTCTTGGGAATGATGGCGGCCGTCAGCATCCTGGCTCTGGTGGTAACCCGGGTCTTTGGAGCTGAGGACAACGAATAGAATGCTTCCGTACCCAGCAGTTAGGAAATTCAGTCTCGCTAGCCGGCAATTCCGCCCGGCCGCGACACGTCCAGGCCTTCGTAAGTTTCTGAGACAATGTGATCGACGACCGCTTTCATGTCGTGGGTGCGCTGGAAGGCGCCAAGTTGGCGATCCGCCCCGGTGCCTTCGCGCATGATGCGCTGAATGTGGGCCATTTCACGATGCGCGCCCAGCTCCTCTGCTTCGCTGCCGACAAACTCGAGCAACTCGTTCAGCAGACTGCGTTCTTCAACTTCTGCTTCTCTTCCAAAATCGATCAGTTTCCCGTCGATACCGTACCGCGCTGCGCGCCACCGGTTTTCGTCCAGAAGTCGGCGTCGATAAATTCGGAACGTGGTGTTTTGCCAGAGCAGTTTGAAAAGCTTGGCGATGACTGCCTGGATCAAAGCCGCAATCGCTAGTGTATCGTCCACACGCGTTTGAGCATCGCACACACGAACTTCCAACGTATCGAAGAACGGGTGCAGGCGGATGTCCCACCAGATCTTTTTCGCGTTGTCGATGCAACCGGTTTTGACCAGCAGTTTACAGTAGTCTTCGTACTCAGAGAGCGATTCAAAAGAATCGGGAATTCCAGTCCGCGGGAATCGCTCGAACACTTTGAGCCGATAACCTTTCAGTCCGGTGTCATGGCCCACCCAAAACGGCGAGTTTACTGAAAGCGCGTATAGGTGAGGCAAAAAATAACGCGCTTGATTCATGACGTGTATCGCGCCCTCGCGGTCGGGCACTCCAACGTGGACGTGCAAGCCGAAGATCAGGTTTGCCCGTGCGAGCAATTGCATGTCTTCGATGATTTGCTTGTACCGTTCACCTTCAGTGATGTGCTGATTTCGCCAATGAGAAAATGGATGCGTGCCGACAGACGCGACCTTTAGGCCGCTTCGGCCGGCTAATTCGGCCAGTCTGCTGCGCAGCTCGACCACGTGCGCGCGCGCACAGTCGATGGAATCGCAAACTTCTGTGCCCAGCTCCACCACAGATTGGTGCATTTCCGGCTTGATCTGTTCCTTGAGGAGGATTTTGCCGCCTTCGAGAATTTCATGGATATGCGACCGCAGCTCGCGCGTTTCCGGATCAATGATCGCAAACTCCTCTTCGATGCCCAGGGTGAATGTATGCTCCTTTGCGCTCATTGCGGGGGGACAAATGTCCGCCAGAAATCGTGCGCTGTCATCCCAAGCGAATGAACGACCTTCTATGACGTGAGAGGCAAGGCATCCCGATTCTCGCTAACAAGTCGGTCGCTATCCAAACAATTAGGGAACGCCGGGAGCTAGCAGGCCGAGATTTTCGCGAAGCTGCAGGTGGACCTTCGTTAGGACGCGTTTATGGTGAACAACTCACCAAGTTCTACACGCGCCCATTTTGCGAAACCCTGAGCGAGCAGTTTCGGGTTGCTGGAGTGCAATCTGAAACCCGGAATTAAACATCGATTCGCGCGATTCCTCTTACCCAGCATGCGACGTTTGCGACGCCGCCGCGCAATGTCAGCAAAACGGCGGTTATACATTCGCATAAAATGAAAAATCGGGCCAACCCCCGTAGCTGCAAACGGTGGAACCAGCAGCGCATTTTCGCCATCCTTGTACGGACGGGAAGCTACACCTATGTAATAAAGGCAGAGATCAAAGATCAGAGCAATGTTCATCAGGTCGAATTCGCCCATATACTCATACTTGTCCTTATAAACTGCCTCGAACCAGTATCGATGAGATCGTGCGAAATCGTTGTTGTATTGGTCTGCTAATCGATTCACCGCTTCGCCTCTTCGTTGCGCCCCAATCAGCGCTGCCGCACGTGAAGTTGTGAAGGAGATCCAATCCATTCCTGGGCTGTAAAATGGATCCAGAAACGCCGCCGCGTCCCCAACCAAAACAAAGCCGTCCCCGGCCAACGTAGTACTGTAATAAGCGAGGTTCTTTCGCCAGTGCACATCTTCCTCGTCAAATCGCGCGTCAACGAGTATTTCGCGCGCCACGGGGTGCTTCATCAGAAAGCTTTTGAGCCGGTCGCCTAGTTTCCCGCCATTCTGTGGCCAATCGACCAGCCTCTGGTCAAAAACCACACCGACACTCACATCACCACCTTTGAGTGGAATCCACCAACTCCACCAACCATCCCCGAGAACATGATTGGTGGCAGTGTTACGCGTTGCGTACACAGCGCGCGACCACGACGGATATTTCTCGGCCAGTTCCCGGCTGTCCCAATCCTTTACTCCTCTCCATCTTGACCACGCCGCTGCGGTTGGATGTTCGGTGTTAGGTCTCCACCAACCCTCCTTGCGGGCGAGAATCGCAGCGACGCCTGACGCATCAACAACCCAGCGTGCTCGAACCGTTCTGTTTCGATCTCCTTTGCGGAAAGATACGATTTGTTCTTTGCCCGACTGCAATCGCACATCGGTTATCGCCGCAGACCGCAGAATCTCTGCCCCGGCAACACCAGCGCGGCGCAACACCTCTTCATCAAAGCTGGCACGGTCCAGCTGGTAAGACGGGACGCGTACCTGGTAAAGCGACCCGATCTCGCTTGCTTCGGCCAGTGTGTTTACGTCGCTGTTTGTGAACCAAAATCGCAATCCTTGCTTTGGCAGATGCGACTCATTGAGGTACTGCGTCAGCCCCAGTACACGCCCTATGAAATAGGCGCTGACTTCAACGGTTGCTTCGCCGACGCGTCGCGAAAGTTTTTCTGTTTTCTCCAGGATCAATATGCGAATGCCGGGATTTTGCCGCAACAACAGAGTCGCCGTGGCCGAACCGGAGAGCGCGCCTCCCATGATAACGATATCGTAGAGCTCCCCGTCATCCGACCGAGGTGCATTTCCCTGGGATTCCATTTTACAGACAGTAGTTTTCTTGACCTCACCTTCCTACGTCAAGACACCAATTGATGAACCCCGGGGCAAGCGTGCTAATCGCCGCTGTTCACAATGCGACCACAAGTTGTCCTGTTGTTGTCTGTACGACGTCGTGAGATCAGGCCATGGAACTCTTGGAAGATCTTTCCTCAGGATAACCAGCCTCCGAGTCCCGTCTGAATGCGCGGTCGGCTATATGGAGCCGTTTCTGAATCGATATGATGCCAAAGAACAACTGGTTCAGAAAGCGAGTCCACCAGCTCGCATTCCACTTGCCGGCAAGGACGGTGGCAACCGAACGAAAGATGAGTTTTGGCGGCTCTGGGCTGAAAAAAACGTCTCGAAAATGTGGTGTGTAGAATCCCACAACAAACCGGCGAAACCTTTCGAACCGTTTTCGTTGACGGCGAGAAAACGCTGCGAACCTAGAGGCTGAGAAGTCATTTCTCTGTAAAGCTCGGTGGAGTTCGTCAGCCGCTTCAATTCCTGATTCCATCGCGATAGAGACTCCCGTTGAGAATACAGGATCGAGAAATGATCCAGCGTCCCCCGCCAGGATCCACCGATCGCCCGCGTACGCAGAAGCACTGTATGAGAAATCTTTCTCAACCCGTACTGGCCACTCGCGCCGTGCATTGCGCATTAACTTACCAACCATTGGCGTATCGGCGATCGTTCGGTTGAGAGTATCCTCCGAGGAACCGTTCGCCAATCTGCGGTAAAGAGCTTTCGGCAACACGACACCGACACTGGTTAACTCTTTTGAAATCGGGATAAGCCAAAACCAGCCGGCGTCGTCACGTGAAATAAGCCGAATATCGTCGGGTCGTGGGCCTTCCAGGCGCGGCACATTCGTGTAGTGCGAATAAATTGCTACATTCGCGAGAAAAGGCTCTTCGGTGCGCAGACTGAATTTTCGAGCGAGCAAACCTCCGCGACCCGTGGCGTCAACGATCGCCCGCACGTGCACACGCCCAATCGTCGCGTCGCCGGCTGACACCACGTCGAGTATTGCGGAATCCGATGCAAACTCGCATGTAACCACATTGCACGCTTCTCGAACCTCCACACCGACTTCACGAGCTCGTTGCAGTAGAATGCGATCAAATTCTTCACGGCATACCTGATAAGTCTGAGGCTTCGTAACCTCTCGAACGCAGGTGAAGTCAACATATCGGCCGCTCTGACCGTCATGCGTGTAAAGGCGCGCACCCCACTTGGCCGGAAAGCTGGCGGCCTCGACTTGCTCGGCTACACCCAAAGCTGCGAAGGAATCGTTCGCAGTTGATAACAGCGATTCACCGATATGGAATCGCGGAAACGTCTCACGTTCGAAAAGCACCACAGAATGACCCCGCTGACGTAGGGAAATGGCCGCTGACGAGCCAGCGGGTCCGCCCCCGGCCACAGCGAAATCAAAATCGTACCGAACGTCAGCCCCGCTCATCACGGCGCTAAGGTATCATTACGCCCGACCCGGAGCAGGCAATTTCTCAATTCGGTTGGATTGGACGCGAAGTTCTGCTTTCATAGGCAGACTTACGCGCGATTTCAAAATCTTTGAAAACCACATATGACGTCGAAGTTCATTCTCGCTTTTTTTCTCGGCGTTGTTTTGCTGGCAGGCTGCAATAAGAACTCGAACTCCGCCGTTCGGAATTCAAACAAGGTGCGCGTCGGTTATATAGGTCTCACTTGCGAGGCTCCAATTTACGCCGCGTACGAGAAAGGATTTTTCACAGAAGAGGGACTCGAGCCCGAACTGGTCAAATGCAACTGGTCGACATACAAGGATGCACTGGCGCTGGGGAGTTATGACATCACTCATCATCTTGTGATGTACTTCCTCAAGCCGATCGAACAGGGTTTGGATGTACGATTTCTTGCCGGAGTGCACCGTGGCTGCCTCCGCGTTCAGGCAGGCGTGAAAACGAATATTCAGACGGTCCAGGATCTGAAAGGGAAACGAATCGGGGTGCCGGGAATGGGCACGCCTCCTTTTGTTTTTGCGAATCGTGTATTCGGCGTGCACGGGATTGATGCCGGCAAAGACATTACCTGGAAGGTCTTTCCCGCAGGCGAATTAGGTCTGGCTATCGACAAAGGTGAAGTGGACGCCGTCGCTGATGCGGAGCCGATCGGAAGCCTCCTGATCGCCGAGGGAAAAGTAAGAAACATTGCCGACCAAATCATGGACGCGCCCTACAAAGACGAATACTGCTGCGAGGTCATTGCTAACGGGAAATGGGTGGATGCGAATCCCGACACGGCAGCCAGAGCAACGCGCGCCTTGTTGAAAGGCGCCAAATGGGTAGAGATCAACCCGAAGGCGGCAGCGATTATGGCGGTGGAGAAAAAATATCTCGCTTCGACACCGGAATTAAACACGGTCGCACTCGCACGTTTGCGCTATATACCCAGCGTTCACCTGGCTGAAGAGTCGGTCCACACTGCCGCTCGAGAAATGAAGGTCGCCAAGATGCTTTCTCAGGAGACAGATACGGAAGCGCTCGCCAAACGTGCCTTCATGCATCTCGATGGCGTTACGGACGACTGGATCAAAAATATCGAAGTGGAAAAGATTGCCGGTGCCCAAGTGTCACCCGATGAAGACATCCGCCTTATCGCGGCGTTGATCCAGAAGGACACGGAAGATTCGTGTTGCCGAAGAAAAATGTTCGATCAACCGGATCAGGATGCACCGAATCTCGCCGACCCTGACGCGCCATGCCTTCAGAAAAATACGCTGACTGAGAAGAAGTAGTCTGTCTGGTTGACGCTCATTCGAACTTAGCCCTGAGGTATCTAGCATGGCTAGTTTGACAAAAAGACTTTGACGCTAATTGGATAGAAGAGAGTCAGGCCATGTCGCAAAACCAGTTAACAATGGCGCGAACACCGTCTGACAATGGCGTGAATCGATTTAAGAACGAGTTCACAATGCCTTGGCCGATGCCGTTGGCTGTCCCAACCGCTGCGGTGATTACGTTTGGAAGTCATTTGCTGTTCGAGAAAAACGCGCCGCCGCTCGAGACGCGCTCGTATTGGCTGCTGTTTTGGGAAATTCTGGGCGTCTCGTTAGGCCTCGCAGTCGCGCAACGGTTTTGGCCGCGATTGCGTCAATGGATGCGGCATATGTGGCCAATTTTTACGGCTGCGATCCTGTTAATTGGCCTTTGGGATGTGGTTACATTCGGCTTGCAATTGCTTCCTCTGCCATACTTTCCAGGCCCCGCAGCAGTACTGCGCAGCTTGATTAGCGACCGAGGACTGCTGCTGGATAGTACCTGGCACTCACTGGTGCTACTTTTGAGCGGTTACACGCTTGGAGTGATCATTGGACTTGTCACAGGAGTGTGCATTGGATGGTCGAGTGCGGTGCGGTACTGGGGAATGCCGCTTCTCAAGGTAGTGGGACCTATTCCGGCGACGGCGTGGATTCCTCTCGCGATGGTCGTGTCCCCATCAGCTGTTGTGTCCTCAGCGGGATTGGTCGCGCTCGCAGTATGGTTTCCAGTCACGATGCTGACGGCGTCTGGAATTTCCAATACTCGCGCATCGTACCTCGATGTCGCTCGAACCTTGGGCGCTGGTCCGCGCTATCTCATTTTTCGCGTCGCCATTCCCGCCGCGGTTCCTAATATTTTCATTGGCTTATTCATGGGCCTCGGTGCCTCTTTTTTAACTCTTGTTGTTGCTGAATCAGTGGGAGTTAAATCCGGTCTCGGCTGGTACGTCAGTTGGGCCCAAGGCTGGGCCGAATACGGGAAAGTTTTCGCCGCTCTCATCATCATGGCGGCATTCTTTTCAACTCTGATGACACTTCTGTTTAAGCTGCGCGATCGCGTGCTTGTCTGGCAAAAAGGAATTATAAAATGGTAGCCCTCGCTCAGAACGGACCGTCTACACTCCGCGTTCGCGACGTCAGCAAAAGCTTTCCGGCCCCCGACGACCCGCTTACGCAACGACAGGCCTTGAAGGATATTTCATTATCGATCGGCGCGGGAGAACTAGTTTCGCTGGTTGGCCCGAGCGGCTGCGGCAAGTCCACTTTGCTTCGGCTCATCGCAGGTTTGGATACTCCGGACACGGGCGAACTTCTGGTTGGATCGGAGTCAATCTGTAAACCAAGCGCAGAACGCGGTCTGGTTTTTCAGGATCCAAATCTCTTTCCATGGCTGACTGTCCGCCGAAACGTCGAGGCTGGCCTCGTTGCCCGCGGCGTATTGCGCGAAAAACGAACCGAAGTCGGCGAATTCATCGGCCTTGTTGGGCTTGAGGCTTTCGCTGACGCTTATCCGCACCACCTTTCCGGCGGAATGGCTCAACGCGCTGCACTCGCCCGCGCGCTCATTAATCATCCGAAAGTTCTCCTGCTCGACGAACCGCTCGGCGCGCTGGATGCCTTTACGCGCATGCGGATGCAAGACGAAGTCCTGCGGCTTTGGGAAAATCGCCGCACCACGATGCTGCTGGTCACCCACGATATCGATGAAGCGATTTACATGAGCGATCGAATCCTGATCATGACTCAGCGTCCGGGACGCATCGATCGCGAGATCGAGATCTCCCTTGCACGGCCGCGCGATCGCACCAGTGAGCCGTTCCTCCGCTTACGCAGCGAAATCCTGGAGCATCTGCATCTAGCCGGCAAAACTACGGATGTGTCGGCTTAGCCGGTTGCCAAACGGCGGCTAATCTGCGCAGTTGAACGTTTCCTGGTTGAAATAAACGAGCCCGGCAGTCGGCCGGGTTATGCCACCAACGACCGTGAATCACGGCCTCGGCGCCGGCGTTGGACGAGGCCGTGGCGTCGGAGCGACTCGCGGCGTGGGAGTGGGCCTTGGGGTCTCTGTCGGAGTAGCTGTAGCTGTAGGTGTAGGTGTAGGGGATGGTGATGGGGTCGGTGTGGATGTGGGTGTCGCGGTGGGGCTTGGACTTGGCGTCGGCTTACAAGGCTCGTACAATTCCGCACTCGCAAGGTCGTCGCCCGCGGTATCAAGCCCTCCCGCCACC
>JBKPMH010000228.1:0-13143 GCA_046732035.1 Verrucomicrobiota bacterium
GCCGCCGCCTGCGCTTCGCGCCGGAAACGCGCCAGCGTTTCCTGTGAATCTGCGTGATAAGAAAGGATCCGCTTTAGCGCAACGATGCGCCGCGAATGCCGCTGGCGCGCGCGATAAATAACGCCCATCCCGCCACGCCCGATTTCCTCAAGTATTTGATAATTTCCTATCCGCCAATCGGCATCACATACCTCAAGTTCCCCCAGCACGTCATCAAGGGTTTCTGGTTTTTGCGTATCGACGCCTAGACCTTTAGCGAGCAGGCAACCGAGGCAAAGACCGCGTCCGACGCGGGATGTCGAGCCACACTGTGAACAGGACGCCGGTTCTTTTTCAAGATTTGAGGAAACGCGGAGGACGCTCATTGCAGCGTCACGATCGTAATTGAAACGCGCTGAGCTGTAAATGAAAAACGCAAAAATTTTTCTGTATACTTATTCACTCAGCTAGTTAAGAGCCGATGCTCCCCGTGTGTGGCATGATCCGTCAAATCAGACTGGATAGTCTAGATCACGTTTCCACTCGGATAGTGAGTGAAATTCTCGATACAACAGCAAGCGATTCCTCAACCTCGCTCGATATGACAGACGTCCGACCGAGCGAAAAACAAATCAATCCAGCAATTCGACCGGATCGCCTTTGTTCAGCATGCCTTCTACCAGGACAGCTCCATAAACACCGGCCATGCCGTCGTGAGCTTGCGCAACTTTTTTCAGTATCGCGGGCGTTTGTTCTCCAGTATCAGGATCGAGCGTGATAATTACGCATCGCGAATCGCGTTCCAAAATGGTTACGATTACCTTTGATCCGATGCGCACCGATCGGCCAACAAGCTTATTTTCCGCGAAGCCTTCGGCAGATGTCAGGTCGAGATAAATGTTTGCTCGGAAACGACGCTTATCGACTGCCGTACCCGTCTCGTCAGCCAGTTGTTGTGCGGATTGCACGCTAAGAACAGAAACTGGGCGGCAATCAACGAGGGCACGCTGGGATTGCATGAGACTGACTCGATGTTTTTCATCGACGTTCGCTCGAAGCATCTCGATCAATGCAGGATCATCAATGGCGAGCGTCTGTCCGTCCGGAGTCTCAACATCCACTGCTAACTCTGCAAGATCCGCTAGGAGAGGTCGTGCATTCCGGCTTTCTGCTTCAGTCAAGTTAAGCGGTCGCGCCGCTTTTTCGGGATAGCGAAAACGCGGCCGATATTGCAGAAAATTTCGCTGCTCGCGAGCTGTGAAATACGGAAACCCTTTGTGGTTCGCTGAGCTCTTGAAGGCGTAAACCCGATCTCCATAGATTCCGGAATAACTCGCAAAAGCTTCGTCCAGTTGCTCGCCGCACATGCTTTTGACGGGATACCGCCAAAGGCTCTCTACCTTTCCAATGATACTCATAAACCTAAACCTATCTCACAAAGGCGGCGTTGCAGGCACGGCGCTGTGTCGCCGTGTTCGCCGCGGCCATAAGGCTAAAGCGCCTCGACACAGCGAGATGGCTACAGTGTTCTTGTGCGGCGCTGAGATACAAATTGGCGATGAGCAAAAGTTTTATTTCCCGTCGAGAAAAGTGACGGCGCCCGTATCGAGACTGTAATAGCCGCCAATCACCTGTATCTCGCCGGAATCAACTTTGGCTTTCAGAATTGGCGTAGATGAACGCAGCGAATCCACAACATGTTTGACGTTCGCTTTGATGGTTGCGTCTAAATCGCCGTTGACCGTCGACTCTACCGCTGGCCTGATGGCTGTAACCAGCGATTCGATATGCCCAGGAGCTTTACCTTTGGCTGCGATGGTCTCTTTTGCAGCCTTAACGGCGCCGCAGCTCTGATGGCCGAGCACCATAATCAGGCGTACGCCCAGATGATCGACTGAATATTCGATACTCCCCAGGTTTTCGTCGTTGATTACATTGCCTGCCACACGGCATACGAAGAGATCGCCGAGACCCTGGTCAAAAACCATCTCAGGCGGAACACGCGAATCCGAGCAACAAACAATACTGGCGAATGGATGCTGAGTTTTAATCAATTCCATGCGTCGCTTGGCTGCCTGTTCAGCGCTCATGCCGAGAAATGTCATACCGGCATTTTCATAGCTGTTCGCGGCGATGTACGATCGTTCCTCCTTCGATTCGTGCGGATGCTGTGGATTGCCGCTGGTGTAACGACTGTTACCTTCCTTGAGCTTCGAGATGGCTTCAGTGGGAGCTACCATGGGTTGGTCTGGATGAGCCGGATCAGCCGCTCGGGCAAATTGGTTTATTCCGAGCAAACTAACAAGCGCGAAGCAGGAGGCGAGATGTGCTTTTTTCATGTCGCGACTTTATCTGAAACCGGACGTTTTCGATCAACTCCAAAATGAACTCGCGGATCCGACGGCGCCTTTTACCGGTTGCGAGCGAATTGGAGCTGCTAGTCCACTCGCTGTCCCGTCCTTAGTTTGCGGACTGCAAACCAGGGCGTGCCGTCATAGGAATCTGCCACCACCCAACCAGCGGCTGTGAGCGTGCAAGACACAATGAACTCAGCCACGTGATGCGGAGTCGCGCCGTGCGTCACCACCGGTACCCACACCAGGAGCGTGAACAGACCCATCTGCAACGCCGAGAGTGTGGCCGCCAATCTTGCATAAGTACCGATCAGGATTGCGGCGCCCGCCGCGATGAACGTGTAGCCTGTAAAATATGCCCACACTACATGTGCTGGTAGCCAGCGAGGCACCAAGTCTGCAGTAACTTGGAGATAAATGAAATGAGCCAGGCCAAAGGGGATCAAGGCCAAACCGTACAGCATTCTCGCGATGCGAATACCATTGTCTCCGGTAGCGAAGCCAAGACATTTTCTGTCCCAATCATCCGCGAACCGGGCATATAGCACCCAGGCTGCGGCGGTCATCACCGCCGTCTGGCAGCTTGCCCACCACATGTCGACCGTAGGCGAACTGAAAATGAGTGGCACTCTCAACAGCAGCAACCAAAGCAATAGATAAGCGAGCAATAGCCGCGCAGAGATCAGAGCTGTACGCGGCCAAAGCAGGCCTGTGCCGGATAATAAAAAGATGAATGCGCAGACATACGCCAGCACTTCGCGCGCAGGCAGATTTTTCGGTACTGGCTGCCATGTCGGTGCGAATTTGCCGTTAATCAGTCCGAGGAGACCGAGCGTGATCACGACCGCGGCGAAAACGACATGGCCCGGGCTTGCGATGCGAATGCTCCTTGCTCTGGAAATGTTCGAGTTCATCGAGGGAGTTGCAGGTTGTGCGTTGGTCCCGGGCTGGCAATGACCAGATCGCTCTAATAAGGCTGACCAGTTACAGTTTTTGCCGGAACAACGGGTTTTCGCTGCGTAGAATCGAGAATTATGCAGCACCTGAATCTTGAGAAAACATTCTCTGAATGCGAAAGTCGCGTTGTGAAAATGAACGGTGCGATCTACGGGCGCACAGTTTCATCGGTCCCAATGCAGCGCCGGCGCCGTTTACTTGTGTCGTTTGAAATGGTGCGCTTGGATCGCGCGTCGTCTGAGCCGCTTTACCAACAAGTGTACCGCCAAATACGAGAAGAACTCGAGAGCGGTAGTTTCGATTCAAGCGCCTCCCGCATACCTTCCTCGCGAGCTCTCGCTGCAACTCTTGGAATTTCCAGACCGACCGTAAATCACGCTTACTCAAAGCTGCTGGCCGAGGGCTATTGTCACACCCGAAGACGGTCTGGCATTTTCATCGCCGATCATTTACCCGCAACTTTTCTGAAGGCCGCCACCCCGGCGACCAGCGCGCGCAGGAACCATTCTCCGCGTGTCGCCAAACGAGTCACCAGAATGACCGACCTTCGCAGAGGTCGGCAACTCGATGTCGGCATTGGCGGACCGCCAAGCGTTACATTTGTGGCGGGATTGCCTGCCGTGGATGAATTCCCGATCGCTGTTTGGGAACGCTTGCGCGCGCAGGTGTTGGCAAGGAAGGGAGCGCACCTGTTGCGTTATGCATCCAGCCGTGGCGAGATCGAGCTGCGGAAGGCAATCGCTACTTACCTGTGTGACTTCCGCGGCGCCAATTGCCACCCGGAGCAAATTGTCGTGGTAGGCGGCATGCAGCAGGCGATGCTGACGTGCGCGCTCGCACTGGTCAATGAGGGCGAAGTGGCATGGATCGAGGATCCTGGCTTCCATCAGGCGCGTAATGTCTTGTCTTTTGTGGGAGCCGAAATGGTCCCGCGTCCGATCGATGGCGAGGGGCTGGTAATAGGAAAGTGCTCACGACAAAACTTTCCAAGACTGATTGTCGTTACTCCATCGCACCAGTTTCCGTTCGGTGTGACCATGACCCTTCAGCGCAGAAAAGCTCTGATCGAATTCGCGCAGTCGGGCGACGGCTATATTTTTGAGGATGATTATAATTCTGAGTTTCGGTTCGATGGGCCGCCACTCCCGTGTCTTCAAGGTTTGGATAATGCGGGCCGAGTGATTTATGCCGGCACGATGAGCAAGATCCTTTATCCCTCGCTGCGACTCGGTTTCATGGTGGTACCGCCGCAACTCGTCGATACGCTCGTAAAGGTGCGTGCCGTGATGGACCAACATTCCCCCGCGATTGATCAAGCTACCTTGGCGCGTTTCATCACCGAAGGTTTCTTCCTCAGTCATGTGAAACGGATCCGCGAATTGTATGGCCAGAGACGATTATTCTTTATCGAACAATTCCAAAAACGGCTTGGCGACTGGTTCGATCTGGAAATAACGCCAGCCGGATTGCACTTCGTCGCCTGGCTGCGCCGCACAGAAGATCTAGCATTGTTCATGCGTGCTCGTGAGCAAACCGGGGTTTGGCCGCGGCCTCTTTCTTTCTTCTGCATCAAAGCCCAGTTTGATCCGGCATTCGTCTTTGGATTTGCGGCCTGGTCGCAAGCGCAAATTGAACAAGGTCTGGCAAAATTTGCATCGGCGGTTAAGCATCTAAAACAGCGTGGCGCAGGAAACGGTTTATCGATTCAAAGCCACCGTCTTTCACCCGCGGTGAGTCCGTATTGGCCCGCCATAGCGGTTCCATCAAATTAGAAAGACTTGCGGACACAGCCCGGCGCTTGCGGCTCATTTGCGAAACGCGCCGTCGTCCACTTGATCAGCGGTTCTTCGAGCGGCGTACCGGGCTGGATGATTGAGAGGTGGTCGCGTCCGGCGAATGTCCAATATTCGAGTCGTTGACCGGCCGCGCAACGCTGTTCGACATACCCGTCGGTCGCAGCCGGAGGCACGACGTTATCAGAGAGACCTTGCGCAATTACCAGCGGAGCCTGAATCGGACCGTCGGCTGAATTCTGCTCAAGACGCGCTTGAAGCGCCTTGTTCGAACTGCTCGCTAAGGCTGGGCCTTCGAACGTCGCAGCCAGTGTGCCGATCCGTTCCGGATC
Organism: Verrucomicrobiota bacterium; assembly: GCA_046732035.1. Lineage (GTDB taxonomy): Bacteria > Verrucomicrobiota > Verrucomicrobiia > Chthoniobacterales > UBA10450 > Udaeobacter. The sequence goes on from JBKPMH010000228.1 coordinate 5,416, forward strand.
CTCAGGCGGCAGAAACGAGCATAAGTTTACTATCTGACGCGCAGCATCGAGCGCCTCGGGGCGAACCGCGTGGTCAAATACTATGTCAGGATAGAACCGGCTGTACGATGCGGCTATGTACGGCCCAAACCGCTTGTCCGCCTCGAGGTTCATCGCGAGAGCATTTTTAATATTCGCAGGCGGTGCAATTGCGGCGACGCCAAGGATTTCTAGGTCCGAGGCGTAGCGGGGCCCGATGATTCCGGTCCAAAGCGCTGCGTGTCCCCCTTGCGAATATCCCCAGACCACTATTCGTTTGTCCAGCGTCAGCCCTGATATCTGCCGCGCGGCTCGAACGGAATCGAGCGCCGCGCGTGCTTCCCCTTCGCCAATCAAGTACGGATGCGGTCCGTCCTTTTCTGCAAACGAATAATCTGTCGCGACCACGACCCAGCCAGCCATCACGATCCGGTCCCGCTCTGCGACGCCTTTGGTCGACGCGGACAGAAGCGACGGCATACATTTCTGCAGCAGCCCTGTCGTGGCGTGCTCCCACGCAATGACCGGACGCGGGCCTGCGGGAGGATTGGTCGGTGCGAACACTATCGCCACGGCTGTCGCTGGCGTGCTGTCGTTTACAGTGGTTGCATAAAAGATTCGCCAGCCTTGCACGCCGGCTGGCAGTGCAACGTCCTTAAGCGGCTCGCTCCGCAGCAACATCCCACTGTTTTGCCGCAAATCTGATGGAGGATCATAAAAGGCATCTGGCGCGTATGCCGTGATGCTCGGGCGAACTGTCGTAGGCTTTGATGGCGAGAGATGCTTGCTAAGAAAAGTCTGTGCCGGCACAACGATCGCGAAGGCCGTGACAATCATCATTGCAAGCGCAACTGCGATAAGCCTTACACCGCCTCGCCAGCCAAGAACTACGCCGTTGCGGTTCGTGCCCCGTCGTTTGAAAAACCAGCTACCCATAAGGAGTAGAACGACTGCCAATGCTACGGCGTGGCCAATTCGAATCAGCATCGCCTGACGGAAGGCGAACACGTGATCAAAAATGAGAATGGCGAGCGCAATAATCGAGAAAAAAAAACTCGACCTCCACGAAACTCTGTAACAAAGAACACGCGCCGCGAGCTTCACAAAGATCGCATAGGTGATCACCCCCACCGCTATGAAAGTGAGCCATAGAACGATCATGAGTGGGATAGACAAGTCTCGTCAGGTGACGACGAAGTTGCTTTGATTTCACCCTCATAGCCGATCTTCATCCTTGCCGCATTGCGGTGTGCTATTGGCTTCATCGATTGGTTAAGGCGTTTGGACGGTTTAAGCGCGCGATAGACGATAGCCCCATATGATTTAACACGGCGCTTTCAGAACAGCGCGATAAAGAGTAAGCCGATACCAACGAAGGCTGTGTTCCAGCAGACAAGCGAACGCAGGAGCCCGAAGCCGAATGCCGCGGCCATCAAGTATGCCAGGCGCGCTCAGAAATAAAGGTGCCCGTCCCAAATGGTGAGTGCGCTGTGATGGTTGATGACGTGCGCAATCAGTACCAAAGCGGCGAAGAACGGAAATGTCTCCAACAAATTCGTTGTCGCCTGATCCACTCGGTTCGGGAGGCCGCGAAGTGGCGGAACTGCTTCCTCGCGGCTACTGGCCGTCCAACGATAACCCCGCTGCCAGCTGATGAGATGCGAGCTGGCGATAAGATGAACCACGCCCAGGGCGATGCTTACCGCCAGGATCCGTAATTCGACGGTCATACGCGACGTGAAAGCCTAATCATCAACCCCGTTGTGCCTGCGATGGTAAACGAGAGCAACATCCCCCGTTTCAAGCAGCGACTTGAGATTCGATATGACCATGGGCCAGCCGTTCGGCACGCCTCCGATAAACTTGGAATCGGGTCGTTCAATCGAATGCGTGAGCGTGAGCTTCCAGGACGCCCCTTCGGGCTCAATGTCGTAGACGCAACGGGAGTTACCCTCTGCCTTGAACTCGGGGTTCCATTCACAAGGCCAACTCATCACGTTCCGCGCAGCCATCTGCCATTGGCTACTTCGGCTCGTAGCGCATTGCCACTGCCCCGGACCGGAACTCCAGCCGGCTCACGGGCTTCAAGTCGACATGCTTCGATAGCCCAGCGAACAACGTTGGCCCATGGCCTGCCAGCCTCGGATGCACCACGAACTCGTACTCATCGATCAACCCCAACTCTGTCAGCGCCAGCGGAAGCTTCACGCCTCCCACGAACAGTCCCTTGCCGGACTCTCGCTTGAGTTGCTGAACGGCTTTTCCCAGATCCCCGTGCAAGAGCTCCGCGTTCCAATTGACCCGCTCAAGGATGCTCGACACGACGTATTTCTTCGCCGCGTCGATCGTCCGCGCGAAAGGCTCCATCCAATCAGGTCTCGCTCCCGTCGGCGCGGGCGGCCGCCACGCGGCCTCCATCATTTCGTAAGTCACCCGGCCGAAGAGAAGCGCATCGGCCTGGGCGAGATTCTCGACCGCGTGACGATGCAACTCTTCGTCCGCGGGAATTGCGCGATGATCGCAGCATCCATCCAATGTGATGTTGATGGAATACCGAAGGGGTCGCATTACGTGCTCCTAAAGCTTAGCCACAAAGCCGCGTCTTCCGTGCTTCATCGATCGAATGAATCTGGGAAGATCAGCCTGCCGTTCTTATCGAATCCGAAAGTCACGCCGGATGAGCCTCCGTGTCCGTCAGTGGCGAACCCGGCGTAAACGCGGCCGGGAATTAGCTTCTGCGGTTGAATCATGGTTGTAAAACCAGGAGGCGTAACTCCGTACTCGATCGGCTTGGTCAGACCACGGCCGCTCAAGATGGACCACATGGCCTTCCACCGGTCATCGGCGGTCCGCATGGAAACAGTAAATGACTTGATATCCGTTTTTGGCTGTTTGGTCGAATCACCGTAAAACTCGAAGCGGATCGGCCTGTCCAATCGCCCGCTGACCTTGCAAACAAACGAGTATGACATCGCCTCAGCAGCGATGCCCGCGGACAGCAACAGCATGACGGTAACGACGCGCATTAGCATGTAACGACTAAGAAATAAGCCACGGCAGTTGGCCACGAAGTCTGCTCTCGTTTCATATTTGTGTTGAACCGCAAACGCGTTACCACAATGTGGCAGGCGAGCGCAGCCCGCAAGCCGCCACCGCAATCATACGCGTTTGTCGCTTCAATGCGTTGTTGGATTGCAACGCACGGACACGCCCTGCTGCGCGCGACGAGTATCACGAGAGAGTCCGACGGCGATGAACACTCAGTTTTATTCGTTGCCGACTTCAACGTGCATAAGATGAGACTTTGGCCACGAATGCGCTCCATTTTGGACCAAGACGACCGCGATCGAGCAGGATTCTCGGGCATTTTTTGAATCCCAAATAGCGGCCATCACTGTAACGGACCATGCGCCAGTGCATGTGCGGGACAACGTGATCGAGCGGGATCTTATATTGACGCATCAGTCTGGCTGTGAGTTGCGCGGTGCGGTCGATCGTGCTGCCCCGATCGTTGCCCCGGTTTACACACATTTCGATCCCGATGGAGGATCTGTTTCCCTCACCTTCGTAATCGGCGTGCTCTCCGGTTTCGTTAGTGGGAAGAGTTTGGTAAATGGAACGATCGTCCACGGTGAAATGCCAGGTGAGAAATCCAGTGCGATTGTGACGGGCTCGAAGCCCCTTGTTCATAGCCAGCGCGTGATTTAAAGCGTCGGCGCTACGGGACGTATTGTCGGTCGAATGAATAGTGATAAATGTCGGCCGCATCGGTCGATGCAAGGGACGTCCGCATTTCTCTGGCGGAATGATGCTCTGCGTGATTTTCAGTTCGGCAGCCGGGCCGCTGATGGCGGGGCGTCGGGGCCGCGCCGCGCATGAAGAAAAGAAAAGCGCTACCAGGACAATAGAAAGAAATTCAAAGGCGGGAAGTTTCACGGCCGGGAAGCAAATCTAACGAGACACAGCTAAGTCAGCGCTGCCGACGGCGAACTTTTGCTACACGTTCATACTTCATCGTTTAGCTTTTCAAAACGGCGGCTCGCGTTGGGCGCCAACGCGTAGTTAGGCGTCACACGAAAAAATACTGCCGTCTTCGAACTTCAGAATCTGCTCTTCGCGGCAATCACGCTAAACTCATTTCGAAGTGGAACGATCGGCGTCATGGATTGGTTAGATGGTTCGCGTAATCATCAGGCTCGCCGTGTTCGCTCGATCATCTGCTTGCAGGCAGGCATTTGAACCGAATCTCCGCAGATGCATTCTGTCCCGGTTTCGAGTCCTGTGCTGTGCTGTTCAAGGGAAGCATCTCGCCACCTTTGCTCCGACAAAACGCTGCAGCTTGCTGGTAGAGCCGCGCTTTAACCGCATTGCCAGAAGAATCAGAAGAATTGCCAACACCGACCATCTTGTAAGTGCTCGGTCCGATTTGAACGACGCGGTCTGTCCCCGAAGTGGCGCATCCGCAAATGCACACCACGAAGCCGACGATGGAAGTGAAGGAGCGAAAAGCTTTCATTACGGTGGGCATCAGTCTTGCCCAGGAAGAGCATTGCAACAGCGAGGCAAGTGGAAAGCCAGCAAAAAAGGGTAGGGCACCATGGCGAAAAGATCCGTTACTTCATCGATCGGCTAGATGTGGCGGCGCGAGATGTAATCGACGTCGGTCCCGCATTTTTAGAATAAATGAAATTAGTCGCTGGAGGAGGCCCATGAAGACGATGATGCCCGCAATCCCGGCGACCATCTCAAGCGCGAGGTCCACGTAACCGCAAATCTTTCACGCCAGGGAATCGTACGAAGACCGGATCGCATCAGCAGCAACGCGGCTGTGCAAATGATCCCGCCCACGGCCACATAGCATATTCCAGCTCCGGCTCGTCATCGCTGAGATTCTTGATGGCTAGAAATCATCTAACGAGACGGAGCTCAGCCAGCTCGGGCGGCGGCGAGCTTTGCTTTCACTTCATCCTTCAGCTTTTCAGTACGGCGGCCAGCGACTGGCTCGAGCGATTCGTTAGGCATTTGGTATGACTGTTTATTGGCGCGTAGTCTGGGACGAGTAATGATTAGCAACCAACCGCCAGTGCCCTTCCTGCTTTACCCATACCCTGGTAAAGCGAGTGTCACGGGGAACAGTTCGACCTTTGTCTTGTCCAATCATTGTTGAAAGGCCAGTCTCCACAGCCGTGTTTCCATAGACGCGCACTTGAACGTCATCGGTGGTGATAGATTGAAATTTCAAATCACCTGACGTGAAATCTGAAATCACCTGCGCCTTGGTTCTTACTCTGCCACTTGGCCCTACGCCGATGAAATCAGGAGCGTAGATGCGATCAAGGGCCGTCGCATCAGCATGAATCTGTGCTTGAATGCGTTCGTTATCCACTTTCCTGATCGCCTCCTCAACATTTGTTTGGTGTCTGTCCCGCGCGCTCTGCTTTTGCCCTACGCCCATAGGGGCCACTGTAAGGACGAGGACAGCTGTAACGAGAGCTGGTCTCATGTGGAGGTCTCCATGGCCTGACTATGATTAGACGAAAGTTCGCAAACATCGCGAATTATTTTTCGTCTAATTCGAGTGCACTGATAATGACGCTCAAAGGCCTCCAGCTAGATCTTCACGATACGGTTTTCGCTGCTCAAAAAGCGTCAGGCGTTTTTCGCGCTCTTTCCTTTTCTTGGTTGCCACGTTCGTTATGTGTTAGCTGAATTGCCCGAGTAAAGTCGGGAATAGCACGCTCGTAATCCTTTTGGCCCAATAAATGGACGCCTCGGTTGATATAGGCCCTCTTAAAGTCCGGTGCTAGGCGGATAGCTTTATTGTAGTCCGCCAAAGCTTGCTTCGGTTGTTGCAACAGAACGTCCTCTAGGATGCCACGGTCGCAATATGCCCTCGCAGACCTTGGGTCTAAGCGGATCGCCTGATTGAAGTCCGTCAGCGCGTTGCTGGCGTCGCCTTTCTGCTGATAAGCAGAGCCTCGAACTATATACGCGCTAACCAATGTCGGCTGCAGCTTAATTAGTTGATTCAGCACAGTGATGGCGTTCTCGCAATCGCCGTTCCGGTAGTAGGCATCTGCGCGTGCGGCCAATTCACCTACCGGTGATGCGACGGACCCCATACTCTGCTGTGGCCGCAACAGTTGCAGGCAAATCATCGCCATCGCCGTTGCCAATAAAGCCTGACTGGTGCGCTTACCTACGCGTGCGCTCATCAGACGCCATTTGTAAGTGCGCCAGGCAGTCACGCCTTATCAAACATCGTAGTACATCGAAAACTCGTACGGATGGGGACGCAGTCGTAGCGCGTCGTATTCCTTTTGTTTCATGTCGATCCAGTTGGCGATGAAGTCTTCGTTGAAGACGTCCCCGCGCAACAGGAACCCATGATCGGCCTGCAGCGCTTCGATCGCGCCCCGGAGCGAGTCGGGCACGCTGGCCACCTGAGCGAGTTCTTCCGGTGGCAGTTCGTACAGGTTTTTGTCGAGCGGATCGCCTGGGTCCATTCGGTTTTGGATTCCGTCGAGCCCGGCTAAAAGCATTGCCGAGAATGCGAGGTACGGATTCGCCGCTGCGTCCGGAGTGCGGAATTCGATGCGTTTCGCCTTCGGACTCGGTGAATAGGTCGGAATGCGGATGGCGGCGGAACGATTCCGGGCTGAGTACGCGAGATTGACAGGCGCTTCGAATCCGGGGACCAGCCGCTTGTAGCTGTTAGTAGTTGGATTCGTCAGGCAGGTGAGCGATGGGGCATGTTTCAAAATTCCGCCAATGAAAAACAACGCCAACTCGGACAACCCGGCGTAGCCGTTTCCGGCAAAAAGCGGTTTTTCATCTTTCCAGAGCGATATGTGTGTGTGCATACCCGATCCGTTATCGGCGAAAATCGGTTTCGGCATGAACGTCACGGTTTTGTTATGCCGCTTGGCTACGTTGCGCAGGATATATTTATAGTACTGCATGTTGTCGCCCATGCGTCTTAACGGCGCGAAACGGATGTCGATCTCAGCCTGACCTGCGGTTGCGACTTCATGGTGCTGGCGTTCGATGGCGACGCCTGCTTTCTCCAGTTCCAGACACATTTCATTGCGAATGTCCTGAAGCGAATCCATCGGCGAGACCGGGAAATAGCCTTCTTTGGCTCGAATTTTGTACCCGAGGTTTGGAAACTCTTCGCGCGCGCTGTTCCAATGGCCCTCTGCGCTATCGACCATGTACGACGCTGCGTTCGGACTATTCGCAAATCGCACATCGTCAAAAATGAAAAACTCCGCTTCAGGCCCAATAAATGCAGTGTCCGCGATGCCGGTCGATTTGAGATACGCTTCCGCCTTTTCGGCAACGCCGCGCGGGTCGCGATCGTACGGTTGACGGGTGATCGGATCGACGATGGTGCAAATCAAACTCAGCGTCGGTTCCGCGTTGAAAACGTCGATCCACGCGGTCGTGGCGTCAGGAATGACGAGCATGTCGGAGGCGTTGATAACGCGCCAGCCGCGGATGCTCGATCCATCAAAGCCGAGGCCATCGGTGAAAATCTCCTCATTATATTCTGTCAGCGTGGTGGTGAAATGCTGCCAGGTGCCGAGCAAATCCGTGAACTTGAAATCGATCAATTTCACGTTGCCGTCTTTGATCATTTTGCTGACATCGGATGGAGTTTTGTCTTTGGCCATATTGAGGAGTTGTTAGTTGATAGTTGAAGGTTCG
>JBKPMH010000229.1:0-25063 GCA_046732035.1 Verrucomicrobiota bacterium
ATCCTGAGCTGCTCACCCCAAGAATAAGTTGCCGCTCTGGCCTACTTCAGACCGACTGACACTATCACGTGTGATCCGCTCGATTCGTGTTGTGAGCGTTTGCGGCGACGCTATGCTGCCGCGCGTTTATGGACTCTACGCGAATAGGAATCGGGGAAAGTGCGCGCACTCGGGTTGCCTGGCGATTGCTGCCGTTCCTGTTCCTCCTTTACGTCGCGAATTATCTAGACCGCACGAACATTGCTTACGCGACGCTCGGCATGAAAGGAGATCTAGGCCTGACCGATTCGGTGTTCGGCACTGCGAGCGGGATTTTTTTTATTGGCTACTTCGCGCTGCAAATTCCGGGGGCGTTGTTGGTCGAACGCTGGAGCGCGCGGCGATCGCTCGCTTTAACTCTGATAACATGGGGGGCGCTTACCACTCTGACCGGGTTCGTTCGAACCGCTCATCAACTTTACGGCGCGAGGTTTCTGCTCGGTGCGGCGGAGGCGGGATTTTTTCCCGGTGTAATCGTTTACCTCTCTCACTGGTTCATTTATCAAGACCGGGCCAAAGCCGTTGCGCGCTTTATGTCCGCGATTCCAATCGGGTTTATCGTCGGTGGACCGATTGCAGCAAAGATCCTGAGTGTTCATTGGCTTGGAATCGCGGGATGGCGGTGGCTTTTTCTGTTCGAAGGAATCCCGGCAGTTCTACTGGGAATCGCAACGTTCTTCGTGTTGCCGGATCGGCCTAACGAGGTTCAATGGCTGCGCGCGGATGAACGCGACTGGTTGACATCGCGGCTCTCTGAAGAGCGACGCGCCAAGGCGGACGTTGAGCACGTCACCATCTGGCAGGCGCTGCGCCATCCAGCGGTCTTAATGCTCACAGCTGGTTTGTTTTTTTCTTACACTGGCGGTTACGCCATCTGGTTTTGGATGCCAACGATGCTCCAGCGGTTGACCGGCTGGAGTGTTGAGCGGGTAGGGTGGATTGGTTCCATTCCGTTCATCGCCGGTTTGATTGGGATGCTGTTGCTCGGATGGAGTTCGGATCGCTCTGGCGAGCGTCGTTGGCATTTTGCAATTCCACAATTGACTGCCGCCCTGGCGCTGGTTCTGTGGTTCGTCCTTCCGCAATCGAACGCGCTGCTGGTAATGATATTCACTTTAGTGGTGTTCGGCACAATCTCGTACCTTCCAGCATTTTGGGCGTTGCCTTCTGCATTCTTGTTTAGTTCAGCAGCTGCAGCGGCGGTTGGATTTATTAATTGCAGTGCTAGTATCGGCGGATATTTCGGTCCCAAAATCGTCGGCGACATCAGCCAACGTACCGGCTCGTTTGACGGCGGATTCGCGGCGATGATTGCCTGTTTCGTAATCGCATCAGCATTGGTCTTGATGTGTCCGCGACAGAAAGTTTAACAAACTGCATTGAGGATTTACGGCACAACCGTCCGTGGCGTAGATATCGATCCGCAAACGCGATGCGCCCATTATCATGGCGAACGCGATATCGTCGCGATTAAGTTCAAATGCTGCGGCAACTGGTTCGCGTGCATTCGATGTCATTCCGAGTTAACTGAACATGCAGCTGAGGTTTGGGCGAAAGAGGAAGCTGGCGAGCAGGCAGTAATGTGCGGCAACTGCGGAACGCAGTTGACCATTTGCGAATATCTCAATAGCGCCTCCGCGTGCCCGCATTGCGAGCATCGGTTCAATCCGGGCTGCGCAAGGCACCATCATCTCTATTTCGAGATGTAATGAGCGACGAAAGCCTAACTCTTAAGCTTTACTTCAAACGGCACCCCGGTCTTGGCGCGGATCTCATCCAGGGCTGCTTCGGAATGGATCTCGGTCAGAACGAGACCACCGCCCGGTTTCACTTCGAACACGCACAAATCAGTGATGATTAGATTGACCACTCCAAGTCCAGTGATCGGCAACGTACATTTCTTTAAAATCTTTGGGCTGCCGTCTTTGGACGTGTGCTCCAGCACCGCAACAACGCGCTTCACACCCGCGACGAGATCCATCGCGCCGCCCGGCCCCTTGATCATTTTTCCGGGAATCATCCAGTTTGCAATGTCACCGCTGTCCGTTACTTCAAACGCGCCGAGAATGGCGAGATCGATATGTCCGCCGCGAATCTGGCCAAACGAGTCGGCGCTGGAGAAGAACGCTGAGCCCGGCATTGCCGTGATCGTTTGCTTGCCGGCGTTAATCAGATCGGGATCTTCTTCGCCCGGCTCGGGAAACGGTCCGATGCCTAACAAACCGTTCTCGGATTGCAGCGTGACGTTCATTCCTTTCGGAATGTAATTGGCCACTAACGTCGGAATGCCGATACCCAAATTGACGTAGTAGCCGTCGCGCAACTCCTGCGCGGCGCGTTTTGCCATCAAATCGCGAATGGGTGAAGAAGTTTTCTTATTTGGGTCGGCGCCTTGAACCGTGCGGAACTCGATCCGCTTCTCGTAGTTTGCGCCCTGAATGATCCGGCTGACGAAAATGCCGGGGGTGTGGACTTGGTCGGGATCGAGCTCACCGATCTCGACGAGCTGTTCCACTTCAGCCACGCAAACTTTGCCACAGGTAGCGATCATCGGATTAAAATTCCGTGATGTCTTTCGGTAAATGAGGTTCCCGGATTTATCGCCCTTCCATGCTTTGACGATGGAAAGCTCGGCGGTGATCCCGGGCTCGAGCACATAATCAGTACCGTTGAAGTTCTTTGTCTCTTTGCCTTCGGTAAGTTTGGTGCCGAAACCCGTCCGCGTGTAAAATCCCGGAATTCCGGCGCCACCGGCTCGCAATCGTTCCGCAAGTGTCCCTTGCGGAATCAGCTCGAGTTCCAATTCGCCCGCCAGCACTTGTCGCTCGAATTCTTTGTTCTCGCCGACGTACGACGCCATCACTTTTTTCACCTGGCGCGTGGGGAGGAGAATCCCCATTCCGAAATTGTCGACGCCGGCGTTGTTCCCGACAATCGTTAGGCCCTTGACGCCGCTATATTGCAGCGCGGCGATGAGATTCTCGGGAATGCCGCACAATCCGAACCCACCTGCGGCGATCGTCATGTTGTCGTGCAGCAGGCCTTCTAACGCGGCTTTTGCATTCGGGTAAACCTTGTTCATCCAGCCAACAGTTTAACCAGGGAGCGCGCGAATCAACACGCATGATCGATTTGTCCGTGGAAACGGCTCTCCATCTTTGTAACCATGCAGGACGCCGCTCAAGTCCGGTGTTAATCGTCGATCATGTCCTTGCCGACATGGTTTTCGTCGGCAGATTGAAATTGCCAATTTTTCCATGAACACAACACTTGCTCATCAACTCGCCAATTACTCCTCCTCATTCAGGTTTGAAGATCTCTCCAAAGAAGTCGTGCACGAAGTAAAGCGGCGCGTTATTGACTCGTTGGGCTGCGCACTCGGAGCATGGAATGAAGAACCGTGTGCGATCGCGCGAAAAGTCGCCTCGGAGTTCTCAGCTAAGCACGGGGCGACCATCATAGGCACAAATCACAAGGCTCCGCCGGACTGGACTGCATTCGCAAACGGATGTTGCATTCGCTATTTCGATTACAACGACACTTACCTTTCAAAGGAGCCGGCGCATCCGAGCGACAATATTGCCGCTGCGCTGGCTGCGGCCGAAAGCGTGGGCGCAAATGGGCAGGAATTGATCGCCGCGATCGCGCTTGCCTATGAAGTCCAATGCCGGTTCTGTGACGCCGCAAGTATTCGCGCGCGCGGATGGGACCATGTGACTTATGGGGCGTTTTCGACCGCCCTGGCGTGTGCCCGCTTAATGAAGCTCGATCCGGAAAAAACCCGCCATGCAGTGAACATTGCCGGTGTCGCGTGTGCGGCCATGAGGCAGGCGCGCGTTGGCGAACTATCCCATTGGAAAGGCGTAGCATTCGCAGACGCCGCCAGACGCGGAGTTTATTCGGCACTTCTTGCACGCGCAGGCATGACTGGCCCGGCGCCAATCTTCGAAGGACAAATGGGGTTCGAGAAGGAACTTGGCGTTTCGTTAGGAAACGTGGGCCAAAAATTCAAGGGCGCGCCGGAAATGATTTTGAACACGAGCATCAAATATTGGCCGGCCGAATATCATAGCCAGAGCGCGGTTGAAGCCGCGCTCGCTTTGCGAAAACACCTTGGCGACTTTGCAAAGGTGAAATCGATGACCATCGAAAGTCACGATGCTTCGGTCGACATCATCGGGAGCGAGCCTGAGAAATGGAAACCCGAAACACGCGAGACAGCGGATCACAGTTTGCCGTACATTACCGCGATCGCCTTGATCGATGGCGAAATCACCGAAAAGCAATTTGCTCCCGAACGGTTCACCGATAGTGCCGTCTGGAAATTTTTGGAGAACGTAAAAGTCACACGGCATGACGAACTGAGCGGTATGTACCCGGAGGCAGTCGCCAACATCGTCCATGTCGACCTTATGGACGGGCAACGGCTGACAAAACGCATCGATTACCCAACAGGACACGCAAAAAATCCTCTCACAGATTCAGAGGTCGAAAATAAGTTTTTTACGCTTGTTGAGCCGGCGATCGGCCAAAGACGCGCCAAGAAGATCGTCGAGTTAGGGTGGAAGCTGGACGCTGCAGCCAATGTTGACGAACTGATGAAGGCATTAGAGATGCCGCAGCAGTAGCAAAGGAGTGTCCCAACTTCGCTCGATATGACAAAGAGAAGCAAGCCCGCGCGATTGCGTGAATTGATTGAACAAGGCTGCATTATGCTGCCCGGCGTGCCCAACGCGTCGATAGCGCGCCAAGTGGAGCGAGCCGGCTTTGACGCCGTGTACCTCAGCGGGGCTGGAATGGCCAACGCGACTGCCGGCGTGCCGGACATTGGGTTGCTGTCGATGACCGAAGTGGTCACTCTGGCCGGATATGTTGCTAATGCGGTAAGTATTCCGGCGATCGTCGATGCCGACACCGGTTTTGGTGGCGCGGAGAATGTGGCACGCACCATTCGAGAACTGGAAAAAGCAGGTCTGGGTGGGTGTCATATCGAAGATCAGGAATTTCCCAAGCGCTGCGGACATCTTGCAGGCAAATCAGTTATCGATGCGGATGAGATGATTCGGAAAATTAAAGCCGCAGCAGGCGCGCGCAGTGACGACGATTTCATGATCATTGCTCGAACAGATTCGCGGGCAGTCGAAAGTTTCGATTCTGCCGTGGAACGATCACGCCGTTATCTCGAGGCCGGCGCGGACGCGATTTTTCCTGAAGCACTGCAAAACGCCGACGAATTCAAGGCGTTCGCCGGAGAAATCAAGGCGCCGTTGCTCGCGAACATGACGGAGTTCGGCAAAAGCCCGTTGCTCAATTTTGACGAGCTGGCACGGCTTGGATACAAAATGGTGATTTTCCCGCAGAGCGCGTTTCGCGTTTCAATGAAAGCGAGCCAGCAGTTCTTGCACGCTCTGAAGGAACAAGGAACGCAGTCCGGCTGGATTAAGGAAATGCAAACGCGGGAGCAGCTTTACGAATTGCTCGATTATGATCCTGCAGCGGAAAAGTGGAACGGTGGATATTGAATCTTAATTGGTTAAGTTCAATGAGTTGAACGAATGTGATTCGCAAGTAAAGAGGAACCAATGCCTACTGAAAAGAAACCAGAATACAGCCCCGGATTAGCGGGCGTGATTGCAGGTGAGACCGCGATTTGCTGGGTCGATCCAAACGCGGGGTTGATGTACCGCGGCTATGACATTCATGAAATGGCCCAAAAGGCGAGCTTTGAAGAAGTTGCCTACCTGCTGCTCAATGGCCAGCTACCTAACGGGAAACAATTGGTCGAGTTCACACAGCAAATTGCCGCGGAACGGCCGCTGCCAGGCCCGGTTACTGAAATGCTGCGGCTTCTCCCCAGCAAAACTCATCCGATGGACATGTTACGCACAGGCGTGTCGATGCTTAGTGCCTTTGATAAGGATTTGGGCGACAATTCGCATGACGCCAACATCCGCAAATCAATCCGGCTGATCGCGCGCATCTCCACGCTGATTACTGACGGCTGGCGGATTTCACACGGGGAAGAGCCCATTCCCGAGAAACTTGACCTCACTCAGGCCGGCAATTTCTTTTATAAATTGGAAGGCAAAGTTCCGCAGGCCTGGCAAATCCGAATGCTGGACACAATTTTCAATCTTTACGCCGATCACGAATTTAATGCTTCCACTTTTGCTGCGCGTGTGACCGCCTCAACCCTGGCCGGAATTTACGCCGCGGTCACCTCAGCCGTGGCAACGCTCAAAGGTCCGCTGCATGGCGGCGCCAATGAGGAATCGATGAAAATGCTGGAGGAAATCGGAACACCCGATCGTGCAGAAGCCTGGCTAATGAAAAAATTGGGGACCAAGGACAAAATCATGGGGTTCGGTCATCGCGTTTACAAAAAGGGCGATTCACGCGTGCCGGTGATGCGAGAGATCGCGCGCGATCTGGGCAAGCGCACTGGCAAGGAAAACTGGGTGCCAATTTGCGAAAAGCTCGAGGAAGTGATGGATCGCGAGAAACAGCTTTGTGCGAACGTCGATCTTTACGCGGCGCCAGTGTTCTGGATGCTGGGTTTTCCAGCAGAATTAAACACTCCTTTGTTCGCCGCGTCGCGTGTAGCCGGGTGGTGCGCGCACGTGACTGAGCAACACGATCATAATCGTCTGATTCGTCCGCGCTCACTGTACGTTGGGCATCAGTTGCGGCCGTATCCGGACTCGTCTGCACGCGGCTGATAAGGTCGAGACTGGTAGGGCGCGACCGCCGGGGCGCGCCGTGCGAGCACCCACGATGAGCGCGGAATCACTCCAGGAAAAATACGCGCCCAACAACGCCTGCTGGGGTTGTGGCCCGGCTAATCCGGACGGATTACATATCCGGAGTTTTCCAAAGAACGGCGAACTCGTCGCAGAATGGAAGCCCCAAAAAAAATATGAAGCGTTCGACGGCGTTTTGAATGGCGGCATCATCGGAACGTTGCTGGATTGCCATTGCAATTGGACGGCGGCCTATTACCTGATGAAGCAGGCGGGCGAGGATCACCCGCCGTGCACTGTCACAGCAGAGTATGCAATCAAATTGCTACGGCCGACGCCGACGAATGATTCGGTGTTCCTTTCCGCCAGAGTTGTCGATCTGACGGACGATCGCGCGACCGTCGAAGGAACGCTCACCGCAGCCGGAAAAGTTTGCGCGACCTGCCGCGGCGTCTTCGTCGCGGTGAAAGAAGGCCACCCCGCTTATCATCGATGGTAAGAAGTTTCCTGTTGCTTTTTTTGATGGCGTCGAGTGCCGCGTCTGGCCAAAACGATCCGGCCACGCGGATCGCAGCTATCGAAACCCGCGTCGGCGGCAGGATCGGCCTTGCCGCACTGGACACGGCAACTGGTCAACGTCTGGATCATCGGGCGGACGAGCGATTCCCCTTGTGCAGCACCTTCAAGTTTCTGGCAGCCGCAGCCGTGTTGAAGCAGGTGGATGGCGGGAAGGAGAAACTGGACCGCTTCGTGCCTTACGGCGCGAACGACATTCTCGAATATGCGCCCGTGACAAAGCGACACCTCAAAGAGGGCGGAATGACTCTGGAGGCGTTGTGCGCGGCCGCAATCGAACAAAGTGACAACACAGCTGGTAATCTCCTTTTGCAGGTAATTGGCGGCCCTGCAGGGCTGACGAACTTCGCGCGTGCGCTCGGGGACCGAGCAACACGTCTCGATCGGATCGAGCCTGAATTGAACAGTGCCATCCCTGGCGACGAACGGGACACCACTACGCCTGTGTCGATTTGCATCGATATGCAGAAGCTACTTCTTGGCGACGCTTTATCTCGAACATCGCGCCGGTACCTCGACGATTGGTTGAAGCGCAATGAAACGGGAGAATCAATGGTACGCGCCGGAGTTCCCAAAACCTGGAGCGTCGGCGATAAAACCGGGCGCGGTTCAAATGGGGCGATGAATGATATTGCCATTTTGCGTCCACCGGGTCGTGCCCCGATCCTGCTGGCAATTTATTCCGTGGGATCAACGGCGACGGCAAAGGACCGAGAGGCGGCCATCGCCGAGGCCGCAAAAATCGTGACGGAATCGTTTCCGAATGCTGACCAGAAGACTGCACAGACTACACCTGACTACGAACGTGCGTTACATCTTTTCGATTACGACTCGACAGCGGCGCTCGATTTCCATGACAAGGTCATCGAGGAGTTTGATGGAGGCACTCTTCACGACATTACCTACACCAGTCCCAAGGGTGGCCCGGTGTTCGCCTACCTTGCCGTCCCGAAGGGCAACGGGCCATTCGCAGCCGTTCTTTTCGGCCATTGGGGAAACGGCACGCGAGCAGAATTTATCCCTGAAGCCAAGCTCTACGCCAGAGCGGGCGCGGTATCGCTGATCCCTGATTATCCCTGGGACCGCTCGCAGCCCTGGCGAAAAACTCCGAGCCACTACGATAAACCGGAGCTGGACCGTGACATCGAAGTTCAGGCTGTTGTGGAGCTTCGCAGAGGAATCGATTTGCTTCTTGCCCGCCCGGATGTCGACCCCAAGCGGCTAGCTTATATCGGGCACAGTTACGGCGCACAATGGGGCTCAATTCTATCGGCCGTCGATAAGCGCATGAAAACGTCAGTGCTAATGGCTGGCGTCGCAGAAAATGGAGACATCTTTCTGCGAGGAAATCACCCGAGCATAATCGAGCTTAGAAAGAGTCGGCCTTCCGGTCAGTTTGAGCGATATGCACAGATCACCGGCCAGATCGACGCAATTCGTTTCGTTCATCGTGCAGCACCAATTCCTCTTCTGCTTCAATTCGGCAACTTCGAAGAGTATTTCGATAAGACGTCCATGGAGCACTACGTGGCGGCCACAAGTGATCCAAAAAAAGTGTTGTACTACGATACCGGACATGATCTGAACGATCCCCAGGCGTTGGAAGACCGTTATAATTGGCTCGTGGACCACATCGGGTTGCATCGATTACCGATTACCCCCTCTTCGTTGCCGAAAACTCCCTGACAATTCACTGCCCGAATTTCGTCGATGCGTAATTTGTGGCAACGGCTTCAGTTCTGACTCATGTCAACTTCACGTTTCTGTATTATTCCACTTCCGACAGAGATTGCTGAGAAGGCGCGCCGCGCAGCAGAGTTAAAGGCCAAAGATCACGCTGTTGTCAAAGTGGATTCGGCAACTGGTTATCCCTGTAGGCACTGTCTTCGTTGGGCAAAACCCGGAGAGCAAGTCATTCTATTTCCTTACGTTTCGATTCCTCCTGGTCATCCGTATTTCGAAAGCGGGCCGATTTTCGTTCATGCCACTCGCTGCGACCGTTACAGCGCAACTGGAGAATATCCGGGCGATTTTCGCAAGGGCCGGGTGTTCCGCGCTTACGATGCAAATTACGACATGATCGATGCCGAAATTGCGAATGAAGACGATCCGGAAGCAGTCATTGACAGATTGTTCCAAAACCCGAAAACGGAATTCGTCGATGCGCACAGCATCACCCGAGGCTGTTTCACGTTTCGAGTCCGGCGAACCTGACGGTCGTACGAAATTCCTTGCCCGAATTTCGTCGATGCGTGGGTTCATACGACCGTTTAGCTTGGTAATATGAAAACCATGGATCTTCTTCCTCCGACAGAAACAATGTATCGCGCGTTGCTGGATCGCGATTCGAGTTTTGAGGGCATCTTTTTTGTCGGGGTACGTACCACTGGGATCTTCTGTCGGCCAACATGCGCCGCAAAAAAACCGGCCCGTGAGAATGTCGATTTCTTCGCCACCTCAAACGAAGCGGTGGAGCAGGGTTATCGCCCCTGTTTGCGCTGTCACCCTATGGATCCGAATGGGCACCCGCCGAAATTGATCGAGCGTCTACGCGCGGAGGTGGAGCGAGCTCCAGGTGGACGCCTCACAGACAAGGAGCTGGCTGCGCTGGCAATCGACCCTTCAACTGCGCGACGCCAATTCAAGCGTCACTATGGAATGACGTTCCAAGCTTATTACCGCGCGCGCCGGATGGGCTTGGCGTTGGGCCAGGTACGACAGGGTAGCCGTGTGGAAGAAGTGCGAAACGGGAGTGGCTTTGAATCTGAGAGCGGTTTTAGAGAAGCATTCACGAAGATTTTTGGGGAACCGCCTTCCACTGCGAAGACAAACGCACCGCTTCTCGCGGAGCGGATCGATACACCGCTCGGAGCGATGATCGCCGTCGCGAATGATGACGGTTTACGCCTGCTCGAGTTTATCGACCGCCGGGCCACGGAAACGGAATTAGCGTTCTTACGGAAACGATTGCGAACAAATGTAGTCCCGGGCAAGCATCCAATCCTGGAAAAAGTCCGAGCGCAATTGACCGATTACTTCTCAGGTAAACGTTTTGAATTCGACGTGCCCCTGGCGCCAGTTGGTTCGCCGTTCCAGCTGCGAGCTTGGAAAATTTTACAATCGATTCCCGTGGGGGAAACCCGCTCGTATTCCTGGATGGCGAAACGTCTGGGAGACGAAAACGCGCGCCGTGCTGTCGGCCGGGCCAACGGCACGAATATGATCTGTATCATCATTCCATGTCATCGCGTGATTCGCGCTGATGGCACCTTATGCGGATACGGTGGCGGATTGTGGCGCAAGAAATGGTTGTTAGACCACGAGCGGCGATGGATTAAACCAAAGTGAGAAGTGACTGGTGAAAAGTGAGACGTTGACCCGTCCGCGTTAAATCACCTCTCACTTCTCACAGTTCAGCTTCTAAACGACTAGTGTCTCCCTTCAAACTCGCTGCGGGTATTGCCTTCAACGTCGTGTTTTACGCGCTTCTTCTTTTTGTGCCGGCCGGCACGTTGCATTGGTGGCGGGCCTGGGTATTTCTAGCCGTTACTGTGGCCGTAATGGCCGTGGCGGTGTTCAACATTTTACCTGACAAAGCTGACCTCTTCTCTCAAAGGGCCAGGGGAATTATCCAAAAAGGACAGCCGGGTTGGGACAGAGTTCTCGTAATACTGTTGGTGGTCTCTTATATGGGACAAATCATATTTATTCCGCTGGACGTGTTCCGATTCCATCTCGCACCAAAACCCGGCGACGCTGTTTCAGGTTTGGGCCTGGCGCTCTACATAATGGGCTGGTGGATCGTGACGCTTGCCATGAAAGTCAACCGTTTGCGGTTCCAGTCGTTAGGCTACAAGAGGAACGTCATCAAAGAGTCATCGACAGCGGTATCTACGCGGTCGTGCGACATCCAATGTATACGGGGTTTATGCCGATGGCTGTGGGTCCGGCGCTCTGGCTACAATCGTATGCTGCGGCTTTGCTGGCGATCGTTCCCATCGCAGTGCTAGCACTCCGAAGCTTGTTTGAGGAGCGATTCTTGAAGCGTGGGTTGCGGGGCTACGACACATACACCCAAAAAGTGCGGTATCGCCTGATCCCGTTTATCTGGTAGGAACAGGCCCGGGCATGAAAAAAATGTGGCAGCAGACAAAGTTTGGCGTCGGCGACGTCTGGAAAATGATGACTGTTCCAACAGAAGGAGCGCAACGTTTGGCCGAGATTTTCCGTGAGATTTTTGCTCTGTCTGAAACAAACAAGTCGAATCAGTCGAAATCCGCGGATGTGGATGAGCCGAGTAAAGCATTTGATGAGCAGGGCGAGGTTCCCGCGCTGAAAAGGAAACAGACCAGCGATGGGCCTACTCAGGCCGGTGATCACGAATCTCTTCGGTAAAGCGTCGCGTCTGACGGCAGGCTTGTCAAAAAGTTGCTGCGCGCCCGGGGTGACTCGAACACCCGACCCACGGATTAGAAATCCGTTGCTCTATCCGGCTGAGCTACGGGCGCAAAACCAGGAAATCAGTGTAACAAAATTGGCGGGATCGACGCACTGTCAATTGCTCAGACACAGCCGAGTTTCGGGCAACTATGCCCAAGGACTCGGTGACGGCGAGGGCCCCAGCGGCGACACTTTGTAATCTGATGAAGCATTTTTAGGATGAGGGTAGTGGCGGTCTGCTGGCCATCGACGGATACAGGCAAATTGTCCACACGATGAGTGTCATATTATTGGCTGGGTCGCAGGTGATTTTCGAGTTGTAGCGGGCGGTCTCGCCGCCGTAAAAATAAATTATATTCGGCCCCAGCTGTATTGACTGATCCCGTCCGCACGACCCCGAATGACTACAAACTTCCAAAACGAGCCAGGCTACTGATTCGTTCGGTTCGGTTTCCGTTTCAAACAAGGGCCCCAGTAGATCGATCCGCCGATCAGAATAAATCCGAGCGCTCCGCCAATGACCTTGAATCGAAAGAGCAGCGCGTCTCCCATATCCGGTGGCGGAATCGTGGCGATAATCATCGCAAACAAAGTAGCAATCATACCGCTCAAACCGATAAGCCATCGGCCAATCCATCCGCCAGGCGCCATAACTGCCTCATTGGAGTTCTCGCCGCGTTGGCGATGAATCAAAAAGATGATGAACAAGTAAAGGTAGGGGATGAAATAAATTAAGATCTGAGTGTCGAGCAGAATCAGATAAACATCCTCGACCTTGGTGCCCTTGCCGAGAATCGAAAGCAACAGAAATACCGTTGCGAGCGTTGCTTGAACGAGAATTGCGACATACGGCGTATGCCAGCGCGGATGCACCGCTCCAAAAGCTCTCGGGAAATACCGGTCGAGTCCGATCACGAACGCAACGCGGGCAGGCCCGATCAACCAGGCCCCCACGCTGCCCAGATTACCGATGGTATAAAGCGCCGCGCACAGCGGAGCCATCCACGCCAGCGACGGAGAAATGTTATCCGCCCCGGCCTTGATCGCCTGCAGAAATCCTGAGACTACGTTGACCTCCTTGCCAGGCAGCCACCACAGTACCGCTGCTGTTCCAACAATGTAGACAACGGCGATCAACGGTGCGGAGATGAAAATCGAACGAGGCAGATTGCGTCGCGGATCTTCAACCTCGTCAGCCATGGTCGAGGCCAGCTCCAGTCCCGCGAATGCGAACGCGATCGAAGCCAGCAGATTTAACGCCGGGAAATTGTTAAGATCCGGCTTCAATGTCGTCGGCGTAAGTTCATTCGCCGGAGGGCCGGTCATTGCGCCATAAATACCCAAGAAAATCAAAATGAGTCCCGGGATGTAGGTGCCGACGCCACCGATGTTTTGCAACCATTTGCCCGTGCCCACGCCGCGAATGTTGATCACGACCGCGATCCACAATGTGCCGAGCGTCATCGGCAGTACGTACTCCCAACTGTCACCCAGCCCGTTCCCGCTTTTCCCGAACACAAAAGTCGCAATGACTGCCGCGGAAATTAAGAGGTTTGGATAATAGAGAACGTTATTGACCCAGTAACACCAGCCGCACAAAAACCCGTTACCTTCACCCAACGCCCGTTTCGTCCAGAAATAGATGCCGCCCTCTTTGGGAAACCGCGATGCCAACTCCATCACAGCCAATCCCTGCGGAATAAAGAAGAAAACAGCGGCGGCCAACCACATCAGCAAAGAGCCGGGACCGAATTTTGCTGTTGTCCCAAGATGTCGGAGACCTAGAACGGCCACCAGATTGAACAGGATGAGATCGCTCAGTTTAAGCGCGCGTACGAGGCGCGGGGTGGTTCGTGTCGTCTCCGTAGTCATCAACCTGCGAAAGCGATGAAGATAAACGGTCGTAGCACGGTGTGGCGATTTCGATTTCTGGCGGCTTACTCGACGCGTCATTGACCAGGACTCCAGCCACTGAATTGCGTGTTTAGCTCTGATCAATACGCCGTGTTGGGCTTAGCTATTGCACCGCCATCTCCACCTACGCCAAGCCCGAATCCTAGAGCTACGCCCAGACCTCGGCCAACACCACCCGGACGACCATAGGGTTTGACTCGGAGAAACGCTCCTGTTAGACGAACATCGTGATTCGTCGCTCGCTTCCACTGATGGCGGTGGTGGCTTTCCTTATCACGGGCTGTGCCGAATTAGGTGACGTTCTGCTCGCTCCCGACGAACCGGTCGTTTATGTGGAGGACTGGTCCTATCCAACCGCGTTCGATCCCTTTTACAACGAGCCTAAAATCTACCGGCACCCGCGCTACTACGAATCCGTAAGTAAGAAGACGAAAGGCAACAAGGTGTTTAAGACCACGAAGGTCAAGGATCAATACGGCAACACGATTTATAAAAAGACCACCTCTCACAAGAAGAAGAGATAACCCTCTTATGAAATTTCGTTCCTTTCTGTTCGTGTTTCTTCTAACTGTTGTGAACGTTTTCGCCTCGGATCTCGATTTTACGCTGGTAAACCAAACCGGGCGAAGCTTTGAAGGTCTCTATATCACCGACTCTGCAAACAAGGATTGGAACGCAAATCTTCTTCGCGACGGAAAAGTGCTCACGGCTGGGGAAAAAATTCGTGTGCGCTTTAAAAACGACGCGACATCAGAATTCTGGGATTTCAACGTTGTCGATGATCAAGGGCTTTTCGTAACCTTCAAAAAAATAGACCTAGCCGGTGTTGACACGGTAACACTGAAGGATGTCAACGGTACCATCACTGCCGAGATCGAGTAGATCGCGAAGTTGTTCCTGGTTGAGCCAGGTAGCATTCAATCTGCGAGCTATCATGCTGCTGATGCCGTGTGGAAAACTTCATCTTGTGATGGCGTTACAGATGGTTCAGCAGCCAGCTATTGATTCAAAGGTACAACGAGATTGACCGACGACCTGTGTCTTGGTAAACGCTGAGGCGCAAACGACTCGGTTTGCGTGCCATGGCGAAACAGACCACATCGGCGGATTCTTCGTTGCCATTGCACGAAGTATTGGAAGCCGAGTTTGTCGCTCTTCATGGAGAACTCCCACCCGGGTATCCCAGCTCCAGTGAATCGAAAACACGGCTGAAGGCGCTTTGGGATGCAATCCACGCGCTAAAAGAAAAACGCGCCGCGCTCTGTATCTCAGGTGGTGGCATCCGCAGCGCTACATTTGGATTGGGGATCGTCCAGGGCCTGGCGCGCTGCGGCTTACTCGAAAAATTCCATTATCTCTCCACAGTCTCTGGAGGCGGCTACATTGGGAGCTGGCTGAGCGCGTGGATTAAGCATGACCCGAAGGGCATGCGCGGCGTTGTCGACCAGTTAAAGAACAGACCTGATTCGGCGCTAGATCCCGAACCGCAGCCGATTCGCCATCTAAGAGAATTCAGCAATTACCTGGCACCACGAACCGGCATCACATCCGTAGATTTTTGGACACTGATCACCACGTTTGTCCGCAACATGTTTCTTAATTGGCTGGTGCTGATCTCGTGGCTGGCTGCGGCAATGATGATCCCGAGGCTGTATCTTGCAGCGATTAACCTGCAGCCGAACTGGCCCGCCTGGACTCCAGACATGGACCTGACGAAGTATGCCCAGCTGGCGGACCAAACAAAACATTTCTGGGATATGTGGCTGTACATTTTGGTTGCACTTGGGTTTGGGTTGATCGCGATGGCAATGGCTTACGCAATCATCGATGTCCCTTCCACCGGTAACGCGCGTTTGTCACAACGCCGCGTTCTGGAATTTCGACAGCTTCCGTTGATGCTCGCGTCGCTTATTTTGGCTGAATGGTGGGCTTTGCTGCGCAACGTTCACGGCAGTGAGCCGTTTGAGGCCAAGGCATGGTTGTTCAAATTCGTGATGTTTGCAGTGGCCAGCTACTTAACTGGCGGCGTTTTTGCGACGGTCGTTCTTGCGTTTCGGAAACAAAAGCGAGAGCGACGCATTTTTAACTCGCTTTGGCGGCTCGGTATCATTGCGCTGGCTGCGGTATTCGCCGGTGTGTCTCTCTGGGCTATCGCAACGCGAATGTTCTTGGAGCCTCCCATCTCTTTCACATTAAGCCGCGATTGCGAGGCAACCCCGATCCCGTGGAGTAAACAAAAAGTAGTGATCCCGAAAAACGCGCAGGGAGTTATTACGAAAATCGACCGGGGTTACACCATCGAAACGGAAGGACGCACGGGACGAATCATCGAAAGCGATTTTGGTCTGTTGGACCTGAAACCAGACCAAAAGCCTCCGATTGAATACACATTGCAGCACGAGTGTGAGGCCATTCCCATTCCCTGGAGCCGGGAAAAAATGAAATTGGCAGCAGGCACTCAAGTGCTCATCACGCAAATCCATGAGATTTACGTCATCGAAACCCCTCAAGGTCGCGCGCGCCTGGCTGACAAAGACGTCGATGCATTGCTGCTGAAACCAAACGAGCATCTGCCCGATCGTTTCCCGTTGCCCGCGCCGGCAAAAAACGCGGTGAAGTACGTCTGCTTCGCGCCCGCACTGATCCTAGCGGTACTGTTGCTGGTCAATTTCCTATTCACCGGTCTCACGAGCTGGGTGACTGAAGATGACGATCGCGAATGGTGGGGACGATCGGCGGCTTGGATTCTTATCACGATTTTTGGCTGGATCGTGATCACTGCAATCGTTCTTTGGGGCGCGCAGGCAATTTCCGCGACGCCAAACCGGCTCGGCGTTTTCCTGGGAGATGTGAAGACGACACCGGAGGCAAAGGGTCTCCTTGGTGCTTTTGGCGGGGTGACCGGACTTGTCAGCGCGTTGCTGGCGGTTCGATCAAAGCTAAGCAGCAAGTTTGGTGAGAAAGCAGGTTTTCAGTGGCTTCTGGTAGTGGCGGCCGTCGCTTTTTTTGTGCTTCTCTCGATCGTAATTTCGTGGGTTCTGATAATCATTGGGTCTCAGCCTTGGGCGCAACATGCCACCGCATGGCTTTTGGGGGGACGACAAGATCAACTGGCAGACCCTAATTCCTGGCGCGTTCAGCTGTTCGTTGTGGTGTTTCTCACTGGCGCCATGCTGCTTTTCGGAATCGTGATTGGGTTCTTCATCAACGCGAACAAGTTCTCTCTTCACGCAACTTATCGGAACCGGCTGATTCGCGCCTATCTTGCGGCGTCGCGCCCGACACGCAGTCCAAGTTTGTTCACTGGGTTTGACCGCGACGACAACATCCAGCTGGGCGACTTGTCTGCCGAACGACCTCTCCATGTACTCAATGGCTCGTTGAATGTTGTCCGAGGCCAGCAGTTGGCGTGGCAGGAACGAAAAGCTGAATCGTTTACGATGAGCCGACTACACTGCGGTTCCCACAAGGTGGGCTATCGACCATCGGCTAACTACGGCGAAGCCATTACGCTTGGAACCGCCATGGCCATCTCGGGGGCGGCAGCGAATCCAAATATGGGGTATCATTCTTCGCCGCTGCTCGGTCTTTTGATGACGCTTTTCAATGTGCGCCTCGGATGGTGGCTGGGGAATCCCGGATTGTCCGGTTCGAAAACATGGCGCCGCAAAGGACCACGGTATTCCGTCGGGCCGCTATTCTCTGAAGCGATCGGAAATACGACCGATCACTACAAATACGTGAATCTTTCCGACGGCGGCCATTTTGAAAATCTTGGGCTGTACGAAATGGTGCTGCGTCGATGTCATTTCATCGTCGTAAGCGATGGTGGCGAGGATCCCGACTGTGCTTATGCCGATCTGGGCGAAGCGGTCCGAAAAATCCGCATCGATTTTGGGGTCCCGATCGAATTCGGCACAATGACCATTTATCCTCGCAGCGCAATCGACACACTTAAATCTCCTGGCCATAACTGTGCCGTGGGGCGCATTCGCTACTCGGCGGTGGACGGTCCGGATGCTCCGGACGGTGTTATCGTTTACATCAAGCCGGCCTGTTACGGCGACGAACCGCGCGATATCTACGAATACTTCAAGACGAATCCGACGTTCCCTCACGAGAGCACGGGCGATCAATTCTTCTCCGAATCGCAATTTGAGAGTTACCGCATGCTTGGTGCGCATACCATGGAAAAATTTTGCACCGACTGCGAGGGAGATTTTCGCTGTTTCGTTCGTGACATTGTAAAGAACCATCTGCAGGAGGAACCGCCTGTCTGGCTTGCGGGGTCGCTCGAAGAGCTCAAAAATTAAGCGCATCAATCTCTGATCCCTCAAACTCGAACACGAAGCTGTGCCGGCACGATCAATTCGTGATAAACTGGCGAGATGGCCCGGATCTTGGTCCTGCCGGTCGCGCTTTCCGCTCTAGCCATGGCGGTCTGGGCAGCAGACCAATCCACGGGCAACAAATCCGAGGAGCCCGATTCGTTCGATGTCGAGCCTCCCATATTGCAACAAAATCTCTCGGATGAGCCATTGCCGGATGGCGATACGGCGCGTTTGGAGAAACAACTGCAACGAGCGAAGCAAAGTGCTGCAGGTGCGGAGCGCCTTTATAAAATTGGCGTGCTGGCAAAAATGGAAGTGGAGCAGCGCTTGTTGAAAGTGGTCCGATGCGAATCGGATTTGGCAAATGCGCGTGTTGCGCGTGCGAAGGAAGAACTTGCCGAAAAAGAGTCTCAATTTGCTACCGGCGAAATCACCAGGGACGAACTGGAGTCGATGAAAACCGCGCTGGCGCAATTGACTGCATCCGCGCAGGTCGCGAGCGCCAAACGTGAGCGAGCTGAAGTGGAGGCCGCGGAAGCGAACTTACGCCGACAGCAAAAGCTCCTTAAACTCGGCGTCGGCCAAAAATCCGACGTCACCAACGCCGAAGAAAAACTGGCCGAACTCAAAGCACAGAACAACCGCTGAGCATC
This sequence comes from Verrucomicrobiota bacterium, assembly GCA_046732035.1. Lineage (GTDB taxonomy): Bacteria > Verrucomicrobiota > Verrucomicrobiia > Chthoniobacterales > UBA10450 > Udaeobacter. The sequence goes on from JBKPMH010000229.1 coordinate 18,694, forward strand.
CAGTACGCGGGTTAATGCCTCCGCCGTTTCCCAATCGTCTCACCTGAGCTTCGGGTTCAATACGCGGCAGCCATTCCGTCTTTGCGTGCTTCGCTTGCACCGACATACACGCGCTGGCCGTCATGCATTTCGACTCTGATCGCCTGGTAACCGCCGTACCCGCCGACATCGAAACGCACATCGTGTCCCTTCTTGCGCAGTTCCCGGACCGTCTCATACGGAATACCGCTCTCGACTTCAACGTAACCGCCTTCTTTAGTCATTTTCTCTCCTGTCGGTTCGTTGTCGCCCTCATGCTGCCACCGGGAAGCATCCCCCGCTTCCTGCACATTCAAACCAAAATCGATCTGATTTGTTAGCACCTGTACGTGGCCCTGAGGTTGCATTCCGCCGCCCATCACACCGAAGGCTTCCCAGGGTTTCCCATCTTTCATGACAAAACCAGGAATGATGGTGTGAAAAGGACGTTTGCCTGGTGCGTATACGTTCGCGTGCGCGGGATCCATCGAAAAAAGTTCCCCGCGGTCTTGAAACATGAATCCGAGTCCTGGCACCACAATGCCACTGCCCATCCCGCGATAATTACTTTGGATGAGGGACACCATGTTGCCTTCATCGTCAGCGGTGCATAGATAAATCGTATCACCCTGATTCAGGACCGGATTACCGGGCTCAACCTTTTTTGCCGCGTGATTTGGGTCGATTAATTTTCGACGTTCTGCCGCATAGCTTTTTGAAAGCAAACCGGTAAGCGGAATTTTTGCGAATGCTGGGTCGGCATAGAACTTTGCCCGATCGGCCCACGCGATTTTCTTCGCTTCAATCATGACATGCAGCGCTTCAGGGGAATTGCGTCCCATGGCGCGCAGATCGAACCCTTCCAAAATATTCAATATTTCCAGAGTCGCGATGCCCTGGCCGTTTGGCGGTAACTCAAAGACATCGTAGCCGCGATAATTGGTGGAAACCGGTTCAACCCATGTTGATGTATGCTTCTCGAAATCGGCCTTCCGCAGGAAGCCGCCATTCGCTCGCATAAACTTGTCGATCTTGTCGGCGATCTCACCTCTGTAGAAAGCGTCGCGACCTTGTTCCGCAATCAATCTCAATGTTTTGGCGAGAGCAGGATTTTTGAAAATATCTCCCTTTGCAGGTGTTCGTCCTTTGCCGTCGAGTGTGTACGTCTCGAGAAACCCGCCGGGGAATTCCTTGTACAGCTCGGGGCCGAAATGCCAGTAAAAGGCGATCAATTGTGTAACCGGAAAACCTTCTTCGGCATATCGAATCGCAGGCGCAAGGTCCTCGCTCAATTTCAATTTACCGAATTTGTTGTGCAGCTCCGCCCAAGCGTCCACTGTCCCGGGGACGCTGATTGGCAACATTCCCCGTGGTGGAATGGTTTCACGATGGAGTTTTGCCAGCTCGGTCTTCATTTGCTCGTAACTCAAACCCAGAGGCGAACGTCCGCTGCCGTTGATTCCATAGAGTTTGTTTTCTTTAGCGCTGTAAACGATCGCGAACAGATCGCCGCCAATTCCGTTCGAAACAGGCTCCATCAAACCTTGCGTTGCATTTGCGGCGATGGCCGCGTCCACGGCGCTGCCACCACGTTGCAAGATGTCAATGCCTGCCTCAGTGGCGGCGGGCACACTTGTACAGACCATTCCGTGGCGACCCAAAACTTCGGAGCGGGTGGCGAAATTTTTTCCAGTGATACGATCGATCTGAGCGTTAACCCGGACACCGAGAACGAACCAGAGCAACAATGCAAAACCAACCTTAATCCAGCGCACCAGCCACATTAATGCTTTCTATTAAAAGAGTGCACTTGAATTTTGCCTGCGTATTATATTTGATTGCTCAGCACAAATGAAAATTTCTTCCGACGATCAAAGAGCAATCAGCGTAATTCTTATTTGCCTGGGATTGTTGTTTTGCCTCATCGGCATCGCAGGTCATCTTAAGTCCGGTTTTCAATCGCGCGCCGAGATTTCGACGACAGGTTTGATCGCGGCAGCGATTTTCGCGGGAGTGGGCATCATCTTATTTCTGGTTTCGCTCGCGAAAAAACAGAATTGAAAGCTCTTGGTGCGGGCAATTAGCACCTGCAAAGCCGCTCAGACACAAATCCGTTATTTTGCACTGCGGCAAAAAACGGCGGCGACCCTCTCGGATCGCCGCCTTCCCCACCGCTCTGAACAATGAATTTATTGCTGCATTGCGTCGTTAAGTTCTTTATGGGCATTCATCATGTCCTGACGTGCCTTTTGGATGGCATCGAGCTTCTTCTGCTGATCGGCCGTTAGAAGCGGCCGAATCTGCGAAAGCGAGCTGTCGATGACTCCTTTAGCTTTCTGCATCGCCTCCTGATGGATGGCGACAAGCTGCGGTTTGGCTGCATCGAGTATCGGCTGAACCTTTGTCTCCTGATCAGAAGTCAGGTCCAACTGCTTAGTTAAGCCGCGAAGACCAAACGCGTGTCCGTGCCAGCCACGGCCAACCCCGCCTTGCGCTTGCACTACAGCAAAGCCCCCGAGCGCAATCGCGCCAGCGGCTACGAACGTTAGTATGTTTCTTTTCATATTTTGTTTCATCTTCCCTCCGCGAAATGTTCTTTCGCTTCTTGAGGTAATGACCGGCAGGCAGTCTGGCCGGTTACAATTTTTCTTGTGTTCGGTGATTACCGAAATTGTTTTTCCGATATCGATTGCTTGGCATGCGCGCGTCTACATCCAAACTTGTAACCAAAACGCCCCGGTAGCGGTCATTGTTACTGGTGTGGATGCCCTCTCGATTACATGGATGATACTGATGCAAGTGCGCTTGTTCATGGTGCGCTCCAACATGACGATGAGGCGGCTTGTGCATTGGTGCGACAGCTCTATCCGCTCGTGGCCAAGATTGTCCGTACTCATCGCCCGCACCGAACGGAAGAAGAGGACCTTTGCCAGATGATTTTCATCAAGGTATTCCAGAAGCTTTCGCAGTTTTCGGGTAAGGTGCCACTGGAGCACTGGGTCTCTCGTATCGCAGTCAACACTTGCCTGAACCAGATTCAGTGGGAGAAAATACGACCCGAGCTTCGCCACGCAGATTTAAATGCCGAAGAGCAGGCTGTGATTGAGAACCTGACAACTTCCGCCGATGAGCTGGCACCGGATCAGCAGTTCGCCTCGCGGCAACTGGTAGAACATCTTCTCGCGGCCCTGAAACCGGTCGAACGCTTGGCCATTGATCTGCTGTACTTGCAGGGGCGCTCGGTTGAAGAGATCCGTAAGCTGACAGGCTGGAGCGCGGCGCTGGTAAAAGTACGAGCGTTTCGAGCGCGACAAAAAATGAAAGAATATCTCGGAAGAATTTCGGCAAAGGAACAAGGATGAAAGATCACGAAATCGACCGACTGTTACGATCGGCTTCGAAGGCGGGCGACAACGCCCGGCCGGAAATGCCGTTTGGATTCGATACTCGTGTGGTCGCCCTCTGGCGCGGTCTGGCTGCGAAACCAAATGGCATCTCCTCGCTGCTCCGGCGCGTTGCGTTGTTGTCGTCCGCAGTGATTGTCATTTCAACTTTGGCCGCTGTTCGCGAGCTCAAACAAAGCCAGGAACAGTCCACCGACTTCACGAACGAGTTTGCTATCGCTGACACCGCGATCCAGGATGAGTTTTCCCAATGAACGGCGCGTTGAAGTGGAAACTTATTGCCGGATTCGTTCTTGTGTTCGTCGCTGGCGGGATCGCCGGCGCTGCTCTTGGCGGCTGGTACACTCGGTACCTTGTCTTTGAGAGCCATCGTCCAGGTCGAATGGGCGACAGGATGAAGGAGCGGCTTCGCACGGAGTTGCGGTTAACACCAGAACAAATCACCAAAATCTCGCCGATTATCGATAACACCACTCAACAGCTAAGGGCAATGCGGCACGACACGCGCCGACGCGTTCATGACATCATGACGGAAGCGCACAATGGAATTGCGGTGAATCTTACCGACGAGCAACGGCAAAAACTTCAGCAGATCGAAGAGCGGCATCGTCGCTGGCGCCATCGTCACGGCCCGCATGAGTCCGCTCCGGAATCGCCAACAGAGACGCCATAGTCGTACCGTCGCTCTGGGCCGACGCGTCGTAACCGCCGCGCTGTGTTGAGGCGATTGCCGTGCAATTCTTCAACACGGCGACACAGCGCCGTGGCTACACCGCTTTCGCTCTAAACAGGGTGATTGGGTCGCTAAAAGCGCAATCCGTTCTCGAAGAAAATTCGCTCGCGCTCAACGTTCGCGCCGCGGCGAATGAACAGATCCTGCAGTTCCGGCGTGTAGTACTCGCCGTCATACAGAGGATTTAACCCAAAAAAAATCTTTCCATCAGGGGCCAGGTGTTGCCGCAGATCGCCCAGAAAAAAATCCCATTCGGCGATTCCCCAGCGTTCCTTTGTGGGATGATAAAGATAGAAGTTTGTCGAAAATGCCGTGACCCAGTCGAATTTTTGACCAAGATCCGGAAGTGGTTCGAACGCGCTGATTCTCCATACCACGCGCGGAACTTTGAAAAGCTCGAGCAGCTCGGTAAAAAGAGCCACATGCTCGATGTCCAAACCCAGAACAGAATGGCCGAGGTTCTTGGTGATAAAAAGAAAAAATCCTCCGCCGCAACCCAGATCGAGCACGCGTTTCGGCTCTGAACGATGCAGCCTCAAGTCCTGCACGCGTTCTCGATTTAATCGCAGCCACGGATCGATGTTCGCGTATTTGGCGTATCCAGCAGTCGAATTCGCATAACGTTGCTGAATTACTCGGGCGCGCGCCTGATCGATTTGCGCCAGCATCGGTTGAAGCGAAATGGGAAAGATCGATCGCTGCGCTCTACGCCAGCCACGCCGATAAGTCAGCGGCTTGGTAAACTTAAGAATCTTCCTGGAAAATTTCATTCGTTCTCCGGCAACCGTGCGCAAGATGGTGTAGTCAGCTCATTGTGTCGAGGCGGCCGTCAATTACACGTTGCGGCAGCGAACCGTAGCTCAAATCGCCTCCCCAATCTCGCGAAGAAGCGTCGGACCGCGATACACCAATCCCGTATAAACCTGAAGGAGGTGAGCGCCTGCATCGAATTTTTCGCGCGCAGATTCTGCATCGCAGATTCCGCCAGAGGCAATCACCGGAATCTTGGAGTTTGCAGCGATGCTTCGCACCAGCGCAGTCGATTTTGCTCGAAGGGGTGAGCCGCTTAAACCACCTTGCTCATCCAGCTGTCGCGGGACACCGGAATGATCAAGCGTGGTATTTGTCGCGATGATAGCGGCGACTCCATTTTCTTCGCATGTCGCAAGGACTGCTTCCAATTCGGCTGCGGACAGATCCGGTGAAATCTTCACAACAATTGGCTTGGTCTCTGACCCACGTTCACTGTGAATTGCCTGCAGTAATCGCGATAGCGCCGCAGATTCCTGTAGTTCCCGCAAGCCAGGCGTATTGGGCGAGCTGACGTTTAACGTGATGTAGTCTGCAAAATCCCGAAGCAATCGAAACGAATGCAGGTAATCGTCGGTTGCGCGTTCAAGCGGCGTGGTCTTCGACTTGCCGATGTTAATTCCGACCGGAACGGCGGGCCATCGCGCGCTCTCCCGCAGTCGACGCAAGCGGACTGCGATGGCATCGGCGCCCTCATTATTAAATCCGAGACGATTGATGAGCGCTTTCTGGTCCGGCAATCGAAAGATACGCGGCTTTGGGTTTCCTGGTTGCGCGATAGCGGTCACGGTACCTATCTCGATGAAACCGAAACCAAGCGCCGCCCATACTGGCAGTGCGACGCCATTTTTATCCAGTCCGGCAGCCAGGCCGATTGGGTTCGGGAACGTTAGGCCAAAAAGAGTTTTTGGGTTCGCCGGCGGCGTGAACCGCTTCAGTGCTCGAAGCGCAAAATCAACGTGCGAAGCCCAGCTAAGCGACGCAATCGCAAAATGATGCGCAACCTCAGCATCGAGTGAAAACAGCAGTGGCTTGACGAGTCGTTCGTAGAAACTTTTCATGGCAGCCACAGCAAATCATTTCGAGTGAACGCAGGGCGTGTCACAGGATGATTAATCACGCTGCGTATCGAATACAAACGTCAGCGTTGCAAGCTGCCTCACTTCAGCGACCTGCTTTTGGCAATGAGGTAATAGTTTGATTCATTCTCATTTGCCGATGCAAAACTGGCTGAACACAGAATCGAGAATCTGCTCCACATCGACAACACCAATTACCTCCCCAACTGCACGCAAGGCTTCGCTAAGATAAATTGCAGCGTATTCCGAAGACAAGCTGTCAGTATGTGCCGTGGCAGCCTGCTCGATTGATTCCAGAGCACGACGCAGGCAATCGCGATGGCGCG
>JBKPMH010000230.1:0-3374 GCA_046732035.1 Verrucomicrobiota bacterium
GCTAAATTGTACACCATCGAACCGAAGAGCGGTTTCGACGGAAGTGGACAATGGTCAGACCCAGACCGAGCTACCGATTAAGAGTTTAACGCGTTACCTGCAAATCGGTGGGAGCCAGTGAGGCGACGATCTGTTCGAAACTGGGATCGCCACGCAAAGGATCCCAGAACGGCAGCAGTTTGAGTTGGCCGTAGCTCAGGCTGTTCGGTCGACGCATGGCGGCCGTGAGCCGTTTGCAAGCCAGTTGTCTCTCGCCACACCAGGCAGCAATCATCGCGAAATACTGATTCATCGCCTGACCGTTAATCGCATCATCTTCTATTGGGACGAGTTCGACAGCGCGCCGGCCTTCTCGCAAGGCTTCATTTTTCCGCCCGAGGGCCGCGTCGATCAATCCAAGAACGCAAACCGCCGGGCCGTAGTTCGGTTGCGCACTGACAATCTTTTCCTGCTCCACGCGCGCAGCCACGAAGGCGGCGTGTGCCTCCTCGTCATCTTTAATCATGCGAGCGATGAGTCCTTGTACGAAAGGACGACTGAACTGTATTACGTCGTCGCTAAGTGGAGTGTCTCCCAACGTCTTGAGAGCGACCTCAGCGGTCGCCACATCGCGTTCCATTAACGCGCATAGCAGCCATGTATCAGCGATGGACGCAAGCGAGCCCGGACTTTTAGCTCTGATTGACTCGATCAATTGGTGCAATTTTTGGGTATTGGCTTTCCAATCCAATTCCACGAATGCACGCGCCAGATAATTGATCACGTTTGGTTCTACTTCTATGGCGCGATCCAAAGCAGATGCCGCTTCGGGATAACGCCGGAGGTGACCATAACTGATGGCGATTTGTCGTAGCGCGAAGAAGTTCCGCGGGTCTAGATCTAACGCGCGCTCCAGGTTTCGCGTGGATTCCTCCCATCGTCCCTGACGCCTTTGAATGTACCCTTTCATTTCGGACACCCGGGGGTTGTTAGGTAATCGTTGCCCGGCAATCTCGAGTTGAGCGAGAGCGGCTTTGTAATCGAGATGTCCCCTGTAGAGATTTTCCGCTTCCGCCAGCTGCGCTTCGCCTGAATCCGGACGGAGACGAAATGCCGTTTTAATGGCCTGTTCTGCTAACGCGAGACGCTCCGGCGAATGATCGTCGCGAAAGAAGTAAAGAAGATCGTGAGCGTAAGCGAGCTCACAATACGCTTGGAAAAACGAAGGATCGCGGGCGACTGCCTGGTTGAGTAGATCGACTGCCTGCAACAGTTTTGATTCTCCGCCTGTAGTAGAACTCACCCACAGAAGAAGATTTTTGGCGCGAGCGAACAAATCGAAAGCGGTCAGGTCCGTGGTGATTGGCTGCTCAATGGCAAATGATTCGGCGGCTGATATTTTTGCGTTAAGCCGGCCGGCAACCTTTTTCGCGATCTGACTCTGAACCGCGAACAGGTCGTTCAAATCAAAGTCGTATTGTTCAGCCCAAACGTGAGTATCCGTGCGCGTGTCGATAAGCTGCGCATTCAGATGAATCCGCGCGCCGGTTTTCCGCACGCTTCCCTCGAGTACGTGCGAGACACGAAGGGCTTCTCCGATCTGGCGAACGTTTCGCTTGCCGCGATATTCCATGACGCTCGTGCGGCTGATTACTTTTAGGTCGGCCACCTTTGCGAGCTTGGTCAGAATGTCATCCTGAACGCCGTCGGCAAGAGATCCGTTCTCTTTCTCGGTGCTTAGATTTTCAAATGGCAACACTGCGACTCCAGTAGCCGGAGGAGGGTGAAACAGTTCACTTTTCCAAATGATCACACCGATTGACGTCGCGAGTGCGACCAGAGACATAAGGAGAGCGGCAACGGCTGGATTTCGCCGCACCCATTTTCGCCCCCGGGTCCATGTCCTGGTGCGCCGGGCCTGAATCGGCTCATGTTTCAGCCAACGCTCAAGCTCTTCAGCCAGGGCCAGAGCGGTAGGGTAGCGGCGTTGCGGAGCCTTTTCGAGGCACTTCAAGCAAATCGTAGAAAGATCGCGGTCTAGCTTCGGATTCCACAGTCGCGGCTGCCGAGGTTCAGTTTCCAGAAGCAACCGAATTGTCTCGTATGTAGTTCCACCAGCGAACGGCGGGTGGCCGGTAAGTAAGTGATAAAGCACCGCGCCAAGCCCATACACGTCGGTCGCGCTTGTTAGATCAGTATGGTTCCCCTTCGCTTGTTCCGGGGCCATGTAGCTGGGCGTTCCCAGAGCTTCGGCTGTGCGGGTAATTGTAGTCTGTGTTTCAACCAGGCGCGCCAAACCAAAGTCGGTAAGATGAGGTTCGCCTTTTGCGTCTATCAGGATATTTCCCGGCTTAATGTCGCGATGTAGGACGCCACGCTCGTGTGCATAATGTAACGTTCGCGCGAGCCTCGCGATAATCTCCGCGGCGCGGCGCGGCGACATCTGCTCGCGCCTGGCAACCTCGTCGAGTGGGCCGCCTTCGACCAGTTTCATGCTGAAATAGCACGAGCCATCGCGCTCGCCGATTTCATAAATGGGGACGATGCACGGATGATCGAGACTTGCTGCAGCTTCAGCTTCGAGATGAAAACGCTTCAGGTGCCGCTGAGTTGCCCACTGACCTAGCCCGACGATTTTGAGCGCAACCGTACGATTGAGGCTTTTCTGTCGCGCGCGATAAACGATGCCCTGCCCTCCGCGGCCCATTTCCTGTAACAGCTCGTAATCGCCGAAATCAGCCAGGGGCTGTCCCGAAGGCGCGGTTCGTCCATTGCCAGACAAGGCCGAATCTTTCGCCTGTTCGGAATGGTCGGCCTCGTGATCTTCCATGTCGAACAAGCCGCTCTCCAGGAGACACGCGCTGCAAAAATTTTGCGGAGCATCGGCGAAAAATCTCGCGCTGCATTTTCCACAGACTCTCCCTGCGGCGTTCATCTTAACGTTCCAATTATCCATCGTCTCAAAAGACTAATGCAGGAAATTCTCGAACAAGTTACGCGCGCAAGACAGCAACCAAATGGCGCAGCTCGTCTTCTACATCTCCCGGCGCTATCACGGTCTGGGAGATTTCTTCGTGCAATAATTCGCGGTAACGCCGACGCAGCCGGTGGAATGCTTGCTTTACTGCGTTTTCAGTCATCGCCAATTCGTTCGCGATGTCAGCCTGAGACGGGCGGTCGGGCTCGTCGCCGAGCAATTTCTTCAGGTGTTCAAATAATGCTTTGTTCCCACCCGCGCAGTACTCGTCGCCCAAGCGAGCGAGGACTTTTTCCAAAACAGTCAAAGCCCAGCGACGCTCGTAAATTTGATCGGCACTCAACGTGTTGATGGGAGCCAAGTCCACGCCTTCGTGATGACGTAGCCCGTCCAACGGAACCAGGCGGCGACCCTCGCC
>JBKPMH010000231.1:0-6714 GCA_046732035.1 Verrucomicrobiota bacterium
AGTTTTCCCTTGAGATCCGATTTGCGGAGCTTTTGACGTAATCGCCATTCCTGCAGGGTCACAGCGACGCGTCGCATCAGCGTCACAGTCTCGCGAACAAGATGAATCGGACGCAATCCGGTGACCAGAATGAGCGTAGTCACATAAATTCCGATCAACAGAAGAAGCGTACCCAGCGGACCGAGAGCGTTGCGGAGCAAACCACGGTCCTGATCGGCCAAGGCATATCCGATCCAACCACCCGGTCCCTGAATGTTAAAAGCGGCGTGCCAGCCCCGCAGATGATATGGCTGCACATGCAGCAAACACGCACCCGATATGATGAATAGGACGATCCAAACCAGCCGCGGTACGACGCGCAAACTGGGATAAAACAGTTTCGTGGCACCGAAACCCAACAGGATTGCAGCCAAAAAGTAGGACGCCGCGCCGATGAATTGATAACAAATTCCGGCAATAATTGCGCCTACTGGACCGATGAAATTCTGGGCGGGGTGATTCGCTGGCGAGATATGACTGAACCAAATCCAGGAGGGCACATCCTTCGGCGTGTACGAAATCAGCGCAAAAAATAACAGGGTTCCCGAAAATAGCAGAACGAGAGCGAAGACTTCGTTCCACGCGCTGTGTCTATCCGTGCGAGCCACCGCGTCTGATAGTAATGCCAGAGCAGCGTCTTTCAATCTTTTGTAGCAACAGTTACTTCGGTCACCGTTTGGCCATTGAATTAACCGCCGCTGAGGTCTTTGTCATGACAAGCGAAATCTCGTGGAATGCGCGGTTTCGGCTTGCAGGTTCCGAGCGAGGCTGATAACTGTGCCAGCGCATTATGGCTCTTTTCCTCCGCTGCGGCTTCTGTGCTGTTGCGCTCGGCATGATGCTGTTTTGCATCTCGTGCGAAAAACATCCACTCAATCAAATGCCCGAAGTCCAGCGGGAACAGCAGGACCCGACAACAAGGGTCTGGACCGAGGAAAACGCAATACAACGTGAAAGACCGAAGTCTGCGCCGATGCACTCGGACGCTACTCCGGAAGAAAATCGCTAGTCGAAGGAGGCCATATGGCTAGGCACAAGTACGCAACTTCCCCTCCAAACCTAACGGGCATGCCTCCAGGTGTGCCGTACATCATCGGTAACGAAGCGGCGGAACGTTTCTCGTATTACGGCATGAAGTCGGTGCTCACCGTCTTCATGGCCCACTACATTTTGAATCAATCCGGTGTGCTGGCACCGATGAGTCCCAACGAAGCGTACATGTACACGCATTACTTCGTGTTCGGGGTTTATTTTCTTCCAATTCTCGGCGCGATTATCGCCGACGGTTGGCTGGGCAAGTATTGGACGATCCTGTCGTTATCAATTGTTTACTGCCTTGGAAATCTCACCCTGGCCTGCATGGCCACTTCCTGGGGAATTGCCATTGGACAAAGAACAATGCTCGCAATCGGATTGTTTCTGATTTGTCTTGGTGCAGGCGGTATTAAACCATGCGTTTCCGCCAATGTTGGAGATCAATTCGGCGAATCCAACAAACATCTGCTCTCGAAAATGTTTGGGTGGTTCTACTTCTCGATTAACGCTGGTTCGTTCATCTCTTCACTCCTTTGCCCATGGTTCCTGGCTAACCCGAAGTGGGGACCGGGTTGGGCCTTCGGAGTTCCGGGTGTGGCCATGGTTATTGCCACGTTGTTTTTCTGGGGTGGTCGCAACAAAATGGTGCACGTGCCGCCGGCGGGTCTCGGCTATCTACGAGAAACATTCAGCCGCAACGGTCTGCTCACTTTGGCGAGAATCGCAATGGTTTACGTCTTTATCCTCGTTTTCTGGGGCCTGTGGGGGATGAGCAACGGCGTGGAGTGGACTCTACAGGCGGAGAAAATGGACCTGCACTGGCTGGGTATGAATCTGATCGCTGCGCAGGTGCAAACCGCCAACCCGATTCTCATCCTGATCACCATTCCGGCAGTCAACTACCTCATTTACCCTGCTATCGACAAAGTGTTCCCGCTAACGCCGCTGCGCAAAATCGGCATCGGCCTTTTCCTTACCGGCTTGTCCTTCGTGGTTATTGTTTGGATTCAAGGGCAAATCGATGCTGGACTGCGGCCCAGTGTGAACTGGCAATTTTTCGCCTACATCATCCTCACACTCGGGGAAGCGATGGTTTCGATCACTGGGCTTGAGTTCTCTTATACTCAAGCGCCGAACACGATGAAGAGCTCGGTCATGGCATTGTGGCTTCTCACCGTCGCCAGCGGCGAACTCTTCGTCGGTCTATTTAACAAGTGGATGTTGAACCCTGACGGAACCCGCAAGCTAAACGATTATCAATACTTTAGCTTCTTCATGTGGCTGATGTTCGGAACCGCGGTGGTTTTCGTCGTTGTCTCGTGCTTTTACAGATACCGCACGTATCTGCAATCGCAGCTTACGCCGGAGGAAATTGCCACGGAGCCGATTCTTCATGGCGGCACACCAAGCTAAGCGGTCGTGAAAATAGTCCTGGCAGCTCTCTGCGCAGTGTCACTATCGGTGCTCACCGCAAGCGCGACCCCTCAGGATGATGCGTTTCAAAAAATTGCACGCGATTACATCGAGGACTATCTGACCGCGAGCCCAGAGGAGGCGACAGAGCTTGGGGATCATCGGTTTGACGGCCAGCTGACTGATTATTCGGCCGCAGCACGAGCGAAGAAACTGGCTATCGAAAAACAGTTTCGCGAAAAACTAGCCGCCATCGACGGCTCGCAGCTCACCGGCGCGAATAACGTCGATTTGCGTATTCTCAAGGAGAACATCGATTACCAGATCTTCCGGGCTGAAGAGCTGAAAGACGCGGACTGGAATCCCCTCGTGTACATGCAAAGCCTGGCCAACAGCCTGTATTTGCTGGTTGCGCGCGATTTCGCGCCGGCGGAAAAGCGGATCCCGAGTTTGCGCCAGCGCCTGGAAAAAATTCCGGCCGTAATCGCGCAAGCGAAAGCCAATCTGCAACATTCGCCACGCGTTCACACGGAAACGGCGATTGAGCAAACACAAGGTGCAATAAATCTTGTGCGCGAAGGACTGGCCCCGCTTCTTGATCGCGAGCCGCAAATGAAAAAGGAACTCGCGTCGTTGCAGGAAAAAACCGCCGCGGCTTTGCAAGATTACAAGAGTTGGCTTCAGAACGATTTACTCCCGCGTTCCGACGGCAATTTTCGCCTCGGAGCCGAGAAGTTTCGAAAAAAGCTGCGTTTTGCGCTCGCCTCGGACTTATCGATGGAAGAAATCATGAAGCGTGCGCAGGCGGACCTGAAACAGACGCAAAGCGCCATCTACGAAACTGCGCTGCCGCTTTATAAAAAATATTTTCCGAATGCAGACGCAGCAACGCTGGCAGACAAACACAAAGTCACAACGGCAGTACTCGACAAACTAGCTGAGCAACATTCTGACGACGCAACGATCGTCGGCTACGCGAAAGAAGTTGTTACCGAAGCGACCGATTTCGTTAGGTCACATAATCTTGTTAGCATTCCGGAGACGCCACTGGACGTGATCGCGATGCCCGAATTCAAACGCGGCGTGGCCATCGCGTACTGCGAATCTCCCGGCCCTCTCGACAAAACGGGCCAAACATTTTTCGCCGTGTCGCCGACCCCAAAAGACTGGTCTAAGGAGCGACAGGAATCATTCTTCCGCGAGTACAACAACTACATGATTCGCGACCTGACTGTGCACGAAGCGATGCCAGGCCATTACCTGCAACTGGCCCATTCAAATCAGTTCCATGCGCCGACGCTCGTTCGCGCAATTTTCCAAAGCGGCCCATTCATCGAAGGCTGGGCTGTTTACTGCGAGCAAATGATGGCGGAACAAGGTTACGGCGGGCCAGAAGTGAAAATGCAGCAGTTGAAGATGCGATTGCGCGCGATCGCGAACGCTATTCTCGATCAAAGCATTCACGCGGGGAACATGACCGAGAAGGAAGCGATGGATTTGATGATGAAAGAAACCTTTCAACAGGAAGGCGAAGCCGTGGCGAAATGGAAACGCGCGCGGCTCACTTCAGCTCAGCTCTCGACCTATTTCGTGGGCGCTACTGAACATTTCGATTTGCGCGCAACGGAGGAGAAAAAACTCGGCAAAGATTTCAATCTCAAGAGATACAACGATCAGGTGATCTCGTACGGCAGCCCGCCGGTAAAGTACGTTCGCGAGTTGATGCTCGGCAGCACACCCCCTTCGCGCCCATCAGGCTAAACTGACGAACTTATACGCTCGTATGCTTCACTTTTGGCGCTCACGCTTTCGAGCAGGCTTGCGTTTGCGCGACGATACTTTTGCAGCCGCCTTTTTCGAAGTCGATAACTGCACGAGTTGATCAAGATTAAACGTCCGGCGCCGACTCGTTCCAACTTCCCGAAAATCGACCTGATACCATCCGTTCATTCGGACAACACGGTAACGCTTTTGCCCGATACGGAGCGGTTCGCGCGCGATCACTCGATGGATAATTTTCTCATATTTGGAACGTGACCAGCGTCGCTTTCTGCGGCGCCCCCAGTCAATGGTCCGACCAACGTCATCGTACGTTTCCGGGCGGTCCTGAAAATCGAGAAGAGAACGCGCGTCTCCAGCAAAGATGGCGATGATATGTTCCAGCGTTTCGTTGTCGCTCACTCGTCGAATTGCAGAACGAAATGGGATCAGGATCTCTGCAGCAATAGCGCGTAAGCTTAATTTTCGATCGTCACGTAATTTCCACAGCGGGGCATTGAACTCGGCTGTGAACGGATTTCTAGCGAACGAATCTGCTGTGACCCGCCAGCCCCGCCGCGAAGAATGTTTTCGTAAGCGAAGGGGCCTGATCCGAGGGATTCCATTGCGGCTCAATTGCGCCAAGCCAAAACTTTGCCAGCACTGAACCTTTTCGAGGACGCCAGTTATAAATGCGCATGTCGCCAGCATCAGCGCGGGATCCGGCGTAAAATCAGCTGTGACCTCGAGGCGAGTGCGTCGCGGACGGACGCCCACTGCGCTGCTTCGGCGATTTGTCGCCAGTAAAAAAACGGGAACTGGCAAAATGTGCGCGAGGAGGTACGCAAGCTTCGTCGCATTGCGAGATTTCGATTTCCGAGTTTTGGGAAAGGAAAAATTATAATGCGTGCTGAAACCCTGCAGGCGACATTGGCACCCATGTTGCCTGCCCCAGTGATCGAGCTCCCTTCGCAAGAAGCGGATCTGCTCCCAGAGCAGGCGCGTCGCTCGGTAGCAACAGCCTCGTTCCACTTCCACAATCGGTGTCGCGACTTCGATGACGCCGGTATCAAAATAAATCGCTCCTCCGGCGGGAGATTGAAAAGATTTGCCACTCCGCGGAATCATTCGCCGTCGCACCAGGCGGGAGGGATCGCCAAATACTTTTTCGGGACGCTGCCTGCGGTCATTGACCAGCAGATTGAATTCTGCCTCCAAACCGATCACGGCCCGCGGTGGTGTGGAGACAGCTTCGCGCTCGCGCAAGACCCCGCTGCGTGGCATTGTTTCTAGATCCTTCATTCGGAGAATGAACTCAATACGCCTCGGTGCAGTCGCGGGGAGTCACCGTCGCAAAACCTAAATCGAGGTGGAGATGGTCGTCAGTTTCGCCTGGCGCGAAGCCGAATCGTCGAACAAACACAGCCAAGCCCAGCGACGCTGCGATTGCTCCATATTTCTCAATCGACTTCGCGTCAGAAAGAAACGTGTCGCCAATTCGATATATGTTTGCAGCCGTTCCCCAACCGTGAATGCTTTTTCCGGCGCCAATCCGATGCGCTGGTGACCGGTAGCCACCGTTAGCGCTGATGAAGACCGGCGCATCGACTTCCCGACGAAAATTCTCCAATACCATAGCAAGCAGTGTGATGGCACAGGGCACGTAATGAGGAAACTGGCTCAGGAGCAGACTGGCTTCACGACAATCGACGAGCATCAATTCGGCGAGCGTGAAGTGCGGCGCCACCCGAATGTCGTGAGCTTCCTGCCAGCTGTGGATTTCGTAGAAGAAACGCGGCAGATTATGAATTCGCCCACGGGAATCACTTTCGGCTTCGCCTGGCCGCAACAACGCGCGGTACTCCTGGGGTAGATTCAAGCCGTCAACCGCACGCAATTTGTTAGCGCTCATTGAATCTCGGCTAAGTTTGAATTAATGAGCGATAGATCGCCTCTGAAATGGCTGCCACAGTTTCGCGCCTCCCGTTCCGGTCCGAATCAAACTCAGTCAGAATGACGGCCAGATACGGTTCGCGTTCGGGCAGATACACAATTCCAATATCATGACAGGCAGTGGAAATCTCGCCTGTCTTGTGGGCCACAACGGCATGCGGCGGAAGACCAGCCGGAATCATCGAATCGAATCGTTGTTCCAACAAAATTCGGATTGCGTGTTCTTTGCTTTTGGCGCTCAGAAAATCGCTACGCAGCGCGGAAAGCAACGATAGCAACCCGTTTGCAGTCGCCTGATTGTTGATGCCCGCTTCATGTGCTGTGTGGTCCTCGACTCCTCGCCGCAAGTCCACCCCGTTTACTTGCGCGCCCCTCAAGATGTTTCGCGCGTATTCGACCGTAAGATAATCGAGGAGCAAATTCGTCGCGAGATTGCTGCTCGCAACGCTCATTGCTTCTGACTACTCGGAAATCCTGGCCACTCGTCCAATGCGCTTGTAAAGTTCAGGCATTGCA
>JBKPMH010000232.1:0-16067 GCA_046732035.1 Verrucomicrobiota bacterium
CATCACCGGCCATTGTCCACAAAATTCGCGATTGCCCGAGCAGCATCACGAGGATTACCGAGCTCAGTCCAGCGATAGCTCCAAGCTTGATCAACGATGACATCCAGCCAAGCCCCACATGGTCCGCGGCCACCGCGATCGGATCGGGGACGTTCAAGTCATGGTACGACATGACACCAGTCGCGATGCCTGAGACCAGGATGTAAAGCACCGTGCAGATTAACAGCGAACCGATGATGCTTATTGGCATATCGCGCTGGGGATTCTTTGCTTCCTGCGCTGCTGTACTTACGGCGTCGAAACCTATGTAGGCAAAAAATACAATCCCGGCTCCTTGCATCACTCCGCTCCACCCGAATTGTCCCCGTGTGCCAGTGCTCGGCGGGATAAATGGATGCCAGTTGGCCGGGTTAATGGCGTGCGCGGCACCCACGATGAACATCAGTACCACCGCGACTTTTATGAACACGATGACATTGTTCACTGTCGCCGATTCACGAATGCCGATCACAAGAAGTAGGGTGACGACAGCGATGATGATCACTGCAGGCAGATTAAATATCGCCATGACCTCCGTCCCGTCCGCAAGAGGAACGAGTGTGCCGCGTGCTGCAGAGAACTGCGGCGGAATGTTGATCCCGACGTCTTTGAGGAAAGAAACCACGTAACCCGACCAACCGATCGAAACAGTGACGGCTCCCAAAGCGTATTCGATGATCAAGTCCCAGCCGATAATCCATGCGAACAGTTCGCCCAGGGTCGCGTAGCCGTAGGTATATGCGCTGCCGGCCATCGGCACCAACGATGCGAACTCGCTATAACAAAGGGCCGCAAAGATCGAAGCCACTCCCGCCAGCACGAAGGACAGAACCACTGCTGGCCCGGCATTCTGTGCAGCGACCGTGCCGGTAAGCACAAAGATACCTGTCCCGATGATGGCACCGATGCCGAGCGCCGTCAGGTTTGTCGCGCCAAGCGCTCGTTTCAGGCGATCGTCCGACAGTGCTTCAGCCTGAAGTTGGGTAACGCTTTTTCGTCGAAGTAAATTCATGGGCGCAGTTGGTTTTGGGTGTGCTAATCGGAGTGGGACGGAGCAAGTCAAGCTGGCGCTGATTTTGCTCCAAGAAATTTCCAGATGAAATAAATCGGCACGCCGGAGAGAACGATGATCAGCCCAGGCCACGTAGTCGCGGTTTGATAGATAAAAAGGACCAGGAGAATCGTAGCTGCACCAATGATGTAAAGAATGGGAATGATTGGGTAACCGAAAGCTTTATACGGACGTTCCGCATCAGGACGTTTCCAGCGAAGCAAAAACAATCCCGCGATTGTAAGGATGTAAAAAATCAACGCCGCCGAGATTACATAGTCCAGCAGGTTGCCATAAAGATTGCCATAACTTCCGTCGGCTTTCACGGTGCGCGGCAACACCAGGATTCCCGCCCAGATTCCTTGAATAATCAGGCCCCATGCTGGGACATGGTTCTTGTTCAATTCGCTTACTCGCCTGAAAAAGAGGCCGTCACGCGCCATTGCGTAGTAGGCGCGGGCACCGGCAAGGATCAGTCCATTGTTGCAACCGAAGGTCGAAACCATGATTGCGACAGCCATGATAGTCGCTCCGGCGCCGGGAAAAATTACGTTGGCGGTTTCAGACGCGACGCGATCGCTTGGCGCATTTTGGATTGAGGTGAACGGGAGAGTCGCCAGGTAAGCGACGTTCGCCAGCAAATAAAGTCCGATAACCAGAAGCGTGCCGAAGGCGAGTGACAGCGGGATGTTCCGCCGCGGCTCCTTCACTTCTCCAGCGATGAATGTGATGTTGTTCCATGCGTCCGCGGAGAAAAGGGAATTGGTCTGTGCCACACAGATGCCGACGAAAAGACCGAATGCGGTGGCCGCGGTGAGTCCTGCGCCCACATCCTGTAGCCCGCCTCGCAGCGTCCAAAAATTGTGAAAGTTTTCGGCGCCGGCTCCGGAGCGCACCCCAACGACGATTCCCAGAACCACCAATGCGATTAGAGCACCTGTTTTGGCCGTGGTGAAAATGTTTTGCACGAGCTTCCCAAGATTTAGGCCCCTCGTGTTCATGAAAGTCAGCAGCGCGATCATGGCCAAACCGAGAAACTGCGCGGTAGAAAGTGAAACAGCGTAGCCGCTAAACCAGCCACCAAAACGGATCGGCGGGATAAGATAATTGGATTCGGAAAACCACGGCACAAGCACTCCGCTGTAGCGCGCGAAGCCGACCGCCACCGCCGCGATCGTACCGGTTTGAATCACTAAAAACAGCGTCCAGCCGTACAGAAAACCCCACAGCGGACTGTAGGCTTCGCGCAAGTAAACGTATTGACCGCCAGCTTTAGGCATCATCGCTGCCAGCTCCCCGTACGAAAGAGCGGCCATCAGCGTCAGTAAACCGGTCACAATCCAGACAACCAGCAGCCACCCGGGCGAACCGACCTGGCGTGCAATAATCGCTGACACAATGAAAATTCCCGAGCCGATCATCGAGCCGGCGACCAGCATTGTTGAATCAAAAAGGCCCAGTCCTCTGACAAGTTTTTGATCGGCTACGGAGGTTTCACTCATCGCCGTCGTCGCTTCCGCCGGGTGCATTGGCGAAGAGTTAATCATTACCCGGGCGTGCGGCGCAATGACAAAACACTCGGCGTGGAGTCGTGCGAATAAGCGGCCGTCAAAACGCGAAATTACTTTCGCGTAAAAAGAACCGTGTTAGTCTCACGCCCCGTGACGTGTTCAAGCCAACGGCAGTTGTGGCGGACGTTTTTGTCGATTGCGTCCGTTGCGGTGCTGCTGATTGCGGAGCTGGCTGTCGTGCCGCAGGTCGCTTACGCGCGCGTAGACACACGGTTTGTTGCGCTCCCCCTGGTGCGCTCACGCCAGAATCATTTAATGGTGCGGGCTTTTATCAACGGGAAAGAAGCGTGGCTCACCATCGATAGTGGTGCGCCGGTGAGCGCAATCGCTGTGAATCGTCGCAATCATTTTCGCCTCAAACCAATCGGTGCCAAGTCAAACCTGCCGGCGCGCATTCAAATCAACGGCGCGTACAACAATGTCGCCATCGCGCGCGAGCTGCGCCTTGGCGCGCTGACGCTTATCGATGAACCAGTGGTTACTGTCGATTTGGGCAGCTCTGCTCGCGCGGCGCGACTGGCTCACGAAGAGCAAATTGATGGAATCATTGGAGCCGACATCCTTTTTCCAACCGAGGCGGTGCTGGATTGCCAACGGCAACTGCTGATCTTGAAGACCGATCCCGATGTTCTGGGTTCTGCTCCTGGTTTTGATCGGCGCGGATTAAAGGCTGTTCCAATTCAAGTAAGCGATGGATTTAATTTGTACGTGAATGGTTCGATCAACGGAAAAGCTGCGAAGTTCATGGTGGACACCGGTTCGTTCGCGACGCTACTGCATCGTTCGTTCGTTAGGCGAATGCGAATTGCCACTCGCGAGACGCCGTACAGTTCTTCGGCTGTAAACCTGAAGGACCGCGGGCTGCGAATGGCTACGATTCGCAAACTGTCGGTAGGTTCTGTCAACATCAATAGCCGGGACGTAGGCGTGATCGACATGCAGGGATTAATTCACAATGGATTGCTGGAAGGTTCGCCGCCTGTCGCAGGCTTGCTTGGTGCGGAAACGCTGCGCCGCCATCACGGCATCATCGATTTTGGCACGCGCACGCTTTATTTGCAGTCGCGCGAGCTTCGCTGGCAGCGTTCCGGTTCGCGGCGTTCTGCTGGTCCTAACGTGACTTTTTAGGAATTATTGACCTGCCGCCAATTGCTTGTGCAGCGCGATTGGATACGAAGTCATGGGTGAGCCATACAACGTTGCGCATTGCCATCATTAACGAAGAAACTCGCGGCTGATTTACCACACCATGCACGACGAAGAACCGAATGATGTCGAGTCAATGCGCATCCGCGCATTGGCCATTGGCGCGCAGAGCATTGGAGCTTTCGCGCTCGGTGCACTGGCAGTTGGAGCGCTTGCATTGGGCATCGTTGCAATTGGCCGGCTCGTCATTGGTCGAGGAAAAATCAAGCACCTGGAAATCGACGACCTTGTCGTGAACAGAGTGCGAGTGACGGATTCGCTGGAAATTCCGCGCGATTGAGTTAATCGCGGTTCAGCAGTTTTCTTCGGGCTTTAACTCAGTCTTCGTGCAACCACTCACTCGATAATGAATGAAATCGCTCAGGCATTCGTTTTGGCCGCCGGTCTGGGTACTCGCCTGCGACCGCTGACTGAGGATTTGCCCAAGCCGCTCATCCCGATTTTCCAAAAACCTCTGATAACTTTTGCGCTGGATCATTTAATTCACTTAGGCGTGGAAAAATTCGTCGTGAACACGCACAGGCGGCCGGAGCTATTTGAAAAAGCTTTTCAGGACAATGAGTACGAAGGCCATCCGGTCACGCTGGTTCACGAGCCGGACTTGCTTGAGACCGGTGGCGGAATCAAGAATGCCGAAGCCTATCTCGGGAGTAGGGCATTCCTGACTTACAGCGGCGACATTTTGACCGACATCGATCTGCAGCCGTTAATCGACGAACATTTCCGCCGCGGAAACGACGTCACGCTTGCATTACGTCAAACGGGTTTGGCTTCGGAGGTCGCCCTGCGCGATCATTGTGTAATCGATATTGCGAACCGGTACGGAACGAAAGGGGATCTCGATTTCGCAAACGTTGCGGTTTGGAGTGCGACGATTTTCCAGCAAATCCCACCGAAACAAAAAATTTCATTCATTCCGATAATTACGGATTGGATCGACAAAGGTGGTAAGATCGGCGGCCTCGTGATGAACGACGGACGCTGGTTCAATATTGGTTCGCGCGCTGAATATCTGGACGTGCACCGCACGATTTTGCGAGAGCATTGGACGCCCCATTACATAAAAACGGGCGAATGGCCTGAGCGCGTTGCGAAATCAGCCGCTGTCGATCGGAGCGCACAGCTGCGCGGTTGCTCTGTTGTCGGAGAAGATTGCCAGGTCGGCAAAGGAGCTGTCGTTGAAGACACAATCTTGTGGCCCCACGCACAAATTGCTTCCAAAAGCCAGCTGGTTGGTTGTATTGTCCGCTCCCAAAAAAAGGTCAGCGGCATCCATCGTGACAGCGACATCTAGTATGAGGACTGAATTTCTTCTTCGCCGAACCCGGATGCATTTTCCGTTGCTGGATGTAAACGACATAAAAATTCGGCCGATCGAAAAAGGCGGCTCTGATCGAAAATTCTACCGGATACGTTATTCGCCAGATCAGACGCTGATCCTAGTTAAGTACAACCTGGAGCGCGAAGAAAACCGGCACTACGTCGAGATCGCAAAATTTCTGGAGGCGCATGGAATTCGGGCGCCGAAAATTTATTTTCACGATGCGGCGGAAGGCCTCATCTGGGTCGAGGATTTGGGTGAACGGGACCTGCATAATTATCGGGAAGACAGCTGGCTAGTCCGCCGCGCGTTTTATGAATCAGCGCTCGACGAAATTATTAAACTCCACGGTCTGCCGGAGTCGGTTTGCGTGGAAATGAAGGAGCATTTGCCCGCGGAATTTAATTTTGCGCTTTACCGTTGGGAACAGCGCTACTTTTTCAACAATTGCCTTGGCCGTTTTTTCAAGATTAGCGAAACAAAACGCAAGGATTTGGCAGCTCTTCCCGCTTTACGCGAAGTCGCAAAACGGCTGGCGAGTTTGCCGAGGGTTTTGGTTCATCGCGATTTTCAGTCGCAAAATATTATTATTAAAAATGGTCAGGCTAATCTGATTGATTTTCAGGGAATGCGACCGGGGTTGGCTGAATACGATCTGGCGTCGTTGCTTTTTGATCCATACGTCGAGCTTTCGGCTGCAGAACGATCTGAGTTAATTGCGTATTACCAGCAGAAACAGACGAAGAACGGTCGCGCAACGAACGCGCAGTTCGACCAGGCTCTGCAATGGTGCGCGATGCAACGCATGATGCAGGCGCTCGGCGCTTACGGATTTTTGGGCCTGGTCAGGGGACACCAGCATTTTCTGCGATACATTCCGAGAGCGATGATCTCTCTGCGTGGCATCGTCGGAGAGATGGAGGACCTCAAGCCGCTCGCGTCGCTTCTCGGCGATCTCGACGTCTCTGACGCAAACGCGTAGCTGAAGCGGGCGGACGCGCTCTATTCACTACTCCACACCGACGAACGGATTGGTGCGACGCTCGGTTCCAATCGTTGTTGGCGGCCCATGCCCTGGAAGTACTAGTACCTCATCGCCGAGAGGAAATAACTTGTTCCTAATCTCTTGCATCAACAGATCGATATTTCCGCCCGGCAAATCTCCACGCCCGATGCTTCCAGCGAAAAGCACGTCGCCGCCCACGAGCAATTGGTTCTTTGGCAAAGAGAAACAAAGGCTTCCCGGGCAATGGCCTGGAACTTCGAGTATTTCGAACTGGAATCCGAGAAAATCCCGGCTGGGCGTTTCCTCAATCAAAAAATCGGGTTTCGCCGGCTCAATCTCCAGGCCGAAGCCGAAATTGCGAAAGAATTCGCGGTCGGAGATCATGGGCGACGTGAGTGGATGGCAACCGATCGGACAACCAAATTGCCTTTTAATTTTGGCGACATCCTGCACGTGATCGATGTGGCCGTGTGTCAGAAGCAAAAGCTTTAGGTCAATACCGAGTGATTTGACCCATTCACAGGAACCTTCAGGTGCGTCGAAAAGGATCCAGCCCTGAGGCGCCTCAAGCAGGTAACAATTCGTGTCGAAGATTCCGCCGCAAAACGTTTTGTAGGTCATGTGATTCGATGCCAGCCGGAATCGCTACAGCTGAAGGCCGAAGTTTTTACGAATATTTGAATGTTCCCGAGTAATGATTGTCTCATTTTAGCTACATGCCCATCTTCTCTCGTTGTCTTGCGCTTCATCCGGAAATCTGCGAACTTAATTAACTCTTCTTTTCACCCGATGAGATCATCTCTGCAACGATCACTGGCGCTTTGCGCCATCCTATTCACGGCCACAATCGCCGCACCGCCGGCCAAAGCGGCCTCGAGAGAAACGGTTGCCATGTCGGTCGGCCGCCTTCTGGAGGAGGGACATTATACACGTCAAAAGCTCAATGAAGAGGTCTCCAGAAAATTTCTCCAGACCTATTTGGAAATGCTCGACTTCAGCCATCTGTTTTTTACTCAAAAGGATATTGACGAGCTGAATGCGAAGTATGCGAGCTCGATGGCCGGAGATGTTCTGCTCGGAAATCTGAAACCGGCTTACGAAATCTACGCTCTCTATACCAAACGCGTAGATGACCGTGTGGCGAAAATTAAAGAGTTCTTGAAGCAGCCAATCGATTTTAAGAGCAACGCAACGGTTGAGCTGAGCCGTCAAAAATCGTCCTGGCCCAAGGACGAGGCGGACGCGGACCAACTCTGGCGCGGTCGGATCACCAACGAGCTCTTACAGGAGCATTTGACCGAACACCCGATAGAGCCCGCTCCGCAATTAGTGTCGCGTCGGTACGATCGGCTCGCAAAAAACGTCCATGAGGAAGATAAGGACGAACAAATGAAGCTCTATCTCGATGCGCTGGCCCAGTCCTACGACCCGCATTCGGAATATTTGAGCAAGGCGGACATGAAGAATTTCAGCATTAACATGGGCCTCTCGTTGGTAGGGATTGGCGCCATGCTACGCTCGGAAGACGGGTACGCAAAAATTGAGAGTCTTGTTCCCGGCGGCCCAGCCCAGGTAGATGGACGACTCAAGGTCGGCGACAGGATCACTGCTGTGGCACAAGGGCCGGCGGATTTCGTCGACGTTCGTGAGATGCGATTGGACAAAGTAGTCGAAATGATCCGTGGAAAAAAGGGCACGCACGTGCGTTTGCTGGTGATTCCCTCGGATGCCACGGATCCATCCCGCCGCAAAAATGTCGAGCTCGTCCGGGATGAAATTAAGCTGAAAGACCAGGAAGCGCGTGCCGACATCATCATTAGGAAAGACGAAAACGGAGATCCCATAAAACTCGGGTGGCTTACGCTGCCTTCTTTTTATGCGGACATGGACAAGCACCAGAAAAGCACGACCCGTGACGTGCTGGCGCTACTCAAACGGCTGAAGAAAGAAAACATCGCCGGATTGGTTATCGATCTGAGGCGAAATGGCGGCGGATCATTGGAAGAGGCCCTCTCCTTGACCGGCTTGTTTTTGAAATCCGGTCCGATCGTTCAGACCAAAGATTACAATGGAAGCATCAGGGTCTCCGCCAATCCGGATCCGGGCATCGCTTATTCCGGTCCAATGGTAGTTTTGACCAGCCGGCACAGCGCCTCGGCGAGTGAAATCTTTGCAGCTGCTTTACAAGATTATGGCCGCGCGGTGATTGTTGGTGACAAAAACACGTTCGGTAAAGGGACCGTGCAGACCATTCTTCCGATTGGAAGATTCGCTTCGCTGCTGGGCAGCCATTCCGATGAAGATGGCGCGCTGAAATTGACCATCCAGAAATTTTATCGTGTGGCCGGCGGCTCTACTCAGCTTCACGGTGTGACTTCAGACATCGTTCTTCCGAGCTTGAGCGATCTTCCGGAATTTGGAGAGGGCGCGCTAAAGAATGCTCTTCCTTACGACGAGGTCACGAAGGCGAGGTACACGAAGTGGTCCGACAGCCATTCTTTGTTCATCGATCAATTGCGACGACGCTCGGAGGAACGAGTGAAAGGCGATCCTGAATTTCATTACGTCATGGAAGACATGGATCGTATGCGTCACAAGCTTGATGAGAACCGGATTTCATTGAACGAAGACGTCCGGAAAAAGGAGCTTCAGGATGATAAACTGCGCAAGGAAACTCGCTCGAAAGAGCGCCTGGCGCGGAACCAGGAAGAACCGCGAATCTATCGCGTGACTCTGGATACGGTTGATAAGCCGAACCTCCAATTAATCATGTATCCCGGGAAATTGGCTGAGGCGAAGAAGAACGGGACCGTTCCGAAAGTCGATCCAGACGCTGCTTCAGATGCGGACACCGATTTAATCGGTGGCGGTAACGGTGATGATGACAGCAAAACACCGGCGATCGATCCTGAACGCGACGAAGCGCTCAATATTCTGGCCGATTTGGTGGATCTGTCACGCGGACCGAAGACCGCAAGCGCAGGCATCGTCGATAAACCAGCTGAGCAGCGGCCCTAACGTTTAGCAGCCTCGCTCGTCGCGCTTCTTCTGCAGTGCAGCTGTCTTCGCCTGCCATCGTTGCCACGATTAACCTTATCGCTGCCACCAAGGTGGCGGAGGCGGAAGAAATCTCGGATCGAAACGCGGACCTCCAAATGGACGAGGGCCCCGAGGGAATGTCGGCCGCAGTTGTCCCATGTAACGACCGCTTGGCGTCCTTCCGTGAACCGTAACCGGAGTGCCAACATCGACTGCATTGAAGAATGCAATTGCGTACTGTTGCGGCATCCGAACGCAGCCATGCGACGCTGGATAGCCTGGCAGATAGCCGGCATGCATTCCGTCGGCGCCACTGAATCGCATAAAGTAATGCATGGGCGCGGGAACAAATTTTCCTCCAGGCGGCACTGACATGTCCGCGTCTGCGTCCGCCACAACTGTGTTCCCACGAGAGTCGACGATCTTGCCGTACATACTCGAGTAGTGGGTTCGTTCTTTTTCGAGAATCTTGAATGAACCCGTGTCCGTGAGATGACCATAGCGACCGCTCGAGACGGGGGAGCTAAGTACAACTCGCCCATTTTGGAGCAGGTAGGCCATCTGTTGCGCTAAATCAATTTCGACCGAAGTCGCTGCGTGTAATGAGATCATCGCGCATAGAGACACGGACAAGGCGATGACGACCTTCACATTGCGTTTAAACCCGCCGGATGCACGAAAGTCGCACTCGTCGGATTACGTTGACGATCGTACAGAGCAGCTACACCGCAATGGGCGCTTTAATCGACGGATGCGGGTCGTAACCTGCAAGCTCGAAATCTTCAAATTTGAAATCGTGAATGTCTTTTATGGCCGGATTCAATTTCATCTGTGGAAGGCGACGACAATCTCGCGAGAGCTGTTCACGGGCTTGTTCGAGATGGTTTTTGTAAAGATGCAGGTCGCCAAAAGTGTGCACGAAATCACCTGGCATAAGACCGACAACTTGCGCCACCATCATCGTAAGCAGCGAGTATGAGGCGATGTTAAACGGAACGCCCAGGAACAGATCTGCGCTTCGCTGGTAGAGTTGGCAACTGAGCTCGCCGTCTTGGACGTAAAATTGAAAGAGCAGATGACACGGTGGCAGCGCCATGCCGTCGACCTCGGCCGGATTCCAGGCGCTCACGATGAGGCGGCGGCTTTGCGGATTTGATTTAATTTGCGCGATCAGGTTGTTGATTTGATCGACGTGGACACCGCTCGCACCCTGCCAGTCGCGCCATTGCGCACCGTACACGCGGCCAAGATCGCCGGTTTCGTTGGCCCACTCGTCCCAGATCGTCACCCCGTGTTCGTTGAGAAATCGCACATTTGTGTCCCCACGCAAAAACCAAAGCAGCTCGTAGACGATCGATTTGATGTGGAGCTTTTTGGTCGTGAGGAGCGGGAAACCTGGTCCGTCCGTGCGCAAATTAAACCGTGTCTGCGCACCAAACACAGACAACGTGCCGGTGCCTGTGCGATCCGTTCGTGGCCGGCCTTTTTCTAGCACGAGTCGGAGTAGATCGTGGTATTGTCGCACATTAAAATTTTATATTGCCAGGCGCTTTCGCGAAACAGAATTTCTTTTCATCGCTGACGCATTTTCCGCTGCTTGGGAGCCACTTCGGAAAAGCAGGAGTCGCTCTGC
Organism: Verrucomicrobiota bacterium; assembly: GCA_046732035.1. Lineage (GTDB taxonomy): Bacteria > Verrucomicrobiota > Verrucomicrobiia > Chthoniobacterales > UBA10450 > Udaeobacter. The sequence goes on from JBKPMH010000232.1 coordinate 10,867, forward strand.
ACAGTTTTTGTCATTGCGACTCCAGTTGGGGAACAGAGTTTTCTCGAACGAAGTTTTCTTAAATGTACTTCTGCTTAGAGTTTGGAAATGAAGGTGATTGATACGTCCAAAATAATGGCATCGGCTGCGCTGCTCGTTCCAATTTTGATGTCAGCCTGTGGTCCGCATTCAACGAATACTTCCACCGAAACTCTGACAATTTATGAAGACGCGCCGACACTGATGCCGCTTGATCTGGGAACGCCGGGAAACAGTCCCGGTGATGCATATTATTTCTCGGCTCCACTGCATTCCAGTCCCGGTGGTCCGGTGACAGGTGAAGTGTTCGGTTCAAAAACGCTGGTCAAAATGGCGGGCCAGGCGCATCCAGATTTGGAAAAGCGCGCAACCCTTTTGTCCTTCACGTTTGCGGGTGGTCAGGATCAGATTATCGCTTTTGGAGCTGGCGATTATCCGCCGACGGCAGCTGAGTTTAACGCGGGTCAACCTGTGGTCCGCGCGATTTTGGGCGGGACCGGCAAGTACATCGGTGCGCGTGGCCAACTAACCAGTACACGAACTGCGGACGGTTCATATACACAGGTGTTTACGTTCGTCAGGTAAATCCATCACCGCGGGAAGTGCGCCGCGTTGGCCCGATCGTCAATGCGAGCAATGTCAGAAGCGAGCCGAATTGGCTCAATGAGCATCAACTCATTAGGCGTCCAATCCATGGTACTACCTGGTAAACAGCGGCTTAGGACGCGCGAAGCCGATTGGCCCAGTGCTTGCTGAAGATCCAAGGGCTTTAACGAAAGCTCTCACCACGGCAAATCGGTTCGTCGGTGAACAACAGAAAGGATTTTTAATTTATGGCTAAAGTTTTAGGTATCGATTTGGGCACCACGAACTCCTGCATGGCCGTGATGGAGGGTGGCGACCCCGTAGTTTTGGAAAACAGCGAAGGCGCCCGCACGACGCCGTCGATCGTGGCGTTTACAAAAAGCGGCGAGCGATTAGTCGGCCAGGCCGCGAAGCGTCAGGCGGTTACTAACCCGCAGAACACGGTTTCTTCAATCAAGCGCTTCATGGGCCGCAAATTCGACGAGGTACACGAAGAACAAAAACGCGTGCCTTACAAAATCGTGAAGGCCGCCAATGGCGACGCTCACGTGCAAGTGGAAGTGAACGGCCAGCTAAAGACATTTTCGCCGCCGGAAATTTCGGCGATGATTTTGTCGAAGCTCAAAGCGGACGCTGAAGCGAAGCTGGGCGAGAAAATTTCGCAGGCGATCATTACTGTGCCGGCGTATTTCAACGATTCACAGCGCAACGCCACAAAGGATGCTGGCAAAATCGCGGGCCTCGAAGTTTTGCGCATCATCAATGAGCCGACTGCAGCATCGCTGGCTTACGGGCTGGACAAGAAGAAAGACGAGGAAATTGCCGTTTACGATTTGGGTGGCGGCACGTTCGATATCTCGGTTCTGGAGATTGGTGACGGCGTTTTCGAAGTAAAGGCTACCAACGGTGACACGCACCTCGGCGGTGACGATTGGGATGCCAAGATCATGGATTGGATCGTAAGCGAATTTAAAAAAGATACCGGCATCGATCTGACCAAGCAGCCGGACGCGATTCAGCGAATCAAGGAAGAAGCTGAAAAAGCGAAGATCGCGCTATCGAGCTCGCAGGAATACGAAATTAACCTGCCGTTCATCACGGCGGACGCGAGCGGACCGAAGCACATCCAGAAGAAACTGACCCGTTCGAAGCTGGAACAGCTCACGGACGATCTGGTTCAACGAACCGTTCCGCCTGTGAAAGCGTGTCTCAAAGACGCGCAAGTTGCTGAGAAAGACATCAACGAGCTGGTGCTCGTCGGCGGCATGACGCGTATGCCAAAGGTGCAGCAAGTCGCGCGCGATCTGATTGGCAAGGAACCGCACAAGGGTGTGAATCCGGACGAAGTCGTTGCAGTTGGCGCTGCCATCCAGGGCGGAGTCCTTAAAGGCGAAGTCAAAGATGTGCTGCTTCTCGATGTGACGCCGTTGACGCTGGCGATTGAAACCGCCGGTGGTGTGGCTACACCGATGATTCCGCGCAACACCACCATCCCAACACGTAAATCGCAGATCTTTTCGACCTACAGCGATAACCAGCCTGGTGTGGAGATTAAAGTGCTCCAGGGCGAACGCCCGCTAAGCCGCGACAACAAAACGCTCGGCACATTCCACCTTGATGGTATTCCGCCGGCGCCGCGCGGCGTTCCACAGATAGAAGTGACTTTCGATATCGATGCCAATGGCATTTTGCATGTCTCCGCGAAAGATCTCGGCAGCGGAAAAGAGCAGAAGATTTCCATCACTGGAAGCTCTGGACTTTCGAAGGATGAAGTCGAGAAAATGCAGCGTGAAGCGGAAGCGCACGCCGAGGAAGACAAGAAAGCGAAGGAAGCAATCGAAATCAAAAACAACGCCGACATGCTCGCTTATCAATGCGAGAAGCAATTGAAAGACCTTGGCGATAAAGTTTCTGGCGACAAAAAGAAGCAGGTCGAAGATGCCATTGCAGCGGTCCGTGACGCGATCAATCGCAACGACGCCGATGCAATGAAGCGAACCTACGACGACCTGCAGAATAAGTTCCAGGAAGTCAGCGCCGATCTTTACAAGCAAGCGTCAGCGCAGGCTGGCCCACAACCAGGTCCGCAACCTGGGCCTGAGGCGGGCGGTCGTCCCGGTCCCGAGCCAGGCGCGGGCAAACCGGACGGCGACGTTGTGGACGCAGAGTTCGAAGTCGTAGACGACGACAAGAAGAAATAACCAATTTGCCGGTGGTTCCGAAATTCTCGGAGCCGCCGGCGCAACAACAAACCAAAGGAGTGATAACAACAACTTATGGCAACAGTTAACGTAAGACCGCTCGGAGATCGGGTGCTGGTGCAGCCGCTCGAAGAGCAGGAAGTGAAAAAAGGCGGGATCATCATCCCCGACACCGCCAAAGAAAAACCACAGGAGGGGAAAGTGATCGCTTTAGGCACCGGCAAAATCGACGACAACGGAAAGAAAGTCGATTTCACCGTGAAGAAGGGCGACAAAGTGCTGATCTCGAAATACGGCGGCACCGAAATCAAAATCGACGATGAAAACTATCTGATCATGCGCGAGGACGACATCCTCGGCATCATTGGATAAATCCGTCTATTAACAACCAACCATCAGCTATCAATAAAACTTATGGCAGCTAAACAATTACAATTCGATGAAAGCGCGCGGCACACGTTGCTGCGCGGTGTCGAGAAATTGGCGAAAGCCGTCAAGGCCACACTCGGCCCGAGCGGTCGCAACGTCATTCTCGATAAGAAATTCGGCAGCCCCACCATCACCAAGGATGGTGTGACGGTCGCGAAAGAGATCGAGCTGGAAGATCCGTATGAAAATATGGGCGCGCAGCTCGTTCGCGAAGTCGCTTCCAAAACGTCTGACGTGGCCGGCGACGGCACGACTACGGCGACAATCTTGGCGGAATCCATTTACCGCGAAGGTCTGCGCAATGTCACCGCCGGCGCGAACCCGACCTCGTTGCAGCGCGGCATCATGAAAGGTGTCGAGGCGATCACCGAGGAGCTGAAGAAAAACTCAAAGAAAGTCAGCGATCGCACCGAGATCGCGCAGGTCGCAACCGTTTCAGCCAACTGGGACAAAACCATCGGCGAGATCATTGCCGATGCCATGGACAAAGTCGGCAAGGACGGCACGATCACGGTCGAGGAAGCGCGTTCCATCGACACCACACTTGAAGTGGTCGAGGGCATGCAGTTCGACAAAGGCTACCTGTCGCCCTATTTCGTGACCAACGCGGAAGCGATGGAAGCCGTTCTCGAGAACGCTTACATCCTCATTCACGAGAAGAAAATCTCGAGCTTGAAGGATCTCCTTCCGTTGCTCGAGAAAGTGGCGAAAGCCGGCCGGCCGCTCCTCATCATTGCTGAGGACGTGGAAGGCGAAGCGCTCGCAACTTTGGTCGTGAACAAACTCCGCGGCACATTGCAGGTCTGCGCAGTGAAAGCTCCGGGCTTCGGCGATCGTCGCAAGGCGATGCTGGAAGACATTGCGGTGCTTACCGGCGGGCGTTGCCTCACCGAAGATCTCGGCATCAAGCTGGAGAACATCAAGATCGAAGACCTCGGCAAAGCCAAGCGCGTTACGATCGACAAGGAGAACACCACCATTGTCGAAGGCGAAGGCAAACAGAACGATATCCAGGGCCGCGTCGCCCAGATCCGTCGTCAAATTGAAGAGACGACCAGCGATTACGATCGCGAGAAACTGCAGGAGCGCCTGGCGAAACTCGCGGGCGGTGTTGCAGTCATCAACGTCGGCGCTGCGACTGAGACCGAGATGAAAGAGAAGAAAGCGCGTGTCGAAGACGCCTTGCACGCCACTCGTGCGGCAGTTGAGGAAGGCATTGTCGCAGGTGGCGGTGTTGCCTTGCTGCGCGCGCAAAAAGCGCTCGACAACATCAAGGACCTCGAAGGCGACGAGAAAGTCGGCGTGGCGATTGTTCGTCGCGCGATTGAAGAGCCGACGCGTCAACTTGCCGACAACGCAGGTCGTGAAGGCGCGCTCATCGTTGAGGAGATCAAGAAGCGCAAAGGCAACGAAGGTTACGACGTCGCCTCTGCCGAATACACCGACCTGGTAAAGGCCGGTATCGTCGATCCGACCAAGGTCACGCGCTCGGCGCTGCAAAACGCTGCGTCCATAGCGGGCCTGTTGCTCACCACCGAAGCATTGGTCACGGAGATTCCTGACAAGGAAAAAACTCCTCCAATGCCTCCAGGCGGGGGTATGGGCGGCATGGACTATTAATTCGGAGCCGAAACAACAATTAACAAACAGCCGAGCTCGCAAGGGCTCGGCTGTTTTGCTTTTGCTGGTTTTCTAATTAATCTCCGGTCGATTCGACATCGCCTGAAGTGTGATCACGCTCAAATCAGCCGATAAATGTCCGTGGGACGACAAGGAAGGTTTCTCGCGGGACGACAAGCTTCCCATCCGCAAGAGCGGTCCACAGGCACGGGAAGATGTTCGCGACCGCGATGAGAAATAAATTTGAAAACCGCGTTTACATCGAACTCTTTGCAGGGCCTGGTCGCTGCAGATTTCAAGATCGTACGGAAGGCAGCGGATCCCCTTTGCAGATGATGGATTTCGAAT
>JBKPMH010000233.1:0-6588 GCA_046732035.1 Verrucomicrobiota bacterium
CGGCAATTGCTTCCGGTCCCTCAAACCATAGCAAACCCAAAGGCAATGAGTCGCCAATTAGGTCAAAGCCCCGGCGATCTTTGCGCGGGCGAATCTCGTAAACGTACTTTGAACTGGACATGACATCGGGCGGCAAAGCTGCCTAACGCCTGAACTACAAGCAATGAGTATGCCATTGTTAGGTCCGATACTCCATCGACCTAGTGGTTAATACGTTATGCAACTCGAATAATTTGAGACATGATGAAATTTGTAAGGTGCCAGTAAGAAAAGCCGACAATCTTGAGTTACCGACGCGTGATGAATGCCGCTGATTTCAGCGAACTAAGCAAAGAGGAAAAACAGCGCTTCTATCGCTGCAAGCAATGCGGCGAATTCCTTGCTGTACCGCACTAGATTGTCGTAGGGGTTCGCCGACCGAGCGATCATCCATTAAACCGACTGCTTTTTCAGTCCAACCGTACGCTTCAAGCCGATGTGAAAGAAAAAGGAAGAGTTGTCGCAGAGTAACAAGACAGGTCAGAAGCTAATAACAGAAATGAAAGGTAATATGGAAACACAACGCAATCCAAACGAACCGGGCAAATCCGGCGGTCCTGGACAGCAGAGTGGAAAAGAGCAAGATCAAGAGAGACAGAAGCGTGAGCGACAGCAGCGCGACCGCGAGAAACAGGGCGGCGGTCAGCAACGTCGCGGTCAGCAAAGCGGAAGATAAGCTGTTCCAAACCTAATTATTCAGACGGCGGGGGGTAACTCCCGCCGTCTTTCTAGCGTCGGCACGCCAACACTAGATATTTCAATTAGCACCGTCGCGTGCTTTTCGTTTCGGAGCGTCGTGTCGCTTGCGCTTGTTTTCTCGATCTAATAGCGCGATTCTGCGTTTGTCCTCCAATGGAAGTCGCGGCTCGAGGTCCACTCTTCCGACACGCTAAAACTGGAGCTGAGAGCTGTAGGATTTTTACCGATATAAAAATCAGGGTTCCGGTTTGCTTGACAAAAGCCATTGGGATGGTAATTCCGCATTTCACGGAATTCCTCCACATCACGCTCCGTGCAAAATAACCAAGCACTCCACTAATTATTCAAAGCAATTAAATGAAAAAAAATTCGTCCACTCGCTCCGCATTTGTCAACCTGCGTGGGTTAATCAGCTTCTTTTTGTTATTGATCGCCGCCCTACTTGCAGTGTTCGCCTTTGGGGCTGCGCCAGGGCTTGCCAACAGCAGCCTCCGGCCAGCTAATTCTTTCGATTGGTTTAGCCGGTTCGTCTCAACGTTTGGTGTGCATTTACAATCACAGAAAGTTGCTGCTCTTCCAGCAGACAGGCGTGGCGGTGGCCCTGTGTCCAAAACATCCGGCCCACGCCCTCAGGTACCGACGCAAAGCGCGAGCGCCACTACGTACGCAGGCCCGAGGCACGACCCCTCGCCGGTAGCTGGCGTTCGCACGCCCGCATTGCGGAACATGCCGGCAATCCCGCCACGGCTCGCGCCACCGCCGGTCGAGCGAGAGCCTATCCGTCCCCGCCCTCCTTCGGACGTAACCGGCCCGGACTTGACGGCGCAAACGTTTGCGGGAGCTCTGGTTTCTGCGCCGACCCCGACAGGAGTCAGTTTTGAAGGCGTAGGAGCTGGCATTCCCGGGTTTGTGATCACCTTAATTCCCCCGGACACGAATGGCCGCATTGGCGCCACCCAATACGTCCAGTGGAACAACGCGAGCTTCGCAATCTGGGACAAAACCGGCCGCCTGCTTTATGGACCGGTCGCCGGTAACACGCTTTTTCAGCCGCTTGGCGGCGCGTGCGCCACACACAATGACGGCGATCCTGTAGTAGCGTATGACATTCTGAGTGGACGATGGATTCTCTCCCAATTCGTCGTCGGTGCGAGCCCTGACTTCTCACACCAGTGTGTCGCTGTTTCTGCCACAGGAGATGCCTTGGGATCGTACTACTTGTACGACTTCGTCACGGACTCCGCGAATTTTGTCGATTATCCAAAAATCGGTGTGTGGCCCGACGGCTACTACATGTCTGGCCACGTTTTCAATGCGGAAGCCACCGCCTATCTCGCAGGAAGAATTTTTGTCTTCGAACGCGACAAGATGCTGCAAGGACTCCCGGCTCGGCAGGTTCAAAAGGACCTAAAAAAGTATGCTGGCAAATCGCAATACGGATTTCTGCCGTCGGACCTCGATAGTCTGACGCCACCGCCCGCCGGGGAAGCAGCGTTCGTCATTGGGCCTGATCCGGTCAGCACCAGTAAGCTCGACTCAACCAGAGTGGCGGTGACATGGGGCGCTGCCCCAACAATCAACCTGACTGAAACGCAAATATCTGCCACGTGGAGCGTGGCTCCTTGCGTAGGAAATCCCTCGACCGGTTTTAATTGCGTCCCTCAGCCGGCGCCGGCCACTTCGGCTGACTATCTTGACAACCTCTCTTACCATCTGATGTACCGCTTGCCGTATCGGAACTATGGTGATCACGAGTCGCTTGTGGGTAACATATCCGTCAGAGGGAGCGGCGGAACTTCTCACGGAGCCATTCGGTGGTTCGAATTTAGGAACAATTTTAGCTCGACGACCACCCCTACAGTGCATCAGGCGAGCACGTACGATCCTGATGCAGCATACCGGTGGATGGGGTCCATTGCCATGGACAAGGATCAGAACATCGCGCTAGGGTACAGCAAATCTAGCACGTCGCTCAAGCCAGGTATTTTTGTCACTGGGCGCCTCAGTACTGATCCGCTCAACACAATGGGCGCTGAAACGACCCTTATGGCTGGATCGGGCGTGCAGATTGGAGCTAATCCTTTCGACCGTTGGGGTGACTACAGCGCAATGACCCTTGATCCAGTTGACCAGTGCACCTTTTTCTATACTAACGAGTACTATCGTAACCAGGAAGACGGCGACAACGAGGATTGGGCCACAAGAATCGCCTCATACAGGTTTGCATCGTGCACCAATGCTCCCGCATGGGGAACCGTAAGAGGCACCGTAATCTCGTTACCGAGTAGGGCGCCACTTTCCGGCGTGCTGGTCAGTCTCAGTAATGGATATGCCGGCACAACTAACGCGAACGGCGTTTATTCCATCTTGGTGCCTGCGGGGAGTTATACTGTCACGGCCGCGGACCCCGATCGGAACTGCACCACGGCGTCGCCCGCATCCGCGAACATTGTCGTCACCAGCGGGGCGACGGTGACCCAGAACTTTTCGATGAGAGGGGGCTCGAACTTGGAGTCGAATGGCATTACAATCGACGATTCTACAGGGAATGGTAATGGCGTCATAAACAGTAATGAGTGCGCCTATCTGAATCTGGCTCTCAAGAACAACGGCTGCGCGAACGAGCGGAGTATCTCAGCGACACTTACTACAACCACACCTGGAGTAACGGTAACGCAGGGAAGTTCGGGTTATCCGAATCTGGCCATAGACGCAAACGGCGTTAACTTGACGCCCTTTCAGATTCAGACATCGAACTCGCTGGCCTGTGGCACGAACATCGAGCTTAATCTGAACCTCACTTATGCTAGTGGAAACAAGGTGGTCACGTTTAGCGTGCCAACCTGCACGGGAGGGAGTGACCAGACGTTTGGTCCGTATGCGCTTACTACAGCTGATTTAACGCAGAGCGACAGACTCGGGCGTGACGGTTTGCCAAGTGAATGCGCTGGGAAAGGCTGCCCTGGTGGTGGGTTTGCCGGCACCAAATACTATAAGACCTACCAATTCACAAATAATGGTGCCGCGCCTGCCTGCTTCACGGTGACGATTAACGCTGCGCTCGGAGGCCAAGGTGACATCGAGAGCGCCGCATATCTCAACAGTTATAACCCCGCCAATCTGTGCCAGAATTATCTCGGTGATAGCGGAGTAGTTGGTTTGGGCACGACAGTTCCCAACGCATCGTACTCCTTTACCGTGCCGGCAAATTCGAACTTCGTCGTTGTTGTCAATACGACCGGTACGACGAACTCATCAGTATTCAATGGCACAGTCTCCGGCTTCTTTGATACCACACCGGGTCCCGGTCCCTGCCCGAGTCAGTAAAGGGATACGCATTTAAGCGATATGGCCGTGGGCCGAGAACCACGGCCACTTTCGGGATCTTCGAGACTGCTGGAGCTACTAACCATCGAGTTGGTCCACGGTAACCGTTTAGACTATCGGCGGCCCGTCGGTTTTTGTTTCTCGATGGGGAAAACGCGATCTACGGGCCGTGTTACGAAATATTGGCGGCGTACACGGTGCGAGGCTGTCTCACTGTATCAGTGTAGGTGTGATCATTCGAGTGGCAACGCTCGCGTGCGCGGAAAGTTGCAAAGGCTGATAAGCGCGGTTTCGATCTTATTTCCGATGTGCTGCCATTTGGCGGGCTGTGATATGCGGGCCGGACGCGGCCCGTGCATTCGCACAAGCTCATCTAATCGCGTTCAACAGGCATTCGATTCTATTTACTTTGTCTTTGGCGCGAGATCAGCAACGATTTTTTCGAAGCGGGAATCGCCGCGGAGTGGATCCCAAAAGGGATGCAGCTTTAATGCGCCGTAGCTCAGCGCGCCCGATGCGGTTGGAGCACGCAGTCCGAGTTCCAGTTGCTGCAAGGCAAGGTCCTTTTCGCCTGCCCAGGCCAGAGTGATTGCGAAGTATTGGATCATGCGACTCCCATTGTCGACCTCCTTTTCCACGGGAAGAAGTGCGATCGCGCGCCGTCCTTCGGCCAGGGCGGCCTCTTTGCGCCCCAAGGCGGCGTCGATCAAACCGAGGACGCAAAGTGGCGGGCCGTAGTCTGGTTGCGCCTGCACCATTTTTTCCTGCTCCGCGCGCGCCGCGGCAAAAGCAGCGCGCGCTCTTGCCTGGTCTTTCATCATCCGCGCCAGCAGACCTTCGCCAAAGCTGCGGCTCAGACGGATCCTTTCGTCGACCCAGCAGGGATTGTCGCCGAGTGCGACCAGGGCTCGCTCGGCCGCAGCCCGATCACGTTCGGTCAGCGCGCACAGAAACCAGCGATCCGCCGCGGGAGCAATGGCGCCGGGGCCTTGCCCCAAGATCGAATCGATGGTCTGGTGGAGCGGACGAGTGTCCCCTTTCCAGAAGAGCTCGACTCCTCCACGACTAGCCCTCGTTTCGATATTGGCGGGAATAATGCTCAGCGCACGATCGTAAGCTGCCATCGCCTCGGCATAGCGGCCCAGGCCATAATAACTGCTTGCGATCTGTTGCAGAATATCAAAGTTGCGCGGATCAAGCTCAATCGCCCGCTCCAGATTGTGCAGCCCTTCTTCCTGCTGGCCACGGCGGCGCAAAATGTAGCCGGTCACTTCGAAGATGCGCGGATCGTTCGGCAAAACCAACCGCGCGCTCTCCAGTTCGGCCAGGGCGCCGGCGTAATCGCGCAGCGCGTAATACAGATATTCCGCCCTCGCCAGATGAGTTTCGCCCGCATCTGGCCGCAGCCGGGAAGCGGCTTGGAGAGCAGCTTCCGCAAGAGCGAGCCGGGCTGGAGTATGATCAAAGCCAGCCACTGCATAAAGGCTTTCATGCGCATTCGCAAGCTGGCAGTAGGCGTCGAAAAAGGATGGGTCGCGCTTCACCGCCTCATTTAGAAGGTCGATTGCCTGCGCCGCGTCTTGCTCGCTGGTAGCACTCTGGCTGCTAGTGAGGACTATAGTCCTGGCCCGGCTGTAAAGGTCGAATGCCGCCAAGTCACTGGTCGGCGGCAGGTCGATCGCTTTCTTCTCGTTAGGCGAAAGTTTGGCCTGGAGTTGATCCGCGATCGCCTTGGCGATTTCGCTTTGAATGGCAAAGACGTCGGCCAGGTCGCGATCGTAATTTTCCGCCCATTCATGGACATCGCTGCGGGCATCAATCAACTGCGTATTCACCCGCACCTTGTTCCCCGCGCGCTGCACGCTGCCTTCGAGTAAATGCGCTACTCCCAGCTGTTGGCCGATCTCGCGCAGATTGCGCGGCGCGCCGGTCTTGTACTGCATGGCTGAGGTGCGACTGATCACCTTTAAGTCCGCGATCTTCGCCAGGTTCGTCAGGATTTGGTCTTGTACGCCATCGGCAAAGAAGGCGTTCGCTTTGTCCTCACTCCGGTTTTCAAACGGAAGCACCGCGATGGTCTTCTCGGGTATCGCCGGTATAGGAGATACGGCTGCTGTCGGCCTGCGCGAAACGAAGATTAAAGCGGCAACGATCGCGCCGAGCACGAGCAGCGCAAGAGCCACTGCCGCCGAGCGAACACGCACGCGGTGTTTTCTGACTGCCTGAAGTTTTCGCGGCAGCTGCGCATTACCCACTTCCTCCGAGTAGAGGTTAGTGATTTCCAAGCGCGCTCCGTGTTTCACTTCGCAAGTACCGAGATCATGCAGGAACGGCCGCCAGCGTTCGTATTCCGCCAGATCCTCAGCGACATGATGTGAGACGAGGATGTGCCCCGCGTCGCCACAATCCATCACCCGCCGGGCGATGTTGATACCAGCCCCGGCTACATTAGTCCGCTCAGTCACGTCCACCACACCGCTGACCGGCCCGCTGTGAATCCCCATGCGGATTTGTAAGCTCGGA
>JBKPMH010000234.1:0-11768 GCA_046732035.1 Verrucomicrobiota bacterium
TCTCGGGAAGCGAAGGAACAATCTCCGGCAAAGGCCTCCCCGCTGCGCTAAGTTCATTGTGCCTCGATATGCGTTCCTGAATGCGCAAGATTTCCTCGCCGATCTTGCGGCCGCGATATTCTACGATCCCGGATTGCCACCCCGAATGTGATCTTTTCAACTCCTCGATCAGGCTCCCCGCGAATCGAAATTTGGCGAGGGCGCCCTTAAATTGGTTTTCGTGTTCCAACTTTTCCCCCTGCTGAGCGGACAAATAAGCTTTAAGAAAAACGTCGCTCGGATCCTCCTCCTGGGCTTGAAGAACGCCGACCAAACCCGTAGAGAAAAGACAAATGAGCAAAGCTCCACTGACTCGCCGCGCCACCTGGTTAAGCGGGAGAGTGAGCCGACTCCAGGTAGAGTTTGGTGCCACCGGCGCCGACAATTAGTGGAGTGACCGGGAAAAGTCGAGTCCTTTGTTTGCAAAAAAGAATTGGAATTTTAAGGTCTTGTCTCCGCACAGCGATGGTGGCCGTAGCTCAACGGTAGAGCCCCAGATTGTGGTTCTGGTTGTTGCGGGTTCGAGTCCCGTCGGCCACCCCGATCAAGACGCCTGATTTGGCGATTTAAAAGCACTCACGCAGCGAGCGCGTCGCAAGCGCCAATTGTCGCGTTACAGCCTCGGAAACCAGTCGCCCAAATCATTGGTTGAAAAATTACAAAATCGTTATTGACGCAACATTGCAGATTTGTAATCTCGGGCGCCATGTTCACAAGTCACAACGGCACATGGCAATCTTTAGGGCGATTACATTTACCTAACAATCATTGGGGGGTTGTTAGCTTGGCAGTTTTGACTCTCCTTCTCCTCGCAAGACAACCGGGCAACAGCCAAACTGCGGAAGCTGGAACAGTGACTGTTACCGGCGAAGCGATTCCAAGTCCGACGCCGCACGACAATTTCCGTGAAATGCGACAGCACCTCATGCCCGAAGTATCAGGAACGGAAATCACGGTTACAAAAAAGGCAACTGTCATCAAGCTCAACGAACAGCCACCGGTGGAGAACAACAATCAGCAGGAACTCTTCACCAAGGCACCGGGCTTTCTGATTACGGAGCAACACACGCCCGGCCAATTTAACTTTAACTATCGCGGACTTGGCAACCCGCAGGAATCTGAGTTTACCCTGGTGCTTCGGGACGGCCTGCCGTTGATGAGTGATTGGATCGGTTTCCCTACTCTTTATTATCTGCCGCTGCCTCAAAGCATCAGCGAAATTCAGTTTATCCGCGGAGGCAATAGCTTGCTGTATGGGCCGGAGCCCGCACCGGTCGTGAATTTTATAACAAAGCATCCCGAACCGGGAACTCCATGGAATTTCTATACCGAGCAGATCGGTGGCGGCTATGGGTATTATTCCACTTACAATGTGATTCAGGAAGCTGTGGGGCCGTTGGAATTTCGTTTGGATGGCGGATATGTGCGAGCAGACGGGCAACGTAGCAACAGCCAGTACGATCTGTGGCAAACTGATCTGTACGTAGGCTGGAGGCCAGACGAGCACCAATTGCTGGCACTCGATTTCTATTCCAGCCGGTTTGACGGGGGTGACCCGGGAAGGATCACGTATAAACAGTGGGTGAACGACCCAAATTTTTCATTCACTCCATTCAACAATAACTGGGTTGATCGGTACACTACTGTTCTGCGATACGAACGTGACTTCGGAGAAGGCTGGCTTTTGCAGGCCAAAGGATGGTTCACGCATCAGGAGATCGACTCCCGAACCGCACCAAACAATACTCCAGGAGCGCGTAATCCGTTCCCTTCAAGCACCACATTCGGGTACGAGGACTTCAATAATGGCGGGGCTGACATACGCTTTCGCAAACTATGGGGAGACGGCACCATCTTTAAAGGTAGTGCTCTCACGTTTGGCGGCGTTGTGTACCACGGTGATGCGCCGTTTATTAGATACACGCTTACCGAGGACACGAATGGGCCCGATTTCTTGACGGCATCACGCGGGTCGACCTCCGACATCATTCCTTTAGATCAATCCAGGACCGCTGATTATCAGGCGTTCTTTTTCGAGGATCTGATCCGAATTGGAAAATTTCACATGGTTGGTTCGTTCCGGCTCGACCATGAAAATGTCGAAGTCGATTCAACGCATGCGCCGTGGCTGGCAACTGTGCCGCCGACGGGTCCCGCAAGCATTAGCGCTGACCATTGGATTCCGCTCTGGGGATTTGGAATGGGTAACGATTTTGGAAACCGAAACGAGACCTATTTCAGCGCGTCTTCGGGATGGCGACCGACCCGGTTCTTCGATATTGCTGGCACCACTCGCACGATTGCATTCGGTGAAGATATACCAGACCCCTTCCATTCTTTGGACTTTGAATTAGGCGTACATGGTACGCCTTACAAAGGTTTTTGGTACGATGTTGGATTGTTTTGGATGTTGTTCGATAACAGAACCGAGACGCAAAACATCAGTAACACCGATTTCATCATCCTGAATACTGGGAGCAGTCGCCACCGCGGTTTGGAAGGTGAACTTTATTACGACTTTCTGGCTCCCTTCCAGCATCCGCCGTTGCCCCAGCTCGAGCCCGAAGCTGCCAAGGGAGTCGTCGACTCGAGCAAAGGACCGCCTGTGCCTGGCGTACTGCCTTCAGATTACCGCCCATTCAAGCTAATCGCCTTTAGCAATGTTCAGTTTCTCGATGCCGAGTTTACTGAAAGCCAGCTGCTGATACCAGATACAGATAGAACCATCGTCGGGAATACGCCGGCATTCGCGCCGGACATTGTTTTGAAAGGTGGAATCTCCTTTCAAAGAGAGCGCTCTTTCAATATCGCCCTGACAGCTGTTTACGTGTCACAACAATTCTGGCAGGACACGAATATTGGGAGTCCGAACATCCCGAAGGCAAAGATTCCTCCTTACGCGGTCTTCAATCTCTCGGCGGATTATTACCTAACCAGAAACCTGCGTTTGATCGGTGGCATCTCCAATCTAACGGACGCGAAATACTACAATCGTGTATTTGCCAATGGAATCGAACCCGCTCCGCGGTTATCCGGTTACGCTGGCGTATCGCTGACATTTTGACGAGCTTGGCGCTGACGAGAATAGTGGATCATGAATGGCAGCTTGCGCCTGTTCAGTAATCACGTATCACGAACATTCTCATCAGTGCCTGTAGCTCAACCGGATAGAGCTTCTGACTTCGGATCAGAAGGTTGGGGGTTCGAATCCCTCCAGGCACGTATCAGCCGGGTGTACTGCGGCGTTAGACGCTAAGTTGCGATTCTACTTACGTCATAGCATGCGTATCATTCGGGAGAGCCGCGTTGCTTGCACGATCGGAACCGCTATTGATGCCGCGAAGTGATGAATAAAAACCGAGACGAAAACTTCATGCTCGTGGCGCTTACCGAGGCAAAGAAAGCGTTTGGCCAGACTAGTCCTAATCCCGCCGTTGGAGCGGTTCTGGTGGTCGGCAATCGAATCGTGGCAAGGGGACATCATCGCGGAGCGGGCCAGGATCACGCTGAGATTGAATGCCTCAAGAATTTTCGGGCGTTTTTGCCCGAAGAAGCCACCCTTTATGTCACGCTGGAACCGTGCTCGACACAAGGACGCACTGCTCCGTGCACAGATGCGATCCTTCAAGCGGGACTTAGAAACGTCGTTATTGGGGCGATTGACGTAAATCCTCGTCACTTAGGCAAGGGGATTGTGCAATTGCAAAATGCAGGGGTCAGTGTGCGCCACGGCGTATTAGCGGATGAGTGCACGAAAATTAACGAGGCTTTCAACAAGTGGATCGTGACAGAGCGCCCTTTTGTTATCGCGAAGTGCGGAATGTCCCTCGATGGACGGTTGACCCGGCCGGCCGGTGAGTCTGGTTGGATTACAGATACAGTTGCACGGAATGATGTACAGCGACTTCGCGCGCAGGTGGACGCAATCTTGGTCGGAGCTGAAACAGTCCGATCGGACAATCCTCGATTGACGGTGCGCGACATTCCGGGGGCGCGACAACCCTGGCGTGTGGTGCTGACGGACTCCGGGAAGCTACCGCGCGACACGAACTTGTTTTCGGATGCGTTCAGTTCACGAACATTGGTTTATCGACGCAAGTCGCTGGATGCCGTGCTTGAAGATCTAGGCAAGCGAGGCATTACGAGCGTGTTGATTGAGGGCGGCGGCAACGTGCTGGGTCAGGCGCTCGATGAGCGAGTCATCGACAAATTGCAGCTCTATCTGGGTCCGATTTTAACGGGAGGACCGGTAGTCGCGTTTCCCGGACGTGGAGCCGAAACTCCGGTAAACGCAATGCGGCTTCGCTGCGTTTCTTATCGAAAGATTGGCCAAAGCCTTCGTATTACGGCATATCCAAACATTTCCAATCTCGAATAAATCGGAAAACTTTCTCTTCTCAATTCTGTTTAATTTTTAGGGGGAAAAACATGAATTGGAAAAAACTTCTCTTAATAGGCTCGGTGGCGGGGCTAATGGCTTTCGTTCCGGTGCAGCGCTCTGATGCCGGAGTATCAATCGGAATAGGGTTCGGATTTCCTGGGTATTATGGCTATGGATATTACCCATACGGATATTATTATCCCTATCGCTATTCCTACTACCGACCATATCGGTATTATGGCTACCATCGGCCGTACTATTGGTACGGCGGGCACCGCTATTACCGCCATCATCGATATCATCACTATTATCGCCGGTAATTATCTGCTGGCGAAGTAGACAGATAGACATGCAGATCGAGGTGGCTCGAGAGTAATCTCGAGCCAGTTTTTAGAACCGGCTGCTTGTTGTGGAATTGAAGAAAAGCCTGCGCTATTTCTTGGGAGACTCGGCCGGCTTTGTCGCCGGAGCTTTGGTTGGCTGATCAATCTGGAACTCTTTTTTCAGTTCTTGAATCAGCGCTGGAATTTCCTTTTGGCGTTCCGTTTCGATTTGTTGCCGTAACGTGCGTTCTACTTTTCGACGTTCTTGAATATAGCGTGATTCAAATTGGGCGCGTTGCTGCGGATTCAATTGGAGGCCTGAATCGCGAACTGCCGCGTCGGTTTCGCGCCTGATTGTCTGGCGACGCAGATTTTCTCGTTGTCGCATGACGTTGCGTTCTGCAGGACTCATCTGCAACCAGCGTTCGGCATTGCGCTGAAAATTTTGGCGTGCAGCCGGGGGCATAGCCATCCACCGCTCACGCATGCTCGGACCTGTTGGCCCCCGCGCGGATCCACCTCCTCCCGGCCCGCGAGGAGGTCCCGCGGCCTGATGACTTCCTGGCCTATGCTGTTGCGGTTGCCCCTGTGCGACAGCACAGAGCAAAACAAAGGCCGACGAAGCGACGATTAATTTACAAAGTCGGCTTATCCTCCCACACGCTATTTTCATCCCAGGCGATCAGTTCATCCAGATCGGCCACGACGTCATAATCCTGTGGATCGATTTTTGCCACGACGTCTGAATCATTTATAGCCGTTGTCTGCGAGACTGGGCGATGCGTGGCGATAGCCATACCAATCACGACGATGACAACGGCCGACGCCGCGCCCAGCCTGCGCCAACTTAGCCAGTGGCGCATCCGGTCAAAGCGACTCCTCCGCTGCCGGACACTCCTTACTACGTTTCGAGCGAAGAACGGCGAAAGCGTAGGCTCGGGAACTTTACCGAGGATGCCCCACAACTGCTTATCATCTTCAGGATCCATAGTCTCCAATCATTGAACTAACTTCAGACTGGGAAGTTGCGCTCAAATGGCAAGCATATTCATAGCCCGGGAGCTTCAAGAAAGCCTTCGAGTTGCCGGATACGGGTCGGATGCCGCATCTTGCGCAAGGCCTTGGCCTCGATCTGGCGAATACGCTCGCGAGTGACCTGAAACTGCCGGCCTACTTCTTCCAACGTGCGGCTATATCCATCGACGAGACCAAATCGTTGTTCCAGAACCTGCCTTTCACGATCGGTGAGCGTCTCCAGCACATCCTTGATTTTTTCTTTCAACAAGACAATCGCAGTCATGTCGCTCGGATTTTCGGCCCCCCGATCTTCGATAAAATCGCCAAAGTTAGTCTCCTCACTCTCGCCCACCGGGGACTGAAGCGAGATTGGTTGCTGCGCCATCTTGAGGACCGACCGAACACGATCTACCGGCAGGAGGACTTCTTCGGCTACTTCCTCGGGCGAAGGTTCACGTCCGTATTCCTGCACCAGCTGCTTTTGCACCCGCATGAGTTTGTTAATGGTCTCGATCATGTGGACCGGAATACGAATCGTGCGGGCCTGATCGGCAATCGAACGGGTGATGGCCTGCCGAATCCACCATGTTGCGTACGTGGAAAATTTGTATCCCCGGCGGTACTCAAACTTCTCAACCGCCTTCATTAACCCCATGTTTCCTTCCTGTATCAGGTCGAGAAAGGACAGACCGCGGTTCGTGTATTTTTTTGCGATCGAAATAACCAAACGGAGGTTGGCTTCCACCATTTCGGTTTTGGCCTTGAACGCCTGACGCATCCAGCTCTTAAGCGTCTGATATTCCTTCGCATATTCGGCAAGCGAGAACCACAAACCCTTTTCCAACTCGCGGACCTTGTTTTGAAGCTGTAACCGCCGTTTTTTGCTACGAGGATTCTTAGCCAACTCAGTTTGCAGATAAAGAGAAGTGTGATGTGCGTCATCCGCCAGATGCACAAATTCCTCTGTAACCTTCTGCTTCAGGTAGAAAAGCGGATAAAGCCTTTGCAGCGAAGCCATCATTTTTTGCAATGCCTTCACCTTCTGTGGTCGCTTTTTTAAAGAATTGCGCGTGACTTCGCAAAACTGCCGGGTGACAGACGCGTTTAATTGTTCCACCTGTTTGCAAAGCCTCGGGAGATTTTTCATATACCTCTCCCTGCTCTCGATTTTTTTGTCGAGGATCACGCGATCAAATCTTTCCTTGCCCTCAATCAGCTTTTTGGCCAGATCCAAGTGGGCCTGCGCAATAAAACCGAAGCGATTGATGTGCTTCAGCACCATGTCCTCGGCTTCTTCAATTCGTTTGGATATTTCTACTTCCTGCTCCCGGGTCAAAAGAGGCACCTGACCCATTTGCTTTAGATACATCCGAACAGGGTCATCCAGGATGTCGACCTTGGTTTCGGTTCGCTCTTCCTCTTCCAGATCTTCCTCAGTGTCCTTTTTCCCGTCCTTGTAACGATCGACCTCCGACGCTTCGATAATGTCGATCTCCAGACGACGCAGCCGCGTCAGAATAAGGTCCAATTCATCGGCGTCGGTGATTCCCTCCGGTAGCGCCTCATTTAGATCGTCAAACGTGAGATAGCCTTGTTCCTTTGCCAGCTTGATGAGCTCGCGAATGCGGCTTTGTAATTCAATCGCGGAATACAGCCGAGACGCCACGATTTGCTCTGGCGGCTCCGGCGCCGATCCGTTGCGTTCGTTGGAAGCGGTTCTGCGTTTGGTTTTAACCGCAACGATCCGCGGCTGTTTCGCAAGCTTCCGCCGAAGTGGAACAACCCGTTTTTTTGATGAACCGCGGCGTGGGGCTTGTTTAACCCGCTTCGCCGACGACCGTCGGCTGCCTCCCGTGTGTTTCGAATGCCTGGCCAAGATAGTGCGATTAAGGATTTGACTAAGACGTTCGACTTGCCGCGCAGCAACAGGTCGACAACTAACCCTACTCTCGAGGCTAATTGCCGGCCGGGGCGGCGGGCTGGGAAAGCTCGTGGAGCTGTCCGCGGAGGTCAAGAATTTGTTTCTGCAAATTTACCGTCTCACCTGTGGTGAGATTTGGCAGTCTTATGCGGCTGGTGGCGACGTCAAGTTGCCGACGCAAGACGCCCTGACGGATGCCGAGCCACCAATTTTCGACCATTGCTCTGGCGTTCGGCGGGGCTTTTTGGAGAAGCCATGAAGAGACCAGGCGCTCCTGAGGCGGAGAAAGGGTAACCATAAAGGCGTTGAGTGAGGCTGCGTCCTCTGGATGCAGCTCGCTCTCGAGGATGAGAGCAAGAATTTCTCCATCCGGGATGTGGGCGAGAATTTCACGCCAGTTCTGTTCGCGAAGAAACTCGCGCGCTTTTTCGTCTCGCAACGCCAGAAGGCAAAGCATGGCGATCTCGTGGCGCGGCCGTTGAGCAGTCTTCTCTGACTTGGGCGAAGGACCTGCTTCAGATTGACCGCCCGATCGAACGAATTCAGCTCGTTGTTTAGGCAGAAGGGATTGAAAATCTTGAGCGACGACGCCCAGATACGCACTGACTTTGTTTACAACTTCCCGCTGCATGAGCGGATCGCGGATCCGCGAAACAGTTTCAGCCAGGTTTCTCGCCAGCTGCATCTTTGTGCCTAACGAACTGAGATCAACACCGGCAGTTTCGCGCTCAATCCAGTAATCGAAGAAATCACGCGCCGCGGCGATTCGGCGTTCGAATGCCTCTTTCCCTTCGTGTCGAACCAGAGAGTCCGGATCTTCTCCGGATGGCATCTCGGCCACACGCACAATCAGGTCGTTTTGCAGTAAGGCGTCAAGTGAACGTTCGGCGGCTTTTTTTCCGGCCGCGTCGGCGTCGAAACAAAGGACCACTTCGCTAACAAATCGTTTCAACAGTCGCGCCTGATTTTCCGTAAACGCGGTCCCCTGCGGCGCGACCACGTTTTTGATTCCTGCTTCAAATAAGCTTATCAAGTCGATCTGCCCCTCGCAGACAACGGCACAATTGGCTTCGATCAGCGCGCGCTTCGTCTTGTGCAGTCCAAAAAGAACATGACCTTTTCGGAAAAGCGGCGTCTCAGGCGAATTTAAATATTTCGCGGCTCCATCGACGTCTTGTAAAAGCCGCCCGCTAAAGGCGATCACTTCGCCCACGTCGTTGCAGATCGGGAAAATAATTCTTCCGCGGAACCGATCGTACCCGCCAGAGCTCTGAGCCGGCCCGCTCTGTGCATCATCCCTCGTTTTTACGAGGCCGCTCGTAATGAGATCTCGAATCACGTAGCCACGCCCGCGTGCCCAGCTGCCAAAGGCGTCCCATTCGTCCGGCGCGTAACCAAGCTGCCATTGTTTCGCGATTTCCGCCGTGATTCCGCGATGCTTTAGGTATTTTCGTGCAGATTCACCGACATCTTTCTTTAACAAATTTTCATGGAACCAGTCAGCGGCATCGGCGTGCAATTTCAGCAACGTTCGGCGCACCTCGTAGCGTCGGTCTTCACTCTCCCCACCTCGCGTCTCGACCACCCTGATTCCGGCGCGTGCCGCAAGCTTCCGCACTGCCGATGGAAAATCAGTATGCTCATAGTCGACCACGAAGCGGAATACACTTCCGCCCGCGCCACAACCGAAACAGTGAAAGGTCTGCCGGCTGGGACTGACGATGAACGAGGGTGTTTTTTCCTGATGAAATGGACAGAGCGCTTTGAAATTTGCTCCGGCGCGTTTGAGGGGAAAATACGAGCCGATAACGTCAACGATATCGTTTGCCGCAGCAATTTGCTCGATCGTTTCCGAAGGGATCGTTCCCATGCGCGCGTGATTATTTTTGCCTCGTTTAGCTTTTGAAGCGATGCCAAACTTACGCAGTGCCTGTTCATGTCCAAGCGATCAGAAAGAGTTTATCGGTCTTGGCGCTGACCCTCTGCCTGACCACTATTACGCCCGCGAGCGCACGTGAAATCGTCCAGAAAGGGGATGTTGTGGTTATTCCGTTACGCGGTGAAGTGTCTCCTTCACTCCTTGCGTTTTTGCGCCGCGGCGTGAAAACGGCAGAAAGCAACCAAGCGGCCGCCATCATTTTCGACATGAACACTTACGGAGGCCGCCTCGATACCGCAGCTGACATTGTCAATGCTCTGAACCAAGCCAAAATTCCCACGTACACATTCATCAATACAAACGCAGGCTCGGCTGGAGCTCTGATTGCCATAGCCACGCAACACATTTACATGGCGCCTGTGAGCGCAATTGGCGCCGCGGCGCCGATTCTTCCGACCGGCGAAGACCTGCCGGCTACCGCCAAGGAAAAGACAATTTCGTACTGGTCTGCACTAATCCGTGGTTCGGCAACCAAGAACGGACACAATCCTGATGTTGCCGAAGCGTTCATGAACAAGGACAAGGAGGTGAAGATCGGTAATCGCGTGGTGCATCCGAAAGGCGCGGTGCTCACTTTGAATGCCCAGGAAGCAACTGAAAGAATCGATGGCAAACCATTACTCGCTGAGGGTGTGGTCGATTCGACTGCCGACTTGGTCAAAAGGGCCGGTCTGAAGGGCGACCTGTTTACCATGGAGCCGACGGGCTTTGAGCAACTAGCGTTTTGGATCACCGCCCTTGCGCCTTTGCTATTGCTGGGAGGAATTCTCGGCGCTTACCTCGAATTCAAAATTCCAGGCGCAACATGGCCGGGCGTTATTTCTGCGGCTTGTTTCGCCCTGTTTTTCCTCGGTCATTATGTGGCCGGCCTGGCGGGCTGGGAAGTAGTTGCGCTTTTCATTCTTGGACTGGTCCTGGTTCTAATTGAGGTCCTTTTTTTCGCGCACAGCACCATTGTTTTCGGAGTTGTCGGCGTCTTCCTCATGCTGGCTTCGCTGCTGTGGACAATGATCGATCGCTACCCCGGCCAGAATTTTTTTCCGACGGGCAAAATGCTCGCGATGCCTTTGCTCAACATGTTTATCGCGATCGTCGGCTCATTTGTCATTATCGCTTTGCTTGCACGCTATCTGCCGCGCACAAGCATTTATCGCCGGTTTGCTTTGATTGAGTCGAACCCGCCGGGCCCGTCGCTCACCGGGATCCCAAGACAGTTCGCGACTGCGATTGGGTTAGCTCCAGGAATGCAGGGTACAGCCGTTACAGTCTTGCGGCCGAGCGGTAAAGCGCGTTTCGCCGACCACGTTGTCGATGTGGTCACGGAAGGCGAATTCATCGCCTCACAAACACCGGTCACCGTAATTCAAACCGATGGGATGCGGGTCGTGGTAAAGAGCGCGGCTCAAGTTTGACGAAAAAGCTAGTTAGACAGCGTGCTAACCGCCCGCGACAACGCGGACGAACTCGATGCGATCGCCTTCGGAGAGTATGCGCTGGGGCCATTCGTGCCGATGTACCGCGAGCCCGTTGTGCTCGACCAAAATGGATTGCGGCGGCAACTGATAACGATCAATTAATTCCGCGACTGTTTTTGCTCCGCGTACGTCAACAGATTCGCCGTTGAGTGAGATCTTCACGCCCCGCAAAGAGCCTGGTCCCAATCTTTCCAAACGGGCTCGAGCCCGCGACCACGTAAAACCGCAGCAATTTCTGCCGCAGATCGTTCATCGCTGATCTCGAATTGGCCGGTGGCAAGGTCATCTTCACCGTCTTGGTATTCGGGCGCGACAATGCGACCACGCACAGTGCGATGGATGTGTTCCCGTCCCTGCCGGGTGTAGCCTCCAGGCTCCGTGTGACTGCCGGCGCTCATCATGGTTACCCCGATTGACGCCAGCGAATCGCGCAGCGACGCGCGCTCGCGAGTGCTAAGCACAATCCCAAGCTGCGGGAAAGTGATCCGCAAAGCGCAAATCAATTGAACCAGTTCGCGATCGGTCATTGAGAATAGGGGACGAAATCCCCCAGCTGCGGGCCGCAATCGCGGCAAACTCACCGTAATCTGTGCCTGCCAGCAGCGTTTAAGCAGATATTCCAAATGCGCCGCCAGCGCGATGACTTCATCCTCCCACCGTGACAAGCCGATCA
>JBKPMH010000235.1:0-3517 GCA_046732035.1 Verrucomicrobiota bacterium
CCCGAGCGGACGTTCAAAAAGCCTCAGTTCGCCACGCATTGAATTCCACGTGGGCGCGATACCGACGATAAGTTGCGTGCAGTCGTTAGGAACTCCGTCTCCGTATGCACATGCGAAACTCATCATGAGCATGCACCCAGCCAGGCAGCGCGACATTGGCCTAGGGAAAAAACGCATTTTTACGGCGCCAATATTTGTTGCCACATCTGCAGCAGTGTTGACCAACGATTTCTTGTACAAATCTGTTGGTGCAAGCCTAACGCCATTACCTATGAAAACATTATCTTTGTTTACAGCGACGATGGCAGTTCTGGGTTTGATCATTGTTCCCATGTCAGCACAAACTCAGAGCACTACCGTTCAAGTTAGCAAGCTCGTCGGCACAAAAGTGAAATCATCTCAAGGTGAAGAGATCGGGGTAGTCAAAGACGTCGTGATTGATCGAAACTCCGGTTGCATGGCCTACACCGTTCTTTCTACGAGTGGAGGCGGAGCCGTGGCGAGCGGCGGCGGGGCCAAAATGGTTGCAGTCCCGTGGGCGATTTACTCTCCCTCGTCTGACGTTACCGTTCTCACAACGACAGTGGATCGACAGCGCATTTATAACGCCCCCGTGTTCGATTACGCGCGCATCGAAGAATATTCCAGGCCCGATTATATCAGCAATGTGTATGGCTACTATGGTGTGACCCAGGGAGCAGGCGTTGGGGTTGGCGTGTCGGGGTCGAGTACCAGCACCGGCGTTTCCGGTACCAGCACGACGACCGGCGCTTCTTCGGCGGCAACGAGTGGCCGCACCACCGCCGAGTCCCCACCGCCCGCCGGGGGCACTTCGCCTGCGGCAACGAATTCTCCTCCCGTTACACGGTCACCGGCAGAACAAGAATCGCCGGCCGGGAAAAGGTCGCCACGACCGCATGCAACAGCGTCACCACGTCAGCGGGGCGAAGCGAAACCAACCCCATCTACCACGGATGAGCGGCGGGAGAGTGCCGAGGGATCACAATCCCCCAGCAGCCGAAGCAAAGAAGGGCGGGGCACAAGAGGCAGGTCGCAAGAAACGGAAACTCCGGGTGGCGGTGCTGAACTTCAGAGAGAACCCAACGAGGCGACGCGGGAATCTCCGTCTGAGGCGGGAAGTTCTGCTGGAAGCACCAACGAACAAAATCAACAGCGACGTCACAGGAAACCAGAAAGGCAAGAAGCGAATACTCCGCCTCCCAGCGACGGCTCTGGAGAACACCGATAGACAAATAGCGTCGATCCTC
Organism: Verrucomicrobiota bacterium; assembly: GCA_046732035.1. Classification (GTDB taxonomy): domain Bacteria; phylum Verrucomicrobiota; class Verrucomicrobiia; order Chthoniobacterales; family UBA10450; genus Udaeobacter. The sequence goes on from JBKPMH010000235.1 coordinate 1,269, forward strand.
ACTTCCTGCGATCAGTCGGGATTGTGGCGCGGTTGCGCGCTGTATTGATTGGCCGTAACGACTCAGCTGCTTGCAGCATTTTGTACCGCAGCGGTATCAGCGGGAAGATATTTCACCCCAATCAGCCAGGCCACGCCGGAAAGGAAAATGATTCCGGACACAAACAAAAATGCCACATGAATGCTCGAATGGCCGCCGATATAACCAAGTAGCCAGAATGCTTGCACGTCGCCGAACGCGTGGATGAAGAAAATGTTTGCGGCAAACGCGGTCGCGCGCACGGCTGGCAGTGAAACGTTCGCAAGAGCGGTGTTCGAAGGACCCGTGTTTAAAAATAGGAAAAAGATCGCGAGAAACATCGCGATCCACGCCGCTGGGAATGGAACGTACAGGGCAACGATGAAAATGGGACACGCAATTAGCATTCCAATCCCTGAGACCCAGAAGTAGGAACTGGGAACACGCGAGCGCAACCTGTCGGCAATGACACCGCCAAGAATCGTCGAGACCAATCCAGCCACGACTGTGATCAAGCCAAAGATCGTCATGCCTACATCGGGACTTTGATTTCGATAACGCAGATAAGCCGGCACCCAGAAACCCAAACCGCCCGTTACAAAAGTCATCAATGTTTGAGCTACGCAGTTGATGAGATAGGAGCGGGTGCGGAACAAATTTAGATAGTCACCCAGAGTGCGGCGCTGCGCCTTTTGAACCAGATGATCTGCGGTAACGCGCGGGTCGCGTTGCCAGAAGCAAATCAGCCCAAGCAACAAGCCGGGCGGCGCAACCAAATAAAATGCCCAACGCCATCCGAGATTAGCCCCGATCAATCCGCCAACTACATAGCCGAGCGCGCTACCCACCGGAATCGCTGCGTAGAAAATCGCCATAACGCGACCTCGCGTTTCGATTGGGAAAAGATCGGACAAGATCGTTGGCGCAGCCGGCCCGTAGCCCCCTTCGCCGATGCCAACGCAGATACGAGTGACAACGAGAATTGCGAACGTGGCGGCGAGACCGGAGCCGCCGCTGGCCAGGCTCCATAAGATCACAGCCGAGCCTATGATGAGCCACCGTGAGATCCGATCGGCGAGGAGACCGAGAATTGGTGCGCTCATCATGTAAGTCACGAAAAACGCATCGCCGAGCAGACCTGTTTTGGTCATTGCGTTTACGTCATCGGGTGAAAAAAATGTTGCGCGAATATCCGGTTCGAGTGCCGCCAAGACCTGTCGGTCGATGTAGTTAAATAGATTGATGGCCAGCAGCAGAAACAGTGCTCCGCGCGCGCCGCTTATTGCTCGTTTCCCGACTAATTCCATTGGCAGTTGTGATTGCAGTTTGCCGTGCGCTAATTGTAAATGATAAACGATGGTTCGGATGTCCATCGCTGAACGCGCACTGTACTTTTTCGGGCGCTTGCTGGTGCGCTGCTTTTATCGAGTCACTGCGCTGGGTTTGGAAAACATTCCCGCAGGCGGCTTCCTGCTTTTGCCTAACCACATCACCTGGGTGGACGCCATCGTGCTGCAGCTCGCTTGCTCACGTCCTATCCGATACGTCATCGATCAGGAACATTATCACAATCCGATACTGCATCCGATTTTGCGCACATTGGGTTGCATTCCAATCAACATTCACAATTCACGGTCCGCGATTCGCGCTGCGTCGGAAAAAATCGCGGAGGGCGAAATTGTCTGTCTTTTTCCCGAGGGCCAGTTGGAACGCACGGGAGTTCTGTTGCGCTTGCAACGGGGCTACGAATTGATCGCACGGCACGCAAATGCGCTGGTCGTTCCGGTTTGGCTCGATCAACTTTGGGGCTCAATCTTCTCGTTCCAAGGCGGTAGATTCTTCACAAAATTTCCCAAGCGCATTCCGTATCCCGTAACGGTTGCCTTCGGCAAACCGCTCGCAGCCGACGCCGCCGATAATGCGACGGTGCGTGAGGAGCTGCTTAAGCTCGGCGAATTTTGCTTTAGCCGCCGTCCGTCACTAGATCGGCATCTTGGCGAAGAATGTGTGCGCGGGCTTAAGCGCGGCCGGTTTTCGACGGCAGTGATCGACGGACTCGATCATAGCCAATTGAACCGCGCAAAATTGCTCGGCGCTGCGGCAGCATTGAGTCGCTATCTGCGAAAGGAATTTTCTGACGAACGGATCGCGATTGTTTTACCGGCCAGCAAAGGATCGATGCTTGCAAACCTGGCGGTAACGCTGGCGGACAAAGTCCCCGTGGACCTGAA
>JBKPMH010000236.1:0-15719 GCA_046732035.1 Verrucomicrobiota bacterium
TAGTCATGTTGGTTTAGTTGTTAGTTGTCTCGTTTACTTGTCACTAAATCGTGGCGGTTATTCACTTCCGCCTGGTGGTTTGGACCGGCTATACATCCGTCCGGCGACATGCTGATATTGAATCGAAATTTACTCATTGGAGGAGTGGAGCGCACGTGTCACGAGGTTCATGGCTGATGATGCCGTGATCGCAAGAGGTATTTCGGCAGTTTGATACCATCGGCAAGTCGCGAATCGGATATGGGCAGTTTCGCCTCGAAAGTCAGAGGAAGAACACCCGCCCAAACCGGCAGACTGTAATCTTCTTCATCGTCCACAGGCGGCCCGGTGCGAATCTTTGCCGACGCTTCCTCGATCAAGAATTCCAACACCGAGGTTGCCTTTAACTCCTTTTGGCTCGGATTGCGCACGTCATCCCAGCGTCCTGCGAGTAAGTGTTCAGAAATAACGCGTAACGCGCGCGTCTTCTCGGCCGAATCATCGATCCGATGAGCAATGCCGAATGCTACAACCGACCGATAGTTCATGGAATGATGGAAGGCAGATCGCGCCAGGACCAGGCCGTCCACAAGAGTCACGTTTAGGCAGCTGGCGATACCGGTTTCGAGCGTAGCCAGCATTCGGCTCGCAGCCGAACCGTGCAGGTAAAGCTTCTCTCCTTCCCTGCCGTACAAAGTCGGGATAACATATGGCTGGCCATAAACACAGAATCCGACGTGAGCGAGAAAACCCGCATCTAAAATTGTATTGACCGTGTTCGCGTCGTGCGAACCCCTCCGCGGCAGCCGACGAAATTCAGTGCGTTTTGTCCGTTTCATTTTACGCGCGTGTCTATCGCGATCCAATTCAGTTCCCAGGTTTTTCCGCCATCGTCCGAGAACGCTTGTTCAAAACGGCACGAATCGGCACTGACATCCGATATAACGAATCGAACAAGAATGGCTCGCTCGTTCAGAGTTTCCTGTGAAAAAAATTCACCGCGGCCGTTTTTGAATCCCCCGATCGTCGGTGGACTCAAAGTGCCGCTTCTGCTGCTCGCGAAATTTAGATTCCACTGGCGAGATTTAGGATTGTAAAGACGCAGGTTCAAACCCTCGATATGACCGGCAGGCCCATCGACCTCAAGTTCCACCAGGTTTGCTCGGCCGTTCCAAATTTTTCGGACGACGCTGGTGCCTTCATATTCGACCCACTTCGTCGACCCGGTTAACGGATCGGCGAGGCGCCACAAATGTGTTTTCCAGGTGCCGATTTCGAAATCAAAATCGTGCTGCCCATCACGTTCTGTAGCCACGTGTTGATGGTCTCCATGGACCGGCGTCGTCGAATTTTTTTTGTCAGCTGCCGGCTTCTCCTGCGCCAAAGCTAGTAGTTTGATGGCAAGAAATGGCAGAGCGAAGAACGCCGCATATCGAAAATAGTTCTTCTTCATTAATGTTCCTTTACTCCTCTTCGCCTCACTGCCCGGCTGTGCTCTTGATGAATTTGAGGGCGGCTGAATTGAGGCAGTACCGGAGATAAGTCGGAGAGGGACCGTCATTAAATAGATGTCCGAGATGCGATCCGCAGCGCGCGCATCTTACCTCCTCACGCGCCATCCCATGGCTGGTGTCCATGATCGTGGTTATCTTGTCTTTCTCCAGCGGTGTATAGAAACTTGGCCACCCGGTATGCGACTCAAATTTGGTATCGGAGCCGAAGAGGCGATTGCCGCACGCGGCACAGAGATAAATTCCTTTTTCATGATTGTTCCAATAGGCATTCTTGTATGGCGCCTCCGTTTTCGCTTCGCGTAGGACTTGAAATTGGCCGGGAGCCAGGATCTTTCGCCATTCGTCGTCACTTAATGTCACTTTTTGCGTCATTGGAGTCGACGCGATCTGGCGGCGGATGCCAGCGACTTGTGCATCGTCCGCCAAACCGACGTTGACGGGCAAAATAAAGAGCAGAAACAAAGGCAACGATTTCATTCTTTAGCAGCGTTCGCGTTTAAGGTTTTTTCAGACCGAGTTTCTTGAGTTTCGGCTCTACGATTTCCTGTACGTACGGATGGTTCGGATTTTTCCGGCAAAAGTTCTGATGATTTTCAGGCGCGGCCCGAAACGACCCCGCCTGAGTGATCTCAGTTGCGATCGGTTTCGAGTAAAATTTTTGCACCTGCGGCTTCAATTTTTGCGCCGCATCGCGCTGCTGGTCGTTCAAATAGAAGATTGCCGATCGATACTGCTTTCCTACGTCGCCGCCCTGGCGATCGATTTGGGTTGGATCGTGAGCCTCCCAGAACAGAATGAGCAGTTTTTCATAGCTGGTCTTCGCCGGATTGAACGTAACCTGGATTGTCTCCGCGCCATGCATGTAGCCCGAGGTGACGGACGTCACGCCTGGGGCTTCGTCGAAGATCGCTTCAGTGCACCAAAAACAACCGCCTGCGAAATACGCCACGTTTGTCTGACCACTGCGCGCCTGTGGGCAAAATACCAAGCCGAAAACCACGGATGAAATCAGGAAAACGAGTCTGGATTTTCGGGTGACCAACGACGAACCAGGAGCGTTCCACATATTACATCAAACCTTTCGGTAATGATTGATGTAGCAATGACCACTTGAGTGAACACGATAATGCCAGTTGCGCTTTGGAATACGCATGCAAATTGAAATAATTACAGGAATCCGAAGGCAAATCGGCATGTCCAGGCGCCAATCGCTTCTAAAGAAACGGCGACGACGTTCAGTCATCGCATTCGAAATGATCCAGCTCGACCGCAGCGCAGCCGAGCCTTTGCACGAGCAACTTTATCGCCAGATTCGCGATGAATTGAAATCGGGCAGCTTTGCCGATGCTGCGTCTCGCCTTCCCTCCTCTCGGGTTTTGGCTAGTGACCTGGGAATCTCAAGATTGACGGTTAATCTCGCGTTCTCAAAGCTTCAGGCGGAAGGTTACCTTTGCTCGAAAGCGGGATCGGGAACGTTTGTCGCGAATCCTCTTCCTGAAAATTTCCTGGCCGTTGACAGATTCGCTCGAAGTGCGTCCGGACGAGTCCGTCAGCGTGAACTGAAACCACCTCGACCGATCGCGCGTGGCGCTCGCACTTCAGGCCGGGTAAAAGCAATTCCAGATCAACGTGCGGGAACGCAATTTGATCTCGGTGCGCTGGGCGCCGGAGCGGGTGTTTCCCTCGTTCCCGGGCTTCCGGCAGTCGATGAGTTCCCCATCGATATCTGGGAACGGCTGCGATCGCAGGTGCTTGCACAAAAAGGCACACACCTGCTGCGGCATGCATCGAGTCGTGGCGATGCAGACTTGCGTAAAGCGATTGCCACGTACCTGTGCGATTTTCGAGGGGCGCGCTGTCATCCGGATCAAATCCTGATCGTCGGCGGAATGCAGCAGGCGATGCTAATCAGCGCCATGGCGCTGCTCGATCCGGGCGAACCTGTGTGGATAGAAGACCCCGGTTTTCACCAGGCGCGCAGGGTCTTTATTTTGGCCGGCGCAAAAGTCGTTCCAAAGCCGCTGGACCAGCAGGGCATTGTGATCGCCCGGGCACCGAAGGAAAAACAGCCGAAAATCATTCATATAACGCCGTCGCATCAGTATCCGCTCGGTGTGACAATGAGTTTCGAGCGTCGAACAGCTCTGCTCGATTTTGCGCGCGCTCACGATGCATTTGTGTTTGAAGACGACTTTTACGCGGAGTTCCGCTTTGCCGGACCGCCCCTTCCTTGCCTCCAGGGGATCGATAGTTTCGGGCGTGTCATTTACGCCGGCACCATGAGCAAAATTCTGTATCCTTCCTTGCGACTGGGCTATGTCGTTGGGCCAGACGTGTTGATCGATTCGTTGGTCAAAATTCGCAGCACCATGGACCAACACTCGTCCGCAATCGATCAGGCGACACTGGCCCGTTTCATCACCGAAGGATATTTCCTCAGTCACCTCAAACGCATGCGGAAAATCTACGCCGAGCGGAGGGCGGTCTTTATCAAGGAATTCAATGAACTGCTCGGCGATCGTTTCACTTTGCAGGTTCCAGAAGGCGGATTGAATATGGTTGCCTGGCTGAAACGTGAGGAAGACTTCGCGACGATTAACCGCGTTACTCTGCGGATTGGAGTGAAGCCTTCGCCGCTATCGTTTTACTGCATTCGAGCTACGCCGAAGCCGGCGTTCGTCTTCGGGTTCGCGGGTTGGACTCCGGTACAGATTCGAGAAAGCCTGACAAAGCTCGCGTCGTCTCTCAAAACCGCGGGGATTTCATAAACAGTTGGAAGAGGCATGTCCAAGAAGAAAACTCTTCTAAAGAAACGGCGGCGGCGTTCAATCATCGCGTTCGAGATGATTCGGCTTGATCGAGCATCCGTCGAACCGCTTCACCAGCAGCTATATCGTCAGATCCGTGATGAGCTGAGGTCGGGCAGCTTTATTGATGGCGCTTCGCGGCTTCCGTCCTCGCGCGCGCTGGCTGCCGACCTGGGTATCTCTCGACTAACGGTCAATCTCGCATTTTCGAAGCTTCATGCTGAAGGCTATCTTCGTTCAAAGGCAAAATCCGGAACATTTGTAGCATCCCCTCTTCCTGAGAGCTTTCTGAGTGCGGAGAAGTTCACTACAGGACGAACCCGCCGTGGCGAACGGGAAAGCGATTCAGCGGCCGAGTCTCGCATTCGCGTTTCTGACCGGGTGAAGGCAATCCCGGACCAGCGTGTCGGAAAACAGTTTGACCTCGGAGCGACCGGCGCCGGCGCAGGCATTTCGCTCGTGCCAAGCATTCCGGCTGTTGATGAGTTTCCCATAGGCGTGTGGGAGCGTCTTCGAGCACAGGTTCTGGCGAAGAAAGGAGCCCACCTGTTGCGATATGCGTCAAATCGCGGCGACCCCGACTTGCGCAACGCGCTTGCGGCTTATCTATGCGATTTCAGAGCAGCGCGCTGTCATCCCGAACAAATTGTGATCGTGGGTGGCATGCAGCAAGCCATGTTGATCAGCGCAACAGCTTTGCTAAATCCGGGCGAACCGGCCTGGATTGAAGATCCCTGTTACCAGCAGACCCGGAGGGTTCTTACTTTGGCTGACGCCCGCATAATCCCGAAACCTCTCGACCATCAGGGAATCGTGATTTCGCGATCGGCTAGAGAACCTTTTCCCAAACTCATCTACGTAACGCCTTCGCATGAGTTTCCTCTCGGGATGACAATGAGTTTCCAGCGCAGAACGGCGTTGCTCGATTTCGCCCGCGCGCACAACGCGTTCGTTTTTGAAGACGATTACGACGCCGAATTTAGATTTACCGGGCCACCGCTTCCGTCGTTGCAGGGGATCGATCACTCTGGTCGCGTTATTTATGCGGGAACGATGAGCAAGATTCTTTGCCCCTCTTTGCGCCTTGGCTATATCGTTGCGCCGGAACCCCTGGTCGATTCGTTCATCAAGATCCGCAGCGCCATGGATCAACACTCCTCCCCGATCGACCAGGCGACGCTGGCGCGATTTATCACAGAGGGATTCTTTCTCAGTCACATTAAACGGATGCGAAAGTTATATTCGGACCGGCGAGATTTTTTCATCGAGCAATTCAACAAATTGCTGGGGAATTGTTTCACATTACAGGTTCCTGAAGCGGGATTGAACATCGTCGCCTGGCTGAAGCGTGAGAACGACTTTGAGAAGATCAGGCGTATTACGTTAGAAGTCGGAGTAAGACCGTCAGCGCTTTCGTTTTTCTGTATCCAGGCAAAGCTAAGGCCGGCGTTCGTGTTTGGCTTCGCATCCTGGACGCCAGCGCAGATCCGGGAAAGTCTTGTGAAGCTGGCATCTGCACTCGAAAAGGCTGGGATTCTTTAGGAAGTGCAATCGGCCGGCTGTGTCTAACAAGAAGTCATTTTCAAACAAAAGGCGCAGTCGTTCGATCATCGCGTTCGACATGATTCGACTCGATCGCGGATCCACCGAACCGCTCCACCAACAACTTTATCGCCAGATTCGCGATGAGCTGAAATCGGGCAGTTTTCGAGAAAGCCTTGTTAACCTTGCGTCTGCGCTAGAGACAAACGGAATTTAATTCGAGTCGGAACAACTAATGCGCGGGCGCAGGTGACGCTCTTGCGGTTTGCGATAAACGCGCCGCTCCGTCGTCCAAAGTCGCCATGGAGCCTGCATTAGAGTTTTTCAAATAACTGCGCGGCTTCGCTCCAAGTCTCCGTTCGAATGCGCGCCGAAATGTCTGCGCATCCGAAAAGCCAACTGACGCCGCGATTGTGTCGAGAGTTCGTTTCGGAATAGCCAGGCGCCGCTTCGCTTCGTTAATACGCAATGTCTCCACAAATTCTGCCGGTGTGTTGCCGAACACACTCTTGAACGCTCGATTAAAATGACTCGGGGACATGCACACTCTTCGCGCAAGAGTATTCACGGTAAGATCTTCGTGGAGATTTCGCATTATCCACGGAATCAGTTCCGCAAACCGATCGGCCGGTTGACTGTCAAACACGAGCGGGCTGAACAATTTTTGTTGGCCATTGCCATTCATCGGTTCGGGTACAAACTCCCGGGCAACCACTGATGCTACATGGCGGCCATAATCTTGTTCGATCAGAGCAAGCGAAAGATCGATCGCTGCATTGGCACCGGACGAGGTGTAAAAGGCTCCATCTTTAACGAGCTGCCTTCTCGGATCGACCCGCACACTTGGGAAACATCGTGCGACGTCGTTTGCGTAACGCCAATGCGTGGTGACTTCGCGGCCATCCAATAACCCGGTTGGCGCTACACCATAGATTCCGCCTCCGATGGCGGCGACTCGGCGTGTCTCTTTGACGCGTGCCAGAATCCAGTCGGCAATCTTTTCGTTAAGTAAAGATTGGCGGAGTGCATCGCCACCCGGGATCACGATCGTGTCCAACTTGGACACCGTTTCGACCGTGCGATCTGGCCAGAAGGTGATCCCTGATTCCGCCTGAAAACATTTCGAAGTGAAACCAATGGTGCAAACGCGGTAACAAGAAATCTGATTGCCATAGCCACCATCGAGGGTGGCAGATGCAAGAACGTCTGCAGCCCGCGTCAGTTCCGATGCTGCGACGCCCTCAAAACCCAGAAAGCCAATGCGTTTTGGATTCATTGCTCGTCTGGCCATGGTATCTCATCCTTCGAAGTTTCTGGTAGGACATAGAACCGACATTACGAGCCATCGCGGCGAGTTTAAGCCGTTTCCGATCTTTAAATTGCTGTGACATCAAACTGACGCCCATTGATTCGGCCCATTGACGTGGCGACGTCCGAATCTAATTTGCCCATGCGACGGCCGCGCGTATGACGTTCAAAATGCATGTTAGCCGATGTTTGTTTGGCTTCCTTCTTCTGTACGCCGGTTTTGTTTTTGCGGATGGATTCAAGAGCAAAGTCATTACTGATTCGCCACTCAACATTCCAGTCGCTGACGATCGCTTCCTCAGAATAACAAATTTTACACAGGAAGGAGGGACACAGCGCGGTTTTGTTCGGGTGAACCTGAGTGGAGATTCTGGTGGTGTCGCCAACATTCTTACCGCAGCTCGAATCGATCTTAGTACAGGCATCAATTCGCAAAAATTCCCGGAAATTGGCAACGAAGTAGTCGTTGCCGGCCCCGCTGACGTAAGGATTGCGCCGGTAACAGGCGCCCTGCTTTTCATTACCTACAAAAAGGAAACCAACGAAGGAGGGGGGAGCGATGCAGCAAGTCCGACGCCGACACCGATCGCTAGTCCTACTCCTGCTGGTACTGCTACGCCAACTGCCACTCCATCTCCTACCGCTACTTCCATCCCGCTTCCGTGACGCGCGACGGTCGCGGCGAACACCGACCTGGAGTACCCTTTAAGATTATTTTCGCCGAAGCGCTCGCCGTGGAGTCCAACTACCTGGTAAGGCGGAAAAACCGAATCCGAATTAGTAGGCTTGTCCCGGGGGCAGACTTGATGGAACGAGAACAACTCGATTCGATCCGTCCCATGTTGCGCTGAACACGTATGTTTGCCCGGGACGAACGTTGAGCACAGTCGATGTCGGCTCAGAGTAGTATGCGTTCGGCACGGCTGAGGCGGTTAGGACGTGACGCCCTGCTGGCACAGGATGATCGAAACGTCGCCCCTGCACAACATTGGAAACCGTTCTGCCATCGATTTTAAGATTGAGGGCTATGTTCCATCCAAAGTTCGCGGTTCGTAAAACGATCAAACGCCCGGCTGGTTGAGTGGCCGCGGTACCAATCGAAAGCGCGCAAACAAAACTAACAATTAGAAAGAGCTTAGTGACGGAGGTAAATCTTGGCTTCATCGCGCGATGTTACGATTGGCCGGCCCGGCATTGTCAAGAGCCGTAACGCGGGCGGGCTGCCCGTCAGAAGAGATTTAAAATGTGTTAAGCTCCGACTGGCTCTTGGCGAGCGCGGCGTTTATTGCCTTGCGAAGTTCTCGGAGGTTGTCCCCACACACCAAGGCCTTCCCGGCCAGCCAAGCTGCCATTCCTCTCCAGGGGTCAGGCACACATTGGACGGGCGGAGAAAAACGTAATCCGAATCCCACATCGCAGTATATACATTGGTAACCCCCGGCTGGACGTTCACTGCTATCGACGTGGGCCCTGAGATTCCTGTGCGTGGTATCTTGCGTATGGTTAAGACATGCGGCCCGGCTGGCAACCATGTGTGATAGTAACGGCCCTGGACAACGTTCGCGACGTGCCTGCCGTCAATCTGAAGATTGAACCCCACATTCCATCCGAAGTTCGCCGTCCTGAGAATGAGTAGATGCCCACCTGGTTGAGCACCAGCGGTTCCAATCGAAACCGCGAACATGAAAGTGAGGATCAACAAGAAGGTTGCGGCGGAGTTGTATTTTGATTTCATGGCTTATGGTAACTCTGGATTCGGCTTTCGCCAGCACAGACTCGTTAGCGTTCCATGGTATAGGTAACTGTTTTGTTAATATTGATTGTCATGAGGTCCCTGGCGATCACGAACGGACCTTTATATTCTTTGCGTATGGCGTCCCAAACTCCTTCTTCATCCTTGTAGTGATAAACAACGCCAAGCTTCGGTTTCACCATCGCGAAAACTCGTCCCGCATCTTCGGCGGAGGCAATTGAACGCTGGGACGGCGGCGCAGGATTTTTCCATCCAGCACTCCAGGCGGTCTGAATCAGGCAGTCAGCACCTTTCGCGAAGTCCACGAGATTTTGGCAAAACTTAGTATCACCAGAAATGACCACTGAACGACCCGCGGAATCGATACGATATCCAAATGCCGGTTTGACAGATCCATGGTCGACCAGGAATGCGGCGATCCGTGCCAGACCATCACTGTATATCTCTCCCTGCTCGATTTCTTTCGCATCAATTTCGACTCCTTTGGCTGGCAGGGGATCGGGAGCTGCCTCGCGAATCCGGATGTCAAAGCCAAACGCCTGAGCCAGATGTTCCGCCATACTGGAAGTTCCCGGAGGTCCCCACATTGGCAGCGGCTTGTCTCGGCCCAAAAACCATCCCGATAGCCATAGATCCGGAATCCCCACAACATGGTCCGAGTGAAGGTGAGTAAGAAAAAGTCCGTCTATGTCTTTGGGGTTGAGTCGAACCTGCGCCAGACGAATTACGACGCCGCGGCCGCAGTCAAATAGTAATCTCTTGCCAGCCACTTGGACGAGAATGGCGGAACCGAATCGTGCAGCATTCGGAAAGGGAGTTCCCGTACCGAGCAGCGTTACTCGCATCTCATCGGACGCTGTGGCAGCTGAAATGTTGTCTGTCATGCAGAGCGAAAGGAACAGAGCCATCAACCGCAGTGAATGTCCCATGGTTAGAAACAATCCCACGTTCTTGTAGCCGCCTCGCTGTGTCGAGACGTTTTGCGCGTATTGGTTCGGTCGACACGGCGACACGGCACCGTGGCTACATGACTACGCGTTTGCGAGATGGATTTTGATCTCGTTTACTCGCTTCATTTCGTAGCCGGCGCTTGGTTAACTTGCTTTCCGTTATTCGACAGCAACTCAAGTTGAGTCAGCGTGCGATCAAGCTCCCGCACGAGTGGCTGAATCCGTTTGCCGCTGAACGCCTTCACCAGCGCTCGGTAATACCAAAGCGCGCCTTGTTTTCCGCCGTTGAATCGCGACCAGAGCTTTTCTCCTTCCTTCCGGTAATCCATCAGGATGGCGCGAACATTATGCAATTTGTCTGAAGCCGACACGAGTTTCGTCGGATTCGGCGCGTGCCGAACGTGAGCCAGATAAGCTTTTTTTCGTTCAAGCCACGGCGGCTTTGGCGTTTGATCTGTGTCCGTGCAACCCTCCACAATTTTCGCGACGTCTTTGCCAAATTTTCGCTCGATTTCGCGCAATCGTTTGGCGCCTCCACAATCTTCTACGGTGTCGTGCAGCAACGCTCCGATCGCTTCCGTTTCATTCGCGCCGTACTCCATCGCGATTGCGGTTACCCCCAGAATATGCGCGATGTAAGGGATTCTTGTCTTTTTTCGGAGTTGTCCGCCGTGCATCCGGGTGGCGTAAGTTAATGCCTTTTCAAATTGACGGGAGAGTTGCATACCTGTGTTTCGCTTCAGCAACCACGCTCGACGGTATCTGTAATTTAATTAAAGCCCGCTGGTCGCTGGGGACGCCGTGTTTGCAGTGATCACGGTCTACCATGGTTCACGTTCACTGGCCAAATCATGAATGGTCCGCTCGCGCATCAGAACGGCAAAGGCTTCCTCGACATCCTTGCCGAAGGTCAGAACGCCTCCTTCGTGTCCAGCCATTGCAATAATTTTTCTGGTTTGCGCGTTGCTGCGCGTGAAGAGCCGCATGATCTCGTACGCCATCTCAGGCGTTCCATACTCAACTGTCTTCGAAGTTGTCGGCGCTTTATTCAAAATCGCTGCCCATAATGCAGAGGAATGGCAATGAATAACCGCACTAGTAGTTGCATCCGACTCGTAAATTGCGGCGTGCGTAAGCGATTCCGATGAGGGCATCACAGAGCCCTGGTAACGGACTTCATTCCTGCCAAAGTCCCAGGCTAACACCTTTGCGCAGTGCGACAGCTCTAGCGCCCGGACACCTTCAGTCGCAGAACCGGTGATATAAAAATATCCGGTTTCGTCATCTCTCACGCTCAGGTTACCAAACCCGATGCCGTTCGAGTCAACACCGATCAGACCCAGATCGAGAAGTTTCCGCCTGTAACGATTTAGTTCCGCAAGCCCGTTGAACGAAGTGAGCTCGGCCGCCACGGCTTCGCACGAAAACTTTACGTATTGGGTCACGATGGCCGATCTGGAAAAAGTGCGCGGATACTTTCCTCAGTTGCTTTACACAGTCCTCGCTCGGTTATCAATCCGGATATCAAATGTGCTGGTGTTACGTCGAACCCGTAATTTGCAGCGGGACTTTCCTCTGGCGCGACATGAATTTCAATCTGTCGTCCCTCAAACCAGCCATCCACTTGTTTCACTTCGTTGCCGCTCCGCTCCTCGATCGGAATGTCTTTCAAGCCGTCACGCAATTTCCAATCAAACGAAGACGAAGGCAGGGCTACGTAGAATGGAACGCCATTCTCCTTCGCTGCTAACGCTTTCAGGTATGTTCCGATCTTGTTTGCAACATCCCCTGTAAACGTAGTCCGATCGGTCCCAACAATCACCAAATCCACTGCGCCGCGTTGCATCAAGTATCCCGAGGCACTGTCTGCGATGAGCGTATGTGATACTCCATGCTGGCCCAGCTCCCAGGCTGTAAGTTTGGAACCCTGATTTCTGGGACGAGTTTCAGCAACCCACACGTGAACTGGCAATCCGCTGTTATGTGCGGCGTAAATTGGCGCAGTAGCCGAACCGTAATCAACAAACGCGAGCCATCCCGCGTTGCAATGTGTGAGAACATTTACCGGCTCTCCCGCTTTTTTTTCGACGATCTGCCGAATGAGTTCCAATCCGTATTGCCCAATCAATCTGCAGTGCTCTGCATCTTCGTCCGCAATCGATCTTGCTGTGCGCAAAGCAAGCGCAACCTTGTCGGCGGGCTTTTTCCCTTCGGCGATAGTTTTCAGCTGACGCTCAACAGCCCACGAAAGGTTGACCGCTGTCGGCCTCGTTGCCTTGAGTCGTTCCGCTGCATGCGCAAGCTGCTCGTCGATGTTTCCGGTTTCGGTGTGCGCCGAACTCTCGATCGCTGCTAAATACATTCCATATCCGGCGCTCGCGCCGATCAATCCGGCCCCGCGAACATGCATTTCGCGAATTGCCGTTGCCATTTGATCGACGGTGCGAACTTCTTCGATCACGAAATCATGCGGCAAAAAACGTTGATCGATAAGTTGTACGGCCGTTTCATCCTCGGGCTTAAGCCAGATTGTTCGAAAATCCTTTCCGCCGACCTTCATACTTTGTGATTATGATCTGAAGATCCGTTTCGTAAATTGAAACAGCAGTAGCGCAAACTGTCTTCCCGGCTCGCACCGTGTCTCGTTCATGTACGTCGATGAAACGTCGGGCCGGTCGGCGAGCAAAGTCTCGGCCGAGAAAGCTCTTATTTTATGGCAGCCCTGGCGCAGGCTGGCCGAACAGCGCAATCAAAATATTCTGCAGCGAGAAATTGTCGTCTGTCGCGATCCACTGGCTTCCTGCGCGCGGGTGTTCGGTCGCTGTCAGAATTGCCGTTACGCGCCCGCTCTCTTTGTGCAGATAAATTTTCGCGCCCGGCGTCAGATCAACCGAGCCAAAAAACGAGTCGCCACGGGATCGTGCTACCGGAATCGCGCGACCGTCGCGGCCGCGTACAAAAAATGTTCGTTGTGTTGGATCAAATTTGATGCCTGGGAAACGAAACTCGAACGACTCATATCTCAGCGGTTCGTTGTCATCCGCGTAAGGCAAATTGCTGAATGTGATCCGCGCAGCCAGGGCACCGCCCGCGCGTTCGAGATAGAGCTGATGTGACAGCATCTCACCGTACGCAAACGTCTGATGATGATCAGGACTGATAATACTGGTTCCACTCGCGATTGCCGAAGCGCCTGCTGCAGACAGGATCGTCAGAAAAATAGCGAGTCGCATGATCTGAATTTAAAGCGACGCGAGAGATCGTCTAGTGCCGTGCGTCTTAACGCCGGCCGCCGCGCTCCTCGAACGGATTGTAAACCGGCAACGCGTAATACCACATAAAACCATCCGGCCGATTCGCGCGGCTATAACTGCGGCCAAACATCGCCTGCACGTCTTGAGTTGTGGCGCGACCGACGGTGAGCGAACCGATTCGTCGCGTGTAAAAATCGTACGGCAACGACTGCGCGATATACGCAGGCGCGGTGAGTAAGACGCCGTTTCGATTGAACCGGAACGCGAGGGCATCGGCACCATAGCCGTGACGCAACGGATCAGCAGTGTCGATCCATGGCGCCTCATAAAGCCAAAGTTGGCGGAACAACTGCGAATCCGGTCGCACGATGTAGTAACCGTTCCGCGGGCCTAACGAGACATAATGCGAATCGTCATCCCACGAAGCAGCTGAAACCGCGATTGCGATTGTCAAAACTACAAGAGCACTCAGGTAGCGAACCACCGCGAACATGCACAATTATCGCAGATTCCTTTTCTGCGCGCGAGACCAACCTTGGACATGTTGCTGGTTGCTTCTTTCAGTTAAGAAGACAGCAATTCCTTCGAGGCGTGTATTGTGGCGGGAATGTCTCGTTGTTGAACACCAGTCCTGAAGATGGAATATCGCTTGACACGATAACCGAATCACGTAACACAAATTGATTACGTATCCGACGCCTCAACGCACTTTCGGCTGGCGTCAAAACGCGGTCGAGGAGCTTAACCTTTCGCTGAGACATCGCCTGGCGCGATCTCCAGATTCACTCTGAGTCCGGGAGGCATCTGATACGAGGCCGCCGTTCAAAGCGCCTCGTCGGAGGTTTCCTGACTCCGCGCGAAGTCGGACTGTTTTAACTCCAACGAAAGGCGTTTATGAAATTGGTTAAGTTCAAAACAAAACAGAGTCGCCCGCGAGCGGAATCAGGCCAACGTGCCGGGACGACACGCGAGGGTGTTACGAAGCCAGAGACGGAACCGCACGAAATCCACACTTATACTGAACTTCGTGAACAAATTCATAACGATTTGCGAAGCCAGCATCCAGAATGGGTTCTGCCAAATGGCGAGTGTCCGAAATGTGATGCTTACGAAGCGCGGTTAATGGAATTGCTCGGAACTTCGCCAAGAAGAGATCGAAACGAATGGGTGGTGGCACTTCATCACGCGCTTGAACACGGAGTCAACTGACTGACGGCGGCACATTCGTTTTGAATGAAAGGCCCGCCTACTGTCTAGAGATCGATTCCCATCACGATCGGTCCGGGGATTTCCTCCCAGCCGAGCCGGCGCCAGAATTTTCGGCCGGGCTCGTTGTCGTGCGCTACCAAAATAAGCGCTCGCTTGAGACCGGCCTGCCGTAAACCGCCGAGGCATTCGTCCATCAAACGCTTGCCCAGTCCGCGTGTCTGATAGGCGGGATCAACCGCGAGATGATAGATATATCCGCGTCGTCCGTCCTGACCGCACAATGCGACGCCAACAACCGCGGAACCATCCGTGGCCACTCTGCTAAGCCCCGGGTTGCGCGCGAGAAAGTAAGTAACGCTTTCCTTGTCATCGCCCTCGGCAATCTCGAGACCTTCGACTCGTCGCCATAGCTCAAGGGCCGCATCGTAATCGCTAATGGAAAATTCTCGCGTTTTAAGCTTGTCGCTCATCTTAGATCAGCAACTTTTCCTGGCACTGGATTGATTAGTTTATCTGGACGCTGTCGAATGAGCAGCAGTTTTCGAAGTGGGCGACGCTGATTCGGATCGCGGATTCAAGTTTGGTGATGGAGACTTTAATTCCTTTAGACGCGCGAGCTCCGTGGAATCGAGCACCTTCCCACGAAGTACCACAGTGGATAGCTTTCGCAGATTCGAGATGTCCGCGAGGGGATCGGCATCAACGATAATTACGGAGGCCGGGGCGCCTGGTTGAATGCGGCCTGGGCCGTCGCGACCGAGCGAAGCGGCTGGGTTCACAGTAGCTGCGGCGAGCACTTCCTTTGGCGTCATGCCCACCGAGTCCAGAAGGTTGAGCTCATGCAAAAGACGGTCGCCATGCCGTTCCAGGATATCGGTGCCGGCGAGCATCCGCACGTGAGCCTTGACCGCACGCTGCATGAGCACCTTCATGGCCGCAAAAGCCGCGCGACGCAGTTTTCCAATCTCGGGGCCCTTCGCGTCAATCGAATCCTCGTAGCCAACCAGAGTCGGGTCGAACCATGTGCCGTTTTTCACCATTGTCGCCCAGATCTCATCGCCTTCGGGTCCCTCGAGCCGTTTGACGAGCTCAGGAAATTTGGTGACGAGCTTCGACGGATCGGGCTCGAGGTTTTCGAAGATCGTCTGGATATGCTCGATGGAGTGCATGCCCGCGTTGGAAGCTTCACGCCAACTCATTACGAGCGGCACGTGACCTGCGAAGGTCAAATGCTGCTTCTTCGTTTCGTCCGCGATCGCGAAAAACGGCTCACGCGTCATCTGGCGGTGAATTTTGATGAAGTCCACGCCAGCTTTTTTCAGCTCGTCGACTACGGCCCGGGCTTCGACGGCAGTAGCGACCACACGATGGAACGGCGCCGGCTGCGGCGGACCGTTGAGTGT
>JBKPMH010000237.1:0-7727 GCA_046732035.1 Verrucomicrobiota bacterium
ATTTTGCCGAAGGCATTCAGGATGAAATCCT
Organism: Verrucomicrobiota bacterium; assembly: GCA_046732035.1. Classification (GTDB taxonomy): domain Bacteria; phylum Verrucomicrobiota; class Verrucomicrobiia; order Chthoniobacterales; family UBA10450; genus Udaeobacter. Next base: position 32 of record JBKPMH010000237.1, read on the forward strand.
GACCAAGCTTGCGAGCATCGCCGATCTCAAGGTGATCTCGCGCACTTCCACAGCGAAGTACAAGAGCAAGCCGGAAGATCTGAAGACAGTTTCACAACAGCTCGGAGTCGCGACCGTTCTCGAAGGCAGCGTACAAAAAGCCGCCGACAAAGTGCGCGTGAACGTGCAGCTCATCGATGCGCGCGCAGATTCACATCTCTGGGCAAAAACGTACGACCGCGATTTGAAGGACGTGTTCGCAATCCAGAGCGAAATTGCCCAGGAGATCGCCGATTCGCTACAAGCGAAACTGTCTCCGACCGAAGCCAGCACAGTGGCGAGCGCGCCGACGAACGACACCCAGGCTTATGATCTTTTCCTCAAAGGCGAATTCGAGCAGCGTATCGCGAACAGCAATTTCCGGCCGGAATCATTCGACCAGGCAGCGCGCTGGTACAAGGAAGCGATTGCGCGGGATCCCAACTTTGCACTGGCCATCGCGCAATTAGCCATGTGCCAGCTCCGACGTCATTGGCTGACTGATCCGTTGAGCGAACCGGAATTGATGGAGACAGGCCGGTTAGCGAAACAGGCAATCACCCTCGCACCCGATCTCGCTCAGGCACATGTCGCGGCTGGGCTGTTTCACTACTATGGCTTTCGCGAGTACGACCAGGCTTTAACTGAGTTTCAGCGCGCCCTGCAGCTCCAGCCTAACAACGCGCTGGCGCTCTCGTTTATCGCCTTTGTGCATCGCCGGCAAGGTAAATGGGACCTCACTTTGGATGAGTTAAAGAAATCGATCGAGGTGGACCCGCGAGATCCCTACACCATGGGTGGAGTCGCAGAGACCGATATTTTTCTGCGCAGATGGAAGGAAGCCGAAGAGTTCGCTCAGCGTGGCCTCACTATCGATCCGCATGAATCCACCTGTATGCGTACGTTGCTGCTGAGTTCTTTGAATCAGACCGGGAACGCGCAGGAACCGTTGCGATTACTGGCGACATTCCCGCCGGGCGACCTGCTGATTCCAAACACCGGCACTTATGACATGGTGATTGGTACTCGCGGCGAAACCTTTGTCCTGGGTCGGGATTTCAAGTCGGCATTAAGAGCATGGGAGACCGGCACCGCCGCGACGATCAACGAAAGGCAACGTTTCGCCGCCAAAGCTACAATCGGTTTCCTGGTCGGGGATCTTGCCGGCGCTGAGGCAGAGGCAGAAAAATCGCGCGAGCTATTAGAGGCGAGATTGCGCGAGCATCCTCAAGATTTTCGGGCCTTAAGAGCACTGAGCTGGGTTTACCTTGCCCTGAACCGTAAGACTGATGCGATCGACATGGCCCGACAAGCAGTCGAGCTGCTTCCGCCCGAAAAAGATGCGGTACTTGGTTCCGGAAACCTGGCCGCATTAGCCGAGATTCAGGCGCGCACCGGTGCTATCGCGGAAGCCGTTGAGAATTTGAAAAAACTTCTCTCCATCCCGGCAGGCGAAACGATTTCCATTGCGCGCCTGAAGATCGATCCGGTCTGGGACCCGATCCGCAACGAGGCGACGTTTCAAGCATTGCTGAGAAGCAAAGAACTCGTCGGAGCGCCCAAGTAGATGATCCCGCACAATTTCTTTTCCGAGCTAAAGCGGCGCAACGTCTACAAAGTCGCGGCCGCGTACGCAGTCGTTGCCTGGCTCCTCATTCAAGCGGCGTCGATTCTCTTCCCGACCTTTGAAGCACCGCCCTGGATCATGAAGGTGTTTGTGGCAGTGATCATCCTCGGTTTTCCGATCGCATTGGTTTTTTCCTGGGCGTTCGAGATCACATCTGAGGGAATTAAGCGTGAGGAGGATGTCTCGCCTAACGAATCGATCACCAGGCATACCGGGCGGAAAATTGTCGGGATTACCATCGCCTTAGCCCTTCTCGCCGCCGGACTCCTCGTTTTTCAATTGCTTCGTCCACGCCTAACGAGCACAGGTGCTCCGCCAACGGCCGTTAATACGTTGCCGGAGAAGTCGGTGGCGGTGCTCGCGTTCGACAATTTGAGCGATGACAAGGGGAGCGAGTATTTCTCCGACGGGATCAGTGAGGAGTTGCTAACGGTGCTACAAAAAATTCCCGGACTGCGCGTAGCGGCGCGGACATCTGCTTTTTCTTTCAAAGGCAAGAACGCCACAGCGCAGGAGATCGGACAAAAGCTTGGAGTTGCCCATCTGGTCGAAGGAAGCGTGCGCAAAGCGGGTGACGTTGTGCGCATAGCGGCGCGGCTAACAAACACTGCGTCGGGGGATGAGACCTGGTCGGAAAACTATACGCGCAATTTGAAAGACGTCTTCGCCGTCCAAACCGAGATTGCCCAAACGATCGTCGAGCAATTGCGCGGACAGCTGACCGGTGGCGCGACGAATCCGACGACGAGGGCGGAGATTCAGAACGAAGTGCGCGCTGCGGCGAAAGGTGGAACACAAAACGTCGAGGCGCATGAATCCTATTTGCAGGGCTGGTTCTTTCTCCATCGCCACTCAGAAAAAGAAACGGATCAAGCACGCGTCGCATTTGAACGCGCCGTGCGGTTGGATCCGCAATTCGCGCTAGCATGGGCTGGGCTGGGTCAAGCTCATGTCTGGGATTGCAATTATGGCACGGAAGGGGGTCAGAAAGGTTTCAACGCTCATCTGGCTGCCGCGCGTGAGTCGGTGGAACGAGCGCTCTCGATCGAACCAGATTTGCCGGAAGCACTCTACCCGCGGGCGATGATCGAAACCAATTTCGATTATAACTGGAAAGGCGCGGCCGAGACGTTGCGCAGGGCTCTAGCTCTGGCTCCGCAGGATCCGGCGCTGCTGATGGAAGCGGGAAATCTTGCACAAGCTCGGGGCGAACTTGCGCAGGGGATCGACTTTTTCCGCCGGGCGGTCGCGTTGGATCCGGTGAATGCTCAGGCTCGGGCGTTTCTTGCCAACGGCCTATCGAACGCGGGGAAGCAGGACGAAGCGAGGGCGGAATACGCGCGCGTGATTGAATTAAACCCCTCGGCACCGAATTCCCATGCGGCGATCGGCTTGACCTATGTCTCGGAGGGTAAATTTGAAGAAGGAGCAGTAGCCGCGCAAAAGGATGCTGCTGAGTGGGCGCGTTTGCTCACCGTGAGCTGCGCTCGCTGGGGCCAAAAACGAATTCCTGAATCTGATGCCGCGCTGGCCGACTTAATCGCTAAATTCGGCGACACCGCTGCCTATCAGATTGCCGAGGTTTATGGGTATCGAAACGACAAGGATCACGCGTTCGAATGGTTGGAGCGCGCACGGCAACAGCGCGATGCCGGCCTGGCTGGATTGCGCGCCGATACACTCTTACCAAATCTTCACGACGACCCGCGCTGGGATGGACTTTTGCGCACCCTGGGCCTCGCCGACGATCAACTCAAGTGAGTATTCCCTAGGGTAACGCCAATACGTGAATTTTTTTTCCGAGCTGAAACGACGCAACGTTTACAAAGTCGCGGTCGCCTATGCGGTAGTCGGCTGGTTACTGGTTCAGGTCGCGACGCAAGTCTTCCCGTTTCTGGAAATTCCGAATTGGGCGATCCGGCTTGTCATTCTGCTGACCGCACTCGGCTTTCCTGTCGCGCTGATTATTGCCTGGGCATTCGAACTTACGCCTGAGGGAATCAAACGGACTGAATCCGCCGATGTGGCACGACAACGTTCGCGTGGCGGTCGTTGGATCGCGGTCGTCGTGATTGCCGCGGTTCTCTCGCTCGGTCTGTTTTTGGTTGGCCGCTACACTGTTCACAATATAGCGCCTCGACAGAGCGAAGCGACTGCAGTTGCGGGGAAATCCATCGCTGTCTTGCCGTTGCTGAACGAAAGCGGGGATCCACGCGATGAATATTTTTCGGACGGACTATCCGAAGAATTGATCGCAGCCCTGGCTCAAATCAGCGGACTTAAGGTCATCGGTCGCAGCTCTTCCTTTCGTTTCAAAGACAGGAAAGAGGAGCCCAAAACGATTGGTGAACAGCTCGGTGTGAGCACGCTTCTGGAAGGGACCGTGCGGAAGCAAGGGGACAGGGTGCGGATTGTGGCCGAGTTGATTAACGCGGCGGACGGAATCGCACTCTGGACGCGAACGTTCGATCGCGAACTGAAAGATATCTTCGCTCTTCAGGAAGAAATCGCTCGGGCCGTCGCTGAGTCACTAAAGGTGACTTTGCTCGGATCGCAGGACCGGCCGGCACAAAGAGGTACTTCCAGCAATGTAGAAGCGCACAACGCGTATCTTCAGGGCCACTTCCATTTTCAGCGTCGAAATCTTGAGGACTATCGCAAGGCTGTGGGTTACTTCGATCAGGCGATCCGGCTCGAACCTAATTATGCGTTGGCTTATACCGAGCGTTCCGAAGCCTGGAGTTTTATTGGAGATCTCACCGGTCAACACGAGCCCGACTGGTCAAATGCACGGAGCGATGCGGAAAAAGCCGTTGCGATCGCGCCCGAGCTAGCGGAGGCGCGCGCAGCCCTAGGGTGGGTTCGGTTTTTTGCAGAGTGGAAATTTGCCGCGGGCCTGAACGAATTAAACCGTGCGAAGGAACTTTCCCCGGGCAGTGCGACTGTAAACGATCTGCTCGCGCGGTGCATTGTGTATGTGGGAAAACTTAATGAGGCTGAAAGACAGGCTCGCCGGGCCGTGGAGCTGGATCCGCTTTCAAATTCCGCGCAGAATAATCTCGCGCGGGTTCTGTATGTTCGGAACAAACTGGAGGAAGCGGACGCGGCCGCGCGCAAGGCCGTGGAATGGCAACCGACGGCGGCATCGGGGCATCGCTATCAAGTGTTCATCGCGATCGAACGCGGCGACGGCGAGACGGCGCTGCGCGAGGCGCAACTGGAACCCGACGAAAACTACCGCCGTTTCGAGCTCGCGCTCGCGTATTATGCGCGTGGAGATCGCCCGGCTGCAGGTTCGGCTTTAGCCGAATTGATCGCAACCAGTCGCGATAAATTGGCCTATCAAATCGCGCAGGTTTACGCCGTTCGCCGCGAAAAGGACAAAGCGTTCGAATGGTTGCAAATCGCGTTTGATATGCACGACACCGGCATGCTCGGACTGTTGGTCGATCCATTACTGCGCAACCTCCGCGACGATCCACGTTACGAAGCATTCATCGCAAAAATGAGTTTCCCAACAACGCTATGAGCGAAAAGTCCTCGTTCTTCGCCGAGTTGAAGCGGCGCAATGTTTATAAGGTTGCGGTCGCGTACATGGTCGCTGGTTGGGCTCTTTCTCAGGGAATCGCTCAGGTTTTTCCCGTATTCGATGTTCCGAATTGGGTCATCCGATCAATTGTCGTGCTGATCATCATCGGTTTGCCCGTCGCGCTTATTCTCGCGTGGATGTTTGAGATCACGCCGGAAGGCATCAAACGTACTAAGGCAGCCGATGCGGTTGGACAACACTCACGGGGTCATACTTGGATCTACATTGTTGTCGTAGCTGCTGCATTCTCGATCGGCTTGTTCTTTCTGGGTCGTTACACTGCGGGAAACAAAACGGCATCACCTGACGGAATTTCGAATAAATCGATCGCGGTGTTGCCGTTTGACAATCTCAGTCGCGACCCGGACAACGCTTACTTTTGTGAAGGCGTTCAGGACGAAATACTGACACGTTTGGCAAAAGTCGCGGACCTGAAAGTAATCTCGCGCACATCGACGCAGCATTTCAAGACCGCACCCGATGACTTGCCACAAATCGCGAAGCAACTCGGGGTAGCCCATGTTCTAGAGGGAAGCGTGCAAAGAGCGAACGACCAGATCCGCGTCAACGTACAGTTGATCAATGCACTAACCGATGCGCATCTCTGGGCCGAGACGTTTGATCGAAAATTGACCGACATCTTCGCGGTTGAAAGTGAGATCGCAAAAACCATCGTCGACACATTGCAGGCGAAGCTGAGCGGTTCTGAAAAGCATGCAATTGCCGCGCGACCGACGGAGAACACCGAAGCGCACCAGCTTTATTTGAAGGGGCGCTTCTTTTGGAACAAGCGCACCGGTAAAGACCTGAAGAAGTCGATCGACTATTTTCAGCAAGCGATCAATGCAGATCCTAACTACGCGCTCGCCTACGCCGGACTGGCCGATGCTTACGTGTTCCTACCTGGCTACACGGCAGGCACTCCACAAGATTGTTACCCGAAAGCGATGGCAGCGGCAAAGAAGGCGTTGGAGTTGGATGACACCCTCGCCGAAGCGCACACCACGCTGGCGCTGGCGCTTTGGTATTACGACTTCGATTTCTCGCAAGCGAACACGGAATTTCGACGCGCCATAGAGCTGAACCCAAATTACGCAACGGCGCACCAGCAATACGGCAACAACACTTTGTCCGCATTAGGCCATTTCGATGACGCGATCGCTGAGGGAAAGCGAGCGGTCGAACTAGATCCACTCTCGCTCGTCATCAACTCGGATCTGGGCGTCGATTACTTTTTCGCGCGCCGCTACGATGAAGCGATCGCGCAGTTGCACAAGACGCTGGAAATGGATCCCGGTTACTATTTCGCTCACGTTATGCTTGGTCAGTCGTTGGAAATGAAAAGCGCTCCTGACGCGGCGATCGCGGCGTACCAGAAGGCGCGAGCGTTAAACGACGATCCTTCGGTCCTCGGGATGCTCGCCCGTACTTATGGTTTGTCCGGTAACAAGACGGAGGCCGAAAAGATTCTGAACGAACTGACGGAGTTATCTACTCAGCGATATGTGGCAGCCTACAGCTTTGCCCTTGTCTATCTCGGACTTGGCGACAAAGAAAAAGCGCTTCGCTGGCTTGAACAAAGCTATCAAGATCGCGCCGGTTCTGACGTCGGGTGGATTAGAGTTGATCCGCTTGTGGATCCACTGCGCGACGACCCGCGGTTCGAAGCGCTCGCCGAAAAGATCGTGCCAGCGCGGGAATTCAAAGGCGCGAAAGCTCCTAAATGAACAATTTCTTTGGCGAGCTAAAACGGGCGCGGTATTTACGAGCTGACTGTTGCATATGCTGTTGTTGCAGAGCTGGTGATTCAAGTTGCCTCAATTGTCCTGGCAACTTTTCACGCGCGCGAAGGCCGCGGATGCAGCGTTGGCCGATACGGTTGCCAATAACAGAAACTTGCTGGCGTACCAGATTGCCGAGGTTTACGCTTGGCGCGGCGAAACGGAGAAGGGCTTCGAGTGGTTGCAAATTGCCTATGATAATCACGACACCGGGCTGCTCAGCCTCCTGATAGATCCGCTAATGCAGAGTTTGCGCAGTAATCCGCGTTATAAAAGCATGGTTGAGAAGGTAGGTTTGCCGACATTGAAATGAGCGAGCGCAAAGTGTCTTTATTTTCCGAGCTGAAGCGGCGCCACGTTGACAAAGTTGCGCTGGTCTATCTGGCCGTCTCGTGGCTGCTGATTGAACTTGCCTGGATTCTGTTGCCCGCGATCGACGCGCCTGGATGGATGCTGCCGGCGTTTATAGGATTTCTCGGCGTCTGCTTCGTCATCACGGTGATTATTTCCTGGTCCTTCGAGATGACGCCAGAGGGACTGAAGCGAACAGCGGACGTTACCCCAAGCGAGGTGCTTCCTTATTGGAGCAAACGAAAGTTTGCGACGTTCATTATTGGTATCGCTGTCATTGCGGCGGGCCTGCTCGGTTACCAATTAATCCGTTCAACGAGCGCGCGTGTA
>JBKPMH010000238.1:0-5549 GCA_046732035.1 Verrucomicrobiota bacterium
GCCGTGACGCTTCATCTGTGGCGCGGCGCATATCAGATACACAGCCTCGATATCAAGAAGACCAACGGCAACGTACCCGTACCGTTCTTCGCCGCTCCGCTCGTTGATCTTTCGGTGCAATGGCGAGCGCTGATTTTCGAGCGTGCGTTCGTGGGCAACATTGAAATCCATCGCCCCGAAATAAATCTGGTAAATGGGCCAACCAAAGCGACTCGTCAGGCGCCTGTCGACGAACCGTGGGCGCAAAAGGTCAAACAACTTTTCCCGCTAAAAATCAACCGATTTGCGGTTCACAACGGCGAAATCCGGTACCGCGACTTCAGCCATGAGCCGAAGGTAAATCTTTGGATTGACCACGTGCAGATGGTTGCGACGAATCTCACGAACAGCAAGAAGCTCTCGAAAAATCTTATCGCCGACGTGAGAATCGAGGGTCGACCACTCAGCGCAGGTGATGTGCGTGCGCAAATTTCTCTGGACCCGTATGCCTCGAAACCCACTTTCGCCTTTAACCTGGAGTTGAAACAGATGCCGCTTGTGAAAGTGAACGATTTCGCGAAGGCCTACGGGCATTTCACGTTCGAGGCCGGCACCCTTAAAGTGGCGATGGAGGCGAGCTCGAACGATGGCGCCTACAAGGGCTACATTGAGCCGGTGTTCGACCACTTGAGCATCTTTAATCCCGCAAAGGAAGACAACCCGCTCAGTGCAGTCTGGGACGCAATTCTCGAAGGCGTGACACGCATCGTGCGTAACCATCCTAAAGATCGATTCGGAACCAAGGTGCCGTTTTCCGGTACATTCGAACACCCGAACCCCGAAATACTCACGACCATCTTCAACGCTTTTCGAAATGCGTTCATCAAAGCTTTCGCAGGGGAGCTGCCGCCAGGGCACAAGCCGCCGCAGGTGGAACCAGATAAGAAGCATTAAAATTCATTGCTTTTAGCTACGCGCTTTTCGTAAGCGCAGACGTCAGGATGAGCCTTGATTAACGCGGCAAGAGCGCCATTGCTTTCCCTTCGCGATGTTCCACCTGGTCCATAGTACATTGGCGCGGAGCTTTGTCTGAACGCCAACGCAAAAATCTTGTGCCGTGCCGGAAGCGGTCGCCGGTAAAATGATCGTAAGCAACTTCCACCACAACCTTTGGGTTAACCGGCTCCCATTCTCCAGTGCGCTCGGTACTCCAGCGGCTCGGTCCTCCGGGTGCGTTGCCTGTGAAGCCCGGTGGTTTTTTCAGCGCTTCAAATTTTTTGGTCAACGCGCGGCGGTCTGCGGCTTTGAAGCCGGAAATAAATCCTACGTGGTGTAATAGTCCATCCTCGCCATAAAGTCCGAGCAAGAGAGAACCGATCACGCGCGCCCCGGTGGCGTACCGAAACCCGCCTACAACGCAATCGGCAGTGCGAATCTTTTTTACTTTTACCGCCGCCGTGCGTTCTCCCGAAGCATACACCGCGTCGAGTCGCTTCGCGATGATGCCGTCAAGATCGCGCCCGCTTTTTCGAAACCAATCGTTCGCGACGTTGTAATCTGTCGTGGCCGGGGAAAGTCGTATGCTCTTTGCTGGTCCCAAGTTTGAGCGCGCGAACTTTTCCAGCAGTAGCCTGCGCTCGCGTAGATTCAGTTTGAGATAGGACTCACGGTGCTCGGCGAGTAGATCGAAAACGATGTAAAGCGCAGGGTGAGCTGCGGCCAATTTCTGAACGCGACTCGCAGCCGGGTGCAAACGCAGTTGCAATTCATCGAACGAAAGCGCGCCGCCAACGGGGATCACCAGTTCGCCGTCGACAACGAATTTTCGCTGTTTTACCTCCGCGACATTAACGGCAGCATCGGGGAAATACCGCGCCAGCGGCTGCCCATTCTTTGATTGCAAAAAGACCTTCTCACCGTCGCGAAAGGCAAGGCAGCGAAACCCATCCCATTTCGGCTCATACTGCCAGCCATCGCCGGTGGGAATTTCGTCAACAGAACGCGCTTCCATTGGCGGTAATGGGGGTTTGATTAACATTTGCGGTTGGTCTTTAGGACTGATACCCCGATCACGAATTTTTACGCCGACTGGTCGGTCGTTTGCGCTTTCTTGTCTGTGCCTTGCGAAAGACAATTTCGTCAGACAAACGCGTATCCGCTTTCAACGACTTTTTCATCAGAGCAATCGCGGAGTCATTGTCCTTCTTTGTGTTCGATACGATGCAGTCCGGCGGCACGAACAAATTGAAGTCGCGCATGTAGGCATCGTTCGCTGTAAAAAGCACGCAAATGTTTCCAGCGATACCGGTGAGAATTATACTTTGCGTTTCCAGGTAGCGCAGAAGGGTTTCGAGTGTCGTGGAAAAGAATGCGGAATGTTTCGGTTTGAGAACGAAATAATCGTTTTCGTCCGGCCGCAACAATTTCACGATGTCACCGCCGCGGCCGTTCCGTGCGCAGTGGTCGACAGTGCGCCGAAAATCGGACTTCCATTGGCCGAAATTGTCATTCACATAAATAACCGGTACCCCCGCCTTCTGCGCTCGTCGCTTCAGTCGCAGGAGAACTCGCGCCATTGGTCGAGCATTTCGCAGCAATTGCTCCGCTTCTGGAAAATCGAAGTCATTTATCACGTCGATCAAGAGCAGTGCGAACCTGTGTTTATGTGGCGCGCTTCCGTGCAGATCAGGGTTCTTTTCCGGCATGTTCTCCAGGAATAGCCTCGTCGTCTCGTTACAACCGCGGCACTCTCACGCTTTCATCTCGAAACAAAAAGTGGAGTTGAAACAAATCTTCTACTCAAGGGATAGCTTGATTAGAGAAAACCGTTTAACCAGAAGATGAATGGAAGTGCGGAGCGCGGCCCGATAATTAGGGTTCGCGGTCAAGATTTCCTTCTTTGCTATCCAACTCGTCATTTTTGAATGTGAACATGGCGAATTTCTTACCATCCTCGTATCGGTAAGTTGTCTTTTTAAAGATCATCATATCCTTGGTTTCGAGCGTTGTCGGCGGTCCAAGGATCCTCTCCACCTGTGCCTTGGTCATTCCGGTGGTGATTTGATCGTAATTGCTCCGTGTTAGCTTCGATCCGCTAAGGGCGTTGCGATCACAACTCACGGTCGTTAACAACCATGCTAAAAACAGTAGTAAAATGCTTGGCTTACGTAGCGGCATAACTGGAACTTTAACTGGTTTACAAAAGCAACCTACTTACGTGGCTCCCGTCGCAAGTGGCTGTAAAATAAGTTATCCATAGAAGCCACGATCATAAGGGTTTGTCCGATCAAACGATCATCCGTAGCCCCTATTGTGCATTTTCCTTATCCAAAGCACGTTTCGCTAACGAACAATCAACAACGAACATGCGTGTCACTGAAAAAATCAAAGAAACAGGCGCCACTGGCTACATCTTACTTTGGCTTCTCGGGATCCCGATTCCGATTTTGCTTTTGATCTTTCTATTGCGCGGTTGCACATAAATCAGGAGGTCAACGGCTGGATTGCGGCAACGGGACGGTGGTCCTCTCGCAACAAACCTCCTTTCCGTATAAGGCTTGTAAGTTTGTGGCTAACGACGTTCGTCTATCCGAATTAAAAGTTGGAGCCATAATCAACACTTCAAGCGGGAGCTGCGATTTGGATTCGCAGCAGACAATGCTCGCCATTCTCACCCGTATGGGCGCCTCCAGCCCCAAGATATGGTGTGGCGAAGGCAACAAGATGGAGCAGTTCGGGGCGGAGGCTGCCCAGCATAGGTTGGACATCTTCATCGTTCTCGGAGGCGACGGCACCATTCGCCGAGCAGCAGAGACCTGCTCGGAAACTTCCCCATATCTTATCCCCCTTGCAGGAGGAACGATGAATATGCTTCCGCGGGCATTGTACGGCGACGTTCGCTGGCAAGAGGCCCTGGAAAGCACGCTCACCGCGCCTTCAACAAGAGAACTTTCAGCCGGCCGACTGGGGAACAAACAGTTTCTTGTGGCTGCGATTGTGGGCACAGCCGCTCTCTGGGCCCAAGCCCGCGAAGCTGTACGGGATGGAGATGTGGTTGATGTCGTTGAAAAGGGAAACGTAGCCCTCAAAAACATGTTCGGAACGAAGCTGCACTACGACATTTCAGATCAAGTAAAAGGCGAAGCCGAAATCCTCGTTGTGATCTGTCCGCTGGTCTCGCAAGAGCTGTCTGCTTCCGAACAGGCCCTAGAGGTCGCAGCCATCGGTTTCGAAAGCGCCGCTGAAGTAATCAGACTTGCTACAGCAGCTGCTTTCGGTAAATGGCGCGACGACGAAAAGGTACAACTCACCAGAACAAGGCGATTAGCTGTTCAATCAAGCACCGAAATTCCCGCTACGCTCGACGGAGAAAACATCGATCTAGGTACTCACGCCGAGATCGAATTCGTTCCGCGCGCCCTCACGGTTCTTGTGCCCGGTAAATGATGCAGGTGGTGAGTTTGCGACAACCAGGCGCACGACATCGAGCGAATTCCTAATTTAGAAGGTTTTTGTGGTACGGCACAGCGACTCAAACACCGCACAATCGTTTGTTGGCAAGGCTTACAGTCTGCTAAAACAAACGTTTCAGGAGTGGTTACAGGATAAAGCACCCCAACTTGGCGCCGCCCTTGCTTATTACACAGTTTTCTCCCTGGCGCCGCTGATTCTCGTCCTGCTGGCAATCGTTGGATTTATTTTTCGCGATGATCCGGCAGGCACCTGGGACAAGCTCACCCAGCAAATGAGCTATTTTCTGGATGCAAGCGCCATGCAGGTAATACAGAACATCGCTCAGAAAGCGTCGCAGACCGGCAAAAGCACACTGGCCACGATCATCGGTATTGCTCTTGCCATCTTCGGTGCAAGCGGTGTGTTTGGTCAGCTGCAAGATGCGTTAAACACAATTTGGGGCGTTAAAGCAAAGCCCGGGCTCGGTATCTGGGGATTCTTGCGCAACCGGTTTCTTTCGTTCGCCATGGTTGCAGGCATTTGTTTTCTGTTGCTGGTATCGCTGACTATCGAAGCGCTGCTGAAAGGATTCAGCCACTACGTACAATCGGTGTTGCCGGGAGGAATTGTCATCGCGTTGACCGTCTATTTGATCTTTGATTTTGCAGTGGTCGTTCTGCTGTTGGCGATGATTTTCAAGTTCCTGCCGGATGTTAAAGTTCAATGGAGAGATGTTTGGATAGGCGCGGTGATGACCGCGATCCTCTTTGGGATCGGCAAATGGCTGCTGGGGTTGTACCTCGGCAGTGGCGCTGCCGGGTCCGCTTATGGAGCAGCCAGTTCTCTGATCACTCTTTTGCTCTGGGTCTATTATTCATCCCAAATTCTGCTGTTTGGCGCTGAATTTACGCAGGTGTACGCGCAGCGAGCAGGGCGGGGGCTAAAACCAAGCGAATACGCAGTTCGCGTTGAGACGAAGAAAGTAGAAGCTCCTTGACGAGCGTTACTGGTCTGACTATCTGAGCAGGTCAGGCAGGCGGCCACTTGTTGACCGGTGCATCCGTGCGATCATCCTCCTCCACGCGCGTTTGAGAGAAGGGGAATCTTGTCCAACTCTG
>JBKPMH010000239.1:0-4093 GCA_046732035.1 Verrucomicrobiota bacterium
ATTGCGCGTGCGCGGGATTTTGCGGTGCTACTTAAAGTGGATGCTGACTCCCTCTTTGGAAATAGAGCGTGAGTGGAGCATCGGTGTGAATCGCTCCACCTTCCAGGTCGAGGCTTTATTAAACGGTATCGGGCAAGCCGAGAACTGCTTGCTGCCGGACCAGGGCGTGGCGCCGCCGGGTTTGCCACCATTCGCGCAACCAATCGAAATAGAGGTAAACCGACCGGCGTGGTGTAAAGCGTGAGCACCTGGCTGAATATCAAGCCACCTTAACTGTTAACATTTGCGGACGCTGCTACATTCTCCGAGCACAGATCGCACGTTTCAATCAGCGCGCGGCTGCTGGAGAATTTGCTAAGTCTCCGAATCGCCCGCGGAAATCTACTATTAAGGCACGGATTTAGGCGGGTACGTAGTTCGATGCTGCCGCGTTCTACGGAGTAGCAATCCGCGGCTGCCGAGTGAACGCGATTGCACGAAACGTCTTCGGGCGGAGGCGGCGACAACTCTTTACTTTTCGGCACGTGAGCATTGCTCAGTTTTAACGCTGCCGCCCGGCGCAATCTCTCTTAACTCGTAACATTTTGACCGGTTTGTAAGAGACACGCACACCACAAGAGAGTCCGGCTAAGCCGAATGATGGCCAGCAGTAACATCTGACACGAAATCAGGTGATTCAAAGGCAGTTGTCCAGTCCGAGCGCTCAATCGATGACGCTCCGCTCCCCTTCGATACTTTAGTTTCCCGCGCTTCGTACGCAATTCTGCGTATTGACAAAAAACGGGGATATTGCCTCAATGAGACCGCGCTAAGTTCGTTAGGCGTCCTCCTGAGTTCCACCTGACCCTCTTCCCGCAGGGTAAACCATGAACGAAAGACTCGTTCACACAAGCGACGTAAATAGTAAATCCAATTCATGAAAAAACAAACTAACGCCACCATTAAAGCGCACGTTCGTCGAAGTGCGCTTTTCCTGCTTTTGCTTCTGGCCGTCTGCGTGATCCCATTCGCACTTGGCCAGCGCCAGACCGGCGTGCCACCGCTACAGGAAGACCCAACCGGGATAATTTGCACGCCGGGTAGTTGGGAAGCCGGAGCGGATCTCCCAAGTCCCGCCGTGCGCATGGTTGGCGTCTATTTCCCTCAGAATGGGAAGTTTTACGCCATGGGCGGTCGCTCGTCCGACCTGCCAGGCAGCGATTTCACGCATCCCTTCGAATATGATCCCAATACAAACACCTGGACTATCAAGGCGGCCACTTACCCAGACAATCAAGTGAACAACATGGCTTGCGGTGCGATCACCGGCTTGTTGCCCAACGCTATCTACTGTATAGGTGGTTCGGCAGCGGGCGAGGCTACGGCTACCGCTCGCGTGTTTCGCTACGATCCGGTCACCGACGTCATCGAGACTCTCGATGCGCAAGACAACTGGCCTGGCAACAGCTCAGGCACGATCTTGCCTGGTGGCTTTGCGCTAGCGTTTCGTGACGGGCTTGCGCTCTACCCCGATCTGTTCATACTGGGCGGGTTCGACATCAACGTGGCGTCGATCAACCAGATCTGGCGGTTTGATCCTTTTGCAGCGGTAGGCGCTAAATGGACACAGAGAGTGAACGCGCCAATGGGAGTGATGTATGCGCCCACCTGCACGATATACGGACCGGATGGTATCTTCATCTACGTGGCAGGAGCATCCGATTACGTCGGAGGCGCGGTGATCGACACCACTAACTCGTTCAAGTTCGACATTACGGCTAACACCACTAGCTCGATAGCGGCGATACCGCGGGCCACAGGGGAAACACGTGCTTTAACCTTCAATGACCGAATGTTAGTGATGGGTGGTGGCAGAGTTGCACCCAATCCATCGAATGAGGTGGACATCTACGACCCGGGCACTAACAATTGGACAACTGACTCGCCGGTCCCCCCGTTCACCACTGCGCGGCGCAACTTCGCAACCGATACTGACGGCACCAACCGCATCTGGGTGGCAGGTGGCTATGACAGTACTGGCGTCCCAGTAGCGTCGATGGAGATCTTCTGCGCGGGGGGGCCAGCTCCTTCGCCCACTCCGACACCGTCAGCAACGCCTTCCGTTCCACCTTCGCCAACCCCAAGCGGGACACCATCGATGACGCCCACGCCATCGACGACACCGCCACCTACTGCCACGCCTAGAGTGACGCCGCGTATACGTCCGACTCCGCATCCTCGCCCAACGCCCTAGAGACCATCGAAAAGTTAACATTGGACCGATCTCAGCTAGTGTTGTCACCAAGGAGCGCTGATAGCGCTAATTCGTGCATGATCCTCTTCAGTTTAAGAAGAGCTGACAGTATTTCATCTGATCCAACGACAAACCCCTTAGCGTCGTCGCGATGTAAGTCAGCAAGGAAGGTCGTTCGCGTTCCACTGTTGGGACACAGCCTCAACTCCATCCAATGAAAAAAAAATCCACTTCACAATTCGCGTTCTTTAACCTTCGTGTTTTAATCGCTATGTTTGTTGTTCTGCTCGGCGTCCTTCTGGCACTGCTCGCTCTTGGCACGTTCTCGGACGCGTCTGCCAAGACAAATGGAGTTCAGGCACAAGCTCACAAATCTAAACTTCAACAACAAGGCCAAATTATCGTTATCCCCGCCGCGCACGCGGACGCCTCGCGGCCGCTGCGGGAGCAGCGACTGGAATGGCTGCCTCGCGAAAATTTAAGAGCAGAGCAAGAAGCGACGCTTACCCCGAAGATCCCGCATCAACACCAAGACGGGCGTGACCCGGTGGTTCAAGACAGTTTCTTTCAGCCCCTGGTTAATACGCCCACTGTCCCCAGCCCAATTCTGACTTGGGACGGGATTGCTTTCCCCGGCGTCGACTGCAACTGCGCGCCGCCGGATACAAATGGCCAGGTGGGTAAGACGCAGTACGTGCAGATGGTAAATGAGGCCATCCAGGTGTGGGATAAAATTACAGGTGTATCGGTGTTTGGCCCTGTTGCCATCCGCTCATTGTGGGGTGGGTTTGGTGGGGTCTGTGAGACTGATGGCAGCGGCCACCCGGTGGTAAACTATGATCGACTCGCGGACCGCTGGGTTGTGAGCCAGTCTGCCATTCCTACCGGCGCCAGTGTCCCGATGGACGAGTGTATCGCTGTTTCTCAGACGGGCGACGCCACCGGGGCTTACTATCGTTACCAATTTCATCTCACCGGCGATTACCTCGATAATCCCAAGATAGGCGTGTGGCCGGATGGCTATTATATGGCTGCCGATATTTTTGACATGGCACACACCGCGTTTCTTGGGCCGCAGGCTTTTGTGTTCGACCGCATGAAAATGCTCGTGGGAGATCCATCCGCTACGGGGCAAACGCTCGGTATCACAGGCGGGCCCAGCGAGGAGACCTTCCTACCCTCCGATCTGGATAGCAGCCGTCCGCCGCCAGTCAATGATCCCAACCATTTTGTGGCATGGCCCCAGGGCGTCCCTCTCGTTCATAAGATCTGGGCGTTTCATGCGGACTTCATCAATCCGGCGAATACCACCTTTACTTTGGAGGCCACAGTGCCGGCGTCGGCCTTTACCGCGCTTTGCCCAAGTACCCGGGATTGCGTGCCCCAACTTGACTCAGCCACCAATCTGGACGCTGTCGCCGATCGGTTGATGTTCCGAAACGCCTATCGCATGTTCCCTGGCGGTCGCGAATCGCTGCTCGACAACTATACCGTCAGTGCTAACGCCGTGGCGGGCATTCGATGGTTTGAAGTGGAACGCACCCTTCCGGGAAACTGGACGCTCTTTCAGGAAGCCACCTATCAGCCCGATACCACCTGGCGGTGGATGGGCAGCATCGCGTCGGATCACTTAGGAGACCAGGTACTTGGTTTCAGCGCCTCCAGCAGCACGATTAACCCGCAAATCCGGTATGCGGGACGTCTGGTTACCGACCCCCCAAACATCTTGACCGGTGAACAACACCTTTTTGACGGCACCGGCAGCCAGATTGGCACCGACAGCCGATGGGGCGACTACAGCGACTTAACCGTTGATCCGGTGGGCGAGTGCACCTTCTATTACACGAACGAGTACTACGA
>JBKPMH010000240.1:0-15423 GCA_046732035.1 Verrucomicrobiota bacterium
AGGATCAAGCCTTGCGCCTTCGCACAGCGAAGCGGATACGGAACTGCGCCGCTTGTCATTTGTAATAGGCTCGCAATGAGGGTCGCAATTTCCCGATTCTCAGGGCGCTCTCGATTTGTGGATCAGCCACTGGTGTATCCATCAGTTTTTGAATCTCTCCCGCCTCTAGTGCGGCTATCGGCAATCCAGCAAAAAACAAAATACGATTCGACGTGAGCGCAGCGATTCGCGCTCCCGGCGTCAGAATACCTTGCAAATTTAGCGGATCCGCACCGCTTAATGTAATCAGTTCGCCATTTGACTGGGACTTGCGAATAGAACGCAACAGCCCAATGGCCTCAGGCAAAGCAAATTGTTCGCCGCCGATTCCTCCCACGAAATAACCACCGCGAATCTCGCCGCGCGCTTCCCATCGACGATAAATTCGTCCCAATTCGTACCAGGTAACCGGGAAGCTCTCGCGCTCAAGCAAACGTCGGAACACAACTCCGTATCGATGCAGCAAGACTCGAGCGAATTTCTCAACAGCGGCCTCGCGCGCGGAGCTTTCCGTTCCGTTTTCGGATGGCTGAGACGAAACGTCGGTCCGCAGCAATGACCAACGCCCGGCAAATTCAATGCTGGCCAGATTTGTTTTCCGTCGCCGTTTTCCAGCATTTCTACCAAACGTCGGACGCTTATTTGACGGCACCAGCAAAGCTCGCACTCCGTCGAAGCTGTCTGAAGTTACCAGGCCGAGCGCGGCAAGTTGCGACAAACCATCTTCAACTTGAGAAGGCATTAGTCCGCTGAGACGCACCAGTTCGCTGAAGAACAGCGCCCCGCTGTTCGCGAGTGTCTCGAACAGCGTTCGTCCGTCGACGGAAAGTTCCATCGGGGCATTTGCGTGGGTCAACTTCAGCCAATGCCGCAGGTTTTCGCGTTGATAAAGCGCGATTGGGCTGGTTCGTAACGGAGCGCTCGTGCGCGCGTTTGGGTTTTGCGGCGCGCTCAAGCGTCCCCAACCAATCCGGCCCGAAAAACAAAGCCGATCGAGCCATTCAGGATCGTATTCCTCAACACGCGCAGCGAGAACGGCGGACTCCCACGCGGCTAAGGGCAACTCGCAACCGTCTAGTTGTTCGAGAATCGACTGCAATCCCTCAGAGCCCTCGACACGGTGTTCCGCATCAGCGCGGTGCCATGCGAACAGAAATCGGTAAAAATCGTGCGGTGAAACGGGCTGAATTTCTGCACGCAATCGATCGATCGTTAGTCGATGAATTCGTGCCAGCAAACGTCGATCGCACCATTCCTGTTCCGCCACGTGCGGTCGGAATTTGCCGCGCAGTACAAAACCCTCCGCTTCGAGTGCCAGCAAAGCCACGTCAATTTCTGATGCTGGCAATATCAATATATCCGACAGCTCACGAACGGTGATCGGTCCACAAACTTCCATTCGACCGCGAAGCAGCTCGCGAATGGCGTTCGCACGTTCCCAGGTGTCTCCGCGCATCGAGTCAGGGAGGGTCAATTGAACCTCAACCTGCGATTCGGGGTAAATCTCCTGAATCATTGAAAGCCGTTCGGCAGTGGCCCAAAAACT
Organism: Verrucomicrobiota bacterium; assembly: GCA_046732035.1. Classification (GTDB taxonomy): domain Bacteria; phylum Verrucomicrobiota; class Verrucomicrobiia; order Chthoniobacterales; family UBA10450; genus Udaeobacter. The sequence goes on from JBKPMH010000240.1 coordinate 1,586, forward strand.
TTTTTCCGCCAATCGGAGCTTTGTTGCTCGATTGGCAGCAGGGAGTTGTTTCAGCAAATGTTCAGCGGACGCGCCATTTCCGTCATGACGCGTGCAAAGTGCGACTTCTTCCTCAGTCATCACGCCCAGCAACATCAACGCGTCGTGCAGTTCATCAGTATTCGTTGCTTCGGGCCATGCTTCTTTTTGGACTTTCTCGATTGCTGCCGCATCGAGAACTCCAAGCCCTTCGCTGCCGTTGCGATCCGACGCGCGTCGTGTGTATACGGCCTGGGTCCGGCGCTCCTCCAAAGGCGCGTTATCCAGGAAGGCATACGGTCGCGCGTTGAGAATCTCAGAGGCAAACGGCGATGGTTCCGGCAAATCACGAGCAATGCAGCGGACCTGGCCTCGTTCGATTTTTCGCAACAGTTCTTCCAGCCCGTCAATGTCCATCGCTTCGGTCAAACAATCATCGATGGTCTGCCTGACTAGCGGATGATCCGGAATTTCGCGGTCGCCTACGATGTGCTCCAGACATGCAAGCTGATCGGGAAAAACTGCCGCTAAAAGATTTTCTGATTCCATGCGTTGTAGTGGCGCGGGGATTTTTGTGCCGCCACGAAAACGAGGCACAGCCAGTGAACGCGTGGCATTCCAGCGCCAGCGAATGGTGAACATCGGCGCATCGAGCAATGCCTGAATGAGCAGATCGCGGACCGTTTTCGAGTTCAGATAACGAAAGACCTCTTCGAGCGGAAATGAATGCTGCGTGCCGAGCGAAATCACAATCGCGTCGTCCGTGGCGGCTGCTTGGAGCTCAAAATTGAACGACCGGCAAAAGCGTTTTCGCAACGCCAGTCCCCACGCGCGATTGATCCGGTTGCCGAATGGAGAATGAAGCACCAGCTGCATCCCACCCGATTCATCAAAAAAGCGCTCCATCACCAAAGTTTGCTGTGAGGGAATTGCGCCAAGAGAACGATACGCTTGCGAGAAATAGTCGGCTAACTGCTGGGCAGCGGCAGGCGCTAATTGCATTTCCTGAGTGAGCCAGTCGGTGGGATTTTGCCCATCAGCCAGTTTCGCTTCAATCTCCATTCGAAAATCGGATACGGCATTCGACAACTCTGATGTGCGCGCTGGAGCTTCGCCGAGCCAAAATGGAAGTCCCGGTGGCTGGCCCTTTGCATCCTCGACACGGACTACTCCCGAATTGACTCGCAGAATTCGCCACGACGCATTGCCCAACTGAAAAATGTCGCCGGCTAAACTTTCGACCGCGAAATCTTCATTCACCGTGCCAACGAAAGTCTCCGACGGATCGAGGATCACGCGATAATCGGCGTTGTCGGGAATCGCGCCACCAGATGTAAGTGCTACAAGTTGCGCGCCGCGTCGTCCACGCAAACGATGATTGACGGCGTCGTGATGAATCAACGCTGAGCGCCGGCCGCGCTTGGTACTAAAACCCTCGGCCAGCATTTTCACCACGCTGTCGAACTCTTCGCGTGCAAGATTGCGATACGGCCATGACGAACGGGCGAGATTGAAGAAATCATTTTCGTCCCAATCCTCCGCCGCGGTTGCGGCGACAATTTGCTGCGCAAGGACATCAAGCGGCTTTTCTGGGATGCTCAGGCGATCAAGCTCACCACGCTGAACACAACGAAGCAATGCAATGCACTCGACCAGCTCATCCCGGCTCAACGGGAAGATGCGTCCCTTTGGCAAACCACCACGCTTGTGTTCGGCCCGTCCTACGCGCTGCAAGAGACTGGCGATCGAACGCGTGGTTCCGAGCTGGCAAACCAGGTCCACCGAACCGATGTCGATTCCGAGCTCAAGAGAAGCGGTGGCGACCAGCGCTTTCAGTTCGCCTCGTTTCAGTCGATCTTCCGCATCCAGGCGCAACTTCGCGGAAAGACTCCCGTGATGCGATGTCACCGCGTCTGTGCCGAGCAGCTCGCTGAGATGATGCGTCACGCGTTCGGCCATTCGGCGCGTATTGACGAAAACCAAAGTGGTCCGATGTGCCTGAATCAACTCTGCCAGGCGATGATAGATCTCAGTCCACACTTCATTCGACATCACCGCCTCGAGCGGCGACTTCGGGAGTTCGATCGCCAAATCCGATGCCCGGCGATGACCAATATCGATGATTTCGCAATCCGGATTGTCAGCCTGATCGACTGAACCGGCGCCCACTAGAAAACGCGCCACCTCTTCAATTGGTTTCTGTGTCGCAGACAGACCGATTCGTTGAAGCGCCGCACCTGATGCGGATTTCGTTAACGCTGCTAACCGCTCGACGCTCAGAGCCAGATGCGCGCCGCGCCGATCGTCCACAACCGCGTGAATCTCGTCCATGATGAGTGTTCGAGCCGTGCGCAACATTCTCCGGCCCGATTCAGAAGTAAGCAGCAGATACAGAGACTCCGGCGTAGTAACCAGAATGTGTGGCGGTCTTTTGATTAGCGCCTGACGTTGCGCAGCCGTTGTGTCGCCAGTGCGAACCTCCGCACGCACATCAATGTCGCGGCCTTCTGTTTCATGCAGTAACTCGCGAATTCCAACGAGCGGTTCTTGCAAGTTTTTCCGAATGTCGTTGCTCAGCGCTTTCAAGGGCGAGACGTAAACGACCTGCGTTTCGTCTGGCAAATTAGTCTGTACACTTTCACGGAAGAGCGTGTCGAGCGAAGCAAGAAACGCAGCCAGTGTTTTGCCTGAACCCGTCGGCGCCGAGATCAAAACATGTCGGCCGGATTGAATCGCTGGCCAGCCGCGCAGTTGCGGTTCTGTTGGCGATCCAAATGTCCCCTCGAACCAGCGTGCGACCACAGGCTGAAATCGAAAGGATTGCATGGCAGGAAAACCGCAAAACGCGGAACATGCAATTTAGGCGAAGCCACAAGAAAGAAAAGGTCTAGCACGTTTTCTGTAGCCGCAACTCTGTGAGACACGCAGCACGCGACGTCCCAAAACATGTCAGCGATACGTTTCGAACAGCGAAGGAGTTACAAGAATCCGAGCGGCGACGTCATGCTCTCGCCCTCAGTTCGACCACTTCGCGCAACATTCGCAAGCTATCCTTGAAAAATTGCACTTTGCTGCCTTCAGCATGATTCCAGCGCACCGGAATTTCACGAATTCGGAATCCGGCGTGCTGTGCGAGATACAGCAGTTCCACATCGAATGCGAAGCCGTCGAGTCGCGCGACCTCCAAAATCGGGCGGCAAACATCCAGGCGAAAAGCTTTAAAACCGCATTGCGTATCCCAGAACGGCAATCCGGTCGCGGCGCGGACCAACAGATTGAACGCGCGACCTGCCTGTTCCCGTCGCCACGGTTGATGAACGCCAATCAATCCGCGATCCAGGGCCCGAGATCCAAATGCAATGTCGACTTCGTTATTCGCAATCGGGTCAACTAATTTCGGCGTCTCCCTCAGCGGCGTGGAAAGATCCGCATCGGAAAACAGCCCGATTGGTTTTTGTGCAGCGAGCAATCCGGAACGCACAGCAGCGCCTTTGCCGCGATTTGGAAAATTCTCGAGCAGACGTGTCTCAATTCGTGCGTCCTTCAATCGTTCGCGTGTAATGGCCGCAGTGTCATCAGTGGAACCGTCGTTCACGACGATTAATTCACTCTCCGCCGCGTTGCGGGTGAGATATTCCAGCGCCAGACGAAGCGTCTCTCCAATGCGCCCCGCTTCATTGAAACAGGGAATAACGACGGAGAACGGCGGAAGCATCAGAGCGTTAAAACAGGTGAAGTGTTGAACCGTTGAAGCGCTCGAGTCTCAAGCCTCTCAACGCCGCAACAATCTAACGCTTAAACACTTCAACGGTAGATTTCGATAACAAACTTCCCGTTTGGATCTGTGTATCCGCGATACATTCCCGAGGTGTTAAAAGGCAAAGCGATGTTGCCTTGATGATCGATCGCGATCAGGCCGCCAGCGCCGCCGAGTTTGGCCATCTTATCCAATGCAATTTGTGCGGCCTCCTTGAGAGACATGCCACCATATTCCATCAAAGCTGAAACATTACTTGCGACCGTTGCGCGGATAAAATATTCACCGTCTCCGGTCCCGGAGACCGCGCAGGTGGCATTGTTTGCGTAGGTGCCGGCGCCGATGACCGGCGAATCGCCGATACGTCCGGGGCGCTTGTTTGTCGTGCCGCCGGTAGAAGTGGCTGCAGCGAGGTTTCCATCGTTATCCAGCGCCACTGCACCCACGGTGCCATGTCGATCTTGATCCGTGATCGAAAACTTGCTGCCGGCACCGCTAGTACGACTCTGTTCGGCAGCCTTAATTTTCTGCAAAGCATCCCAGCGCTCCTGGGTAAAAAAATACTTCTGGTCCACGAGCTCGACTCCATTCTCTTTCGCGAACAATTCTGCGCCTCCACTATCCATCATAACGTGTCCGGATTTTTCCATCACCAATCGGGCAAGGCCGATCGGATTTTTGACGTGCTGTAACGACGCCACCGCGCCGGCAGCGAGCGTCTTACCATCCATAATCGCGGCATCCATTTCGTTTACTCCAGCGCTGTTGAACACTGAACCTTTGCCGGCATTAAAATGCGGGTCGTTTTCGAGGACTCGCACCGCAGCCACTGTTGCGTCAACACTGGAACCGCCGCGCTTGAGAATTTCGTAACCAGCCGTAAGCGCCCGCTCCAGTCCGGCGCGATATTCGTGTTCGCGCTCCGAAGTCATGCTGCTTCGCTCGATAGTCCCGGCGCCACCGTGGATCGCGAGTCTAAATTTCTGATTTTCCATGTTCGGCTGTTGATCTGGAGACTTTTCCGATGAAGTCGGGCGCTGGACTGGCTCCTGTGCCAGTGCGCAGAAATCTTTTGAGCCTCCACTAAAGAGCATGAAAGCAAAGAAGCAATTAACTGCGAACGCTCCGGCGAATCTCATTGGATAATGTAATGGGTTGCCGGTGAGGCCGTCGATGGGTTTCACTCGTCGAGCAAAAGTGGATGCAGCCAATCCGCCAGAGGACTGGATCGCCGTGGCGAACTTAGCTGAGTCCCCAGGCTAGCCGGCTTCCAGGCCTAACTTTGCGCTTTTCCCAATGGCGAACTGGGGCAACTTCTCCGTCATGGCGAACGCTGAACCACCGCCGATTGTGATTGCCGAGGGCATCGGCCATATCACGCGCTACTTTCTTCGCGAAGTAGGCAGCCTGTTCTGGTTCATTGTAAACACGTTCGAAGAAACGCTTGAGCGGATTCAGCGCGGCCGTGTTCCGTTCAGTGCCGCCAGTTTCTTCCGCCATACTGAACGTGCTGGCGTCGATTCCGTGCCCCTGGTAGGACTGGTTTCTTTTTTTCTTGGGCTGACTATGGCCCTGCTGACCGGCTACCAGTTGCAGCGTTTCGGAACAGAGCGGCTGATCCCCGGTCTAGTTGCAATTGCTTTTACGCGCGAGCTTGGGCCGTTGTTGACTGGAATTATGCTGGCAGCACGTATCGGGGCGGCGTTTACAGCCGAGCTCGGCACCATGCAGGTCTCCGAAGAAGTCGAGGCGATTGAGGCCATGGGCATCGGGCCGTTGCGCTTTTTGGTCGCGCCCCGAATGCTGGCCCTGATCTTACTGATGCCGTGCCTCTCCATGGCCTCAAACGTTGCGGCCATATTCGCCAGCAGCCTGGTCTGCAAAGCCTATTTCAGTATTGCCTTCCCCTATTTTCTCGATCTTGTGAAGGATTCATTGCTCATTCGCGACATTATAACCGGCATTTTGAAAAGCTTTCTGTTCGGGCTGCTGATCGCCGCAATTGCGTGCTACCGGGGACTGACAGTGAAAGGCGGAGCCGCTGGAGTCGGTTCTTCAACCACGTCTAGTGTGGTCACTGCAATCACCGCAGTGATCGGTTTCGATACCCTCTACAACGTCGTGTATACTACGTTCTATCCGACGTGAGCACCCCGCAGGAGATGGTCGAACTGCGCGACGTGCACATGCGGTTCGAGGAAAAGAAAGTGCTCGACGGCGTCTCGCTTAAAATCGAGCCACGGGAACGTCTGGTGATCATGGGCCAGAGCGGCAGTGGCAAGAGCACGATTTTGCGATTAATTCTTGGCACGCTTCGCCCCGATTCCGGCTCGATTTTCTTCAAGCAATTTGAAATCACACGTCTATCCAGGCGGAAGCTTCAACGGGTGCGGCAGCACATTGGCATGGTCTTTCAGTACTCGGCATTGCTGAGTTCACGTAACGTTCGCGACAACGTTGCCTTGCCGTTGGAAGAGCTGGCCGATAAATCGCGGAGTGAAATTAATAAAATCGTCGATGAAAAACTGGAGCTTGTTGGAATGGCTGATTCCAAAGACCTGTTGCCGGAGGAGCTTAGCGGTGGGATGCGAAAGCGTGTGGCGCTGGCGCGCGCGCTCGTACTCAACCCCGAATTGCTTCTGTTAGATGAACCCTCGGCCGGCCTGGATCCGGTCATTGCGTCGGTGATCGACGAATTAATCATCAGCCTGAGCGAGAAATCGAAGGTTACGTCGATCACCGCAACCCATGAAATGGACAGCGCCTTTCGCATCGCCACGCGAATGGCTATGTTATACCAGGGAAAAATTATTGAAGAAGCTAAACCCGAAGAGTTCAAGGACTCTAAAAACCCGGTGGTCGCGCAGTTCGTAAGCGGGAGCACTGAAGGTCCGATTTTGGAAGGCACCCTCGATGCAATTACAAAGAAATGAAATTCTGACTGGCCTGCTCGTGATCGGCACGATCGCGGTAGTCGCTTTTCTTCTGGTTTTGCTCGGCGCGCCCGGGTTATTCCGGCCGCTGGTGACGTATAAGATTTACTTCGATAACGCAGTCGGAATTAAACAGGGCGCTCCAGTCATGCTGGCCGGTCGCAAGATTGGACAGGTTCAGAAATTGTATTCACCGGTGTCGCTGGAAGAAGAAAAACAGGCCGAGCAAGCTGCCGCGGCCTCACAACGTGTCGAGGACATCGGGAGTTCTGCCCCTTCTCCGGCACCGGCGAAGCCAAGATTTGAAGTGCGCATTGATGTCCAGGTGGACAAGAGCGCGAAGGTGTATCGGGATGCCAAGGCGCGAATGATACAGCTAGGATTGCTGGGAGATATGGCCATTGATTTTACGCAAGGTACCGGAGCCTCCGGCCGTGCGACAGATGGTGAAACATTCGCCGGGGAGCGCACCCCCGATCTAGGTGAAGCCGCGGCAAAAATGCTGGAAGTCATCAAGCCGGTCGCGGCTGAAGCAACCAATACGATGAAAGATCTTCAGCAGACCGCACAAAATCTAAATCGTCTCACGGACGAAAACTCCCAACTCACACTTGCCTTGGGCCAGTTCAAGACCTTCGGCCAACATCTCGTCGATTTGACCGCGCCGGACAGCGCGCTGTCGCAGTCGCTGGCCAACATTGAAAAGATCAGCACTAGTTTAACTGAGAACGACAACATCGAGGTCACCCTCCAGAACCTGCGGAATTCGTCGGAAAAACTAAAGATCGCAACCACGGAGCTCCAGCCAGCCGGCGAAAACATCAAGCAATTCAGCGAGACAATTAAAACTCAACCGTGGCGGTTGATCTGGCCCACCACAAAGAAGTACGCCGACGCATCGCCCACTCCCGCTCGTTCCGCCGCTGGTCAGCGAACCATTACGGTGCGTAAAACTGCGAAAGCGAAGCCGCGTTCCCGCGCCACACCCGCCGAGCGCACCAGCCAGCGTTAGGGTTGAAAAATACCATCAACGACGCCGGCTGCAGCACCCCGGCGTATCGAACGGATTACGACCCGTAGCTCTTGGTGAATTTCTTTCGCGATTCTGACTCTGGCTCAGCGGACGTGATTGTCTCTGATGATTCGGCCTTCGGGGTCGCAGCTGGGTCTGCCGCACCTGCTGACGGTTGTCCTTCTGTCCCTTCACGTTGCACTGTCGGCTCTGGCGCGCCCTGAGGTCGCGCGCTACCAGATTCCCGCGCAACCTCCACATACGCCATCTGGAGATTGGACAGCGCGTTGCTCAATACTTTTGCTTCTTCGCTAGTCAGGTTGCCCCGTGTTTTTTCCTGGATCATCGCCAGCTGGTCGATGAACATTCGGGCCAGATCCAGGTTTACTTCGCCCTGACCGGTTTTTGGATTTGGAATCTGACCCAGGAACAGGGCTGCATTCTGCGCGTGCATCACCACAAATTCGATGAAGCGCTGCGTAAGCTCGCCGCTCAGAGTGGTTTTTTGGACTTCAGCCATGGCTCATTTCTGTTTCGCAGCTGGTGAACCTTCCGGAGGTCGCACCGTTGCCAAAACATACGGCTGATCGCGAAAATATCGCGCAGCCACTTGTTTGATATCTTCAAGCGTCACCGCATTCACATCGTGCTCGAGTTGCTTGTAGTAATTGAAGCCCAGTCCGTAAAGTTCGTCGAGCGCGCAATGATAACCGAAAGCGTCGTTGCTTTGATTGGCGATCTCTTGCTGCCCGATCAACTTCTTTTTTGCTCGCGCCAGTTCCTCAGCGCTTAGTCCCTCGTTCGCGAGCTTATGGATTTCGTCAAGGAGCGCAGTTTTGACCGGCTCAATCTTCTGCGGATCCGTGCCGAGGTAGAATGCAAACAGACCTGGCACCAGTCCCTGCATCTGGCTTGCGCCGACGTAATACGCCAGACCCATTTGCTCACGAATACGAATAAAGAAACGCGACCCGAGATCGCTGCTGGCTTCGTCAATCAGTTCCAGCGCGTACCGATCCGGGCTTGAAAGGCTGGCGCCTCGAAACCCGACCATGATGACACCCTGCGCCTTGTCTTTACGGCTTTCCACGATCTGCGATTTGCCCAGCGGCGTGGAGGGCTTCGCGTCAGTCAGCGCAAGCGTGCCTGGCCTCATCTTGCCGAGCGCCTGTTCAACAAGCTGTTTCACCTCAGCAGCTTTAACGTCGCCAAAGACGTAGATCACACCGTTTTTGGCCACCACGTAACGATCACGAAAATCGGATAAATCTTTTTCGGTCAAACGCTGAACCGTTTCGACCGATCCGCTTGACCGCAGGGCGTAGGGATGCTGTGGAAAAAGCGCTTGTCGCATGATGTTGCGCGCGACCGTTGTCAGTTGTTCTTCCTCCTGTTGGATCGCGGCGATCTGGATTTCTCTTTCCCGTGCGATGGCTTTCTCCGGGATGGTCGCGTTAAGCAAAACATCGGAGAGCAAGTCCAAGCCCAATTTCAGATCGGGCTTCATCACGTCGACTGATACGCCAAAACTGTTGTTGCCCGATTCACTCGAAATGGAACCGCCAACCGCTTCGATTTCGTTCGCGATTTGCTCGGCAGTACGCGTTTTTGTGCCTTTTAGGAGCACCTTCGCCATCAGATGCGTGATTCCGTTGTCCTGCGGATTTTCTGCCAGAAGACCACCACGAAAAACCGCGCCCATGCCTACCAGCGGGAGGCGGGGATCTTCGCGAACCAGAAGGCGCAATCCATTCGACAATTCAAATTTCTGGATCTCGCCGGCGGCGACCGGCTTCGGGCCTTCTGTTTTGGAGACCAGCGAGCCCTTCGGATCCAGCGAGATCACTGTCAGGTTTTGCTCGGTCAGATAACTTCCTGCCACGCGTTTGATATCATCCACCGACACCTTCTGGATCGCGTCGAGATACTCGCGACTAAAATTCAAATTGCGCGTAAGCAACCAGTTTGAGCCGATGTCGGAGGCCTGGCCGCGCATCGTAGTCAACGCGCCAAAATGATGACTGAGAGTGATTTTCTTTGCCTTGGCCAACTCATCCGCAGCGACGCCAGCGCGTTTCACTTCGTCAACAATCTGCAAGGAGAGTTGCTCGACTGCTTCGCGTTTTTTTGGATCGACCGTCGCGTCGATACCGAACAACCCAGGATCGCCAGGCGTATAGGAAAACGCTGAAATGCGAAACGCGAGCCCGGCTTCCTCTCGCACGCGTCGGTAGAGCCGCGAACTCCGTCCTTCACCGAGAATCGTCGACAGCAAATCCAGTGCTGGCACATCTGGGTTCGTGACCGCAGGGATGTGCCATGCCAGCGAAAGGTGCGATAGCTCCGTTGCAAATTCCTGGTGCACCTCGCGCCGGCCAAGCTGTGGCGGTTCCGTGGGAATAAAGACCGGCTGTAACGATTTCTCGGGATATTGCTTAAACAGGTCCGTGAGTTGTTGGCGGAGTTTCTCTGCATCGACATCGCCGACTATTATGAAGGTGAGATTATTCGGAACGTAACGGGTTTTGTAATACTGCATCACCTGCTCCTGGGTGAGCTGGTTATAAATTTCAATGTCACCGATCACCGGGAATCGATAGGGATGCACCTGATACGCCGTTGAAAAAAGCAGCAGACCCGCCATGCGATCCGGGTCATCCATGCCCATGGCGAATTCGCGCCGGATTACCTCCTGTTCCTTCTGATACTCCGCGGGCGGCAATGTCGAATTCATCATCGCATCGGCCAGAATATCCAGTGCGGTAGTGACACCCTCTTTGGGCACGTCGATCCAAAACACTGTGCGGTCGAATGACGTATAGGCGTTAATATAACCGCCCACGTCCTGGATTTTTTGGGCGATCTCATTTTTTCCACGCGTTTTTGTTCCTTTGAAGAGCATGTGCTCAAGAATATGGGACAAGCCCGCTCCAAGATGCTGGTCCTCGTCGATGCTTCCGGTAGCGCACCACGCCTGTACGCTGGCGACCGGCGCACTGTGATCTTCCTGCACAATGATGGTCAGCCCGTTGGGCAGAATCCATTTGTGTGCCGAATTCGGAGGAAACGTGATGATAGCCGAAGATTCAACCGGCGCTGCTTTGAGATTAACCATCATAAATAATAGAACTCCTGAGAGAGACTTTGCTAGTGTTAGGCGACCCATTTGCGATGACAGCAGCGTTCCCGGCGATCAGTCGCTGCTCGTCACTTTCTTGACCCGGCAGGCTTGGCAGCCGGCAACTCGGACCGACCCCCGGTCACTACTGGTTTTTCCGGGGCGAACGGCTTCACAAAAACCTCTTCGAAATGATAAATGTTCCTGAAATCTTCGATCGAATCCTCCTCGGTTTTTCCGAATATCCCGGCACCGATCAGGTTGAAAACCATATTTCCAATGTCCTCGGATGAGTGAATTCCCCAACTGTCGAAGACCGTCATGACCATCGGCCCGAATTCTTTCAGCGCGTATTGGCGCAACCCTTCTAAGAGTTCCGGTCCACTGACGTGCCGGATGCTGGTACCTTTTGCTTTTTTCTGCTGTTTGGTCGTGAAATCGAGCGCGTCACGCAAAAAAACATATGCATCCCGCTGGTAGCGCGGGTCGCTTCTGACAATGGAATCCAGGGCCTCAGCAAATCCAATTTTTTGCATGGGATGAAAAAAGGCGCGTTCTAAACGCGCTCTCAAGCATAATCGGCAAAATCGGGCACGGCAACTGTTGGCCAACGAGCTGCGTCGCCAGTTCAAGGTCACCGTTAATTCTCAAAATGATCGGCCAATGCATCCAAGTAGATCGACAATGGATCGCGCCGCCCTGGCGTCGATACCTGTGATTGCTGCGCAGCCTTGAGATAATCGGTAAAAGCACCGCTCTGCCTTTGCATTTGTGTCGCTTCGAACCAGTTCATGTAATCATCGATCTCCCTCATTCGAGCAGCGAGCTGGTTGCGGGTAGCATCCAAACGCGACAAACGTTTCGCCATTCCTCTTCTCTTCCCGCGAATAAGCAGAGATACAATCTGTTGATACTCGCGCGCCACTGGACGTAAAACCGGATGCGCCGTTCCAATAAGCAACAGTAACCCTTTACTCATTTTGTCGAGCGCAGCTTTCTCATCTCGTGACGCTTTGCGCCGGGCAAGCTCGCTAAAATCGACTGTTCTTGACTGGTCGCTGGTCCGCGCGTTATCTGCAATTTTGATCCGCAGTAATTCGTCGAGTCGTCGTTCGCTCTCGGCAAAAGTCAGCAACTGGTAAGTTCGACGCTTGGTAAGCCGATCAACTGTCGAGTTCCATTTTTTTTCCAAATCCCCGCCCAAAGACGGAAACTGCGCCTTCAAATCCGCAACTGGATCGTTCGATGCGTGTGAAAGATTGCCAATGTATCTGGCGAGACGCGAACGACCGCCTTCTTCAACCAGCAACCGAACCAGGGCGATGGAATAGGCCCGGTAAAGCATGCGTCCGGCTGAATCGAGCAGATCGCATCGTTGACCGAGAAATTCCATTAGCGACTTTGCTTTATCGGTCGTCGACAGCGCCCCCAGGACAACTTCGGGGTCTCGCCCCGGAGTTAACGCCAGCGCCCCTTCCACTAACCAGTCCGGCGGGTCGACCAGCTTCGCACCGGGTGAGAGATCGTTCTCATTTCGATAAATCATCTCGAGCAGAATGGCGCGCAACAGTTGCCGCTCGATCAACGAAGCATCCAGATTTCGACCGACAGTCAAATCGACCTGCAGCTTCGTCCCAAAATCGGTCTGGGTAATGCGCAAGCCGCTCGGCGGAATTTCGGGAAGATTTGCCTGTTTCGGCAGCAAATTGATTATCACGGCGGTTTTCCATTCATCGCGCTGCCCGAGTAGCGCGAGGAGATTGCTCTTGGTCTGCTCTGCCAGTTCGGAGATCGTACCCCGCAGCGGCGCATCTGCGCCGTAAATTACGAATTGCCTGGATGGACTTAGACTGTGTGCTGGTACCGAACCGTGGCCCGACTGCCAGACGAAGATCGATAAAACGAGGATCGCAGCGCGCTCCATCATCTTCATTGATTCGGATGATAATCGCAGCTGCCGAGCCGTGGCGAGCAGGAACCGACCCGAATCTCTGCATTTAGGGATTCTAACTAGGTCATCGGCTCGTCGCGCATCCGCGCAAAAGTTCAATAACGAATCATGGGTACATCGCGCCGGTCTCAGGGTTCAATTCCACGGGCACTTCCGTCAGGGAGCGCGTGTTACGCTGAGAGCGGCGTTACGGGAAAAATTAGAAAGGGATTACCTTATGAAAAATCAACGCTTGGCATTGATAAGCAGCCTAGCCGCGACGGTCTTGATTGCATCGCCGGTTCTAGGCGCGCAAAAGAAATCGAAGACGGCCTCGCATTCGCGGACTCAACGCATCACTCCGCGCACGACACAGGTGACGCCGGCATATCAGCGCGGTACTAATTCATCTTACATGGGTACAGGGAACTATACGGGTACCCGCAGGTACGTTGATAGGTCGCGCTATTCGGGCGTCCGTAATTACACGCAGAAGCGGTATGCGGGTCGGAGTTATTACGGCGGGTCTCGATACTATTACGGGGATCGTGATTATTACTACGGCGGCTCAGGTTATCCGTATTACAGCTACTACTCGTCATGGCGGTCTGCGTCGTATGGGTATTACCCATACTCATACTATGGGAGTTATCCGTATTCGTATTACGGAGGTTATCCCGGCAGCTATGCTTACTACCAGCCGGGCTACATCAACGACGATGCGACAGTGGCGGCTGTGCAGCGCCGCTTGGGTGAGCTTGGCTTTTATCACGGTGTAGTTGATGGGGTGATCGGCCCACAAACGCGGGCAGCAATTGCCGGTTTTCAAAGTAGCCATGGAATGGTCGTTGACGACGTCATCACCACGCGAACTTCTAGACCGAATCGGTTTGGCTTGAGTTGACTAGTATCCGATTCGATTCCGTTGACCGGCGGCTGCAAAAGCAAAATGCAAGCCGCCGGTCCATTTATTTTCTGATCACCGTAAAAAAACTGCGACTTTCCGACTCCTTTGGTGTCTAATATTTACAAACCCCATCTAACATGAATCGTTCAAAGCTTGTACTTTC
>JBKPMH010000241.1:0-9706 GCA_046732035.1 Verrucomicrobiota bacterium
GCATCAGGCGCAGAAACGTTCTTCAGCACCGCGCACGGAAGCGGTCGCACGATGAGTCGCACCAAGGCGCGGAAACAATGGCATGGTAAACAGCTCCAGCGGGATTTGGAGGCGCGCGGCATTTACGTCCGCAGCACGTCATGGGCGGGTCTCGCTGAGGAAGCCGGGCCCGCGTACAAGAACATCGATGAAGTCATCGCTGCGACTGAGCTCGCAGGAATTAGCAAGCCCGTCGTGCGATTTACGCCGATTGGCAACGTGAAGGGATGAAAACGATTAGTGATCAGAGAACAATGATGTGTGATCAGTTTTTCACGCTCAATTGCAGATCACGGATCACCGATCACTGATCCTTTGTGCCATGATTCCGCGCAGGCCCATCACACTCATCACCGGTCCACTGGGCAGTGGCAAGACAACGTTGTTGCGGCACATCCTTGCCACGCATCCTGCAAGAATCGCCGTCGTGATGAACGAGTTCGGCGAGATCGCAATCGACACAAGAGTCATCGAAGGCAAAAACGTCCGCATTTCGGAACTGGGCGGCGGTTGCGTTTGCTGTTCCCTGCTGGGGGAGTTCGAAGCGGCGGTCATCGAAATCATCGAAAAAGTTGCGCCCGAACTCATCATCGTCGAAACCACCGGTCTGGCCGAACCTGAAGCGCTCGTGTTCAACATCCAGGAGGCACTGCCGCAGTGCCGGCTCGATGGCGTTGTTTCAGTCATCGATGCGGACATGCTGATCCGATTTCCTGAGCTCGGTCACACAACACGTGTGCAAATCGAAGGCGCGGACATTTTGCTTTTGAACAAGGTTGATCTTGTCGATGCGAAGTACATCGCGTCGCTCGAACAAAAACTGCGCGAAATTAATCCAACCGCGGCAATCATTCGCACGGTGCGCTGCCGAATCGATCCGGAACTTCTGTTCGGCATTGGCCGCGAGGAGCGAGCCGCGCCACCCCGGCATGAACATCAGCCAGAGTTCGAGTCCTTCGCATTTAATTCCGACAAGACTTTCTCGCGCGATTGCTTCGAACGCTTTGTGGGCAGACTCCCGGGAAAGGTGATTCGGGCGAAGGGATTCATCCGGCTTCCGGATGGCGTACAGCTCTTCAATTTTGTGGTGGGTCGCTGGGAATTGGAACCTTTCCAAGCAGACGAAACTCAGCTCGTTTTCATTGGAAAAGGCGTTTTGGCAGAAAGAGAAGCGATTACCAGGTCGCTAACGGAATGTCAGCGTGCCTAACCACGCCTTGCTGGTGCCGCTGCTCGAAGAGCCGATAGCCTATAATGGGAGCGATAAGCCAGACTAGAATGTAGAACATGCCCTATCGTTATCTCGAGGATATCGGAACCGCGGACATTGCGTTTGAAGCGACGGGGTGTGATTTACCGGAATTGTTTACAGCGGCTGCCGACGCGACGATGAACGTTATGATCGATAATCTCGAATCAATCGAGTTTCGTGAAACGCGACAAATCGAACTCGCCAGCGACAGCGTTGAGATGCTGCTCTTCGATTTTTTGCAGGAGCTTATTTATTTCAAAGATACCAGCCGCCTTTTATTGCGGGTCCGGGCGATGCAAATCGACCGGAAGAACGAAGGACACTTTTTGAAAGCGACAGTTGCTGGCGAACAAGTGGATCCGACACGTCATCAACAACGCGCAGATGTAAAAGCGGTCACACTTCACAATTTTTCTGTTGAGCAACACGGTGGCAGCTGGAGGGGGAAGGTACTCTTGGATATTTGAACCGTGACGCAGGCAATCTTGCCTGCGAATTTTGGTACGAATGGAATCATCCGTTGCGCAGACAGAATTGTCTGCGTTACAACATCATTTCGGCTGCAGCGCGACGTAGCCGCTGCGGCCCTGGCTGTAGACGCGTATCAAAATCTTCTCGTCAGGTTTCAAGGTTTTAGTGATGGCCACAAGGTCCTTCGCGTTCCGAACGCGCTGCTTGTTCACTTCCTGAATGACGTCCCCTTCGCGCAAACCGGCTTTCCCAGCGGGCGAGTCCGCATCGATCTCTGCGATGACCGGCCCTTCAATCTCCTTCGGAAGATTGAGCGCGCTGCGAATTTCATTGGTGATATCCGCCACTGCGACGCCCGCAAACACAGTCGTTTTCTCTGGCTGCGCACTCTCTTCAGGCGACGCTTCAGGACCGCCTTCCGTGGTTACACCCGCAGGCATCTCAGCGAGCTGGAGCTCGAACATTTTGGTCTGACCTTCGCGATTCACTTGCAGTTGCGCCTTCGTGCCGGGCGCCATCGAGCCAATCATTAAACGCAACTCACGCGCATCCGTTATTTTCTTCCCGTTCACTGTGGTGATTATGTCCCCAGTCTTCAGTCCCGCCTTTTCCGAGGGTGTTCTTGGTGCGACTTCACCAACCAAAGCACCGGTCGGTTGACCCTTGAGCTTCATTGCTTCGGCCAACTCAGGCGTAAGCGTTTGTACGGACGCGCCGATGTAGCCGCGCACAACGCGACCTTTTTCGCGCAGACTTTGCATCACATCGCGCGCAAGATTCGCGGGAATCGCGAAACCGACTCCCTGGTTACCTCCGCTCCTGCTGAAAATTGCCGTGTTGATGCCTAACAATTCGCCTTTGGTATCGACCAACGCGCCGCCCGAGTTGCCCATGTTAATTGCCGCGTCGGTCTGAATGAAATTTTCGTAATCAACGATGCCAACGCCGCCACGACCGATGGCGCTGATGATTCCCATGGTGACGGTTTGCCGCAGACCAAATGGATTACCAACAGCGAGCACGAGGTCGCCCGCCCGGGCTCTATCGCTATCAGCAAAGCTTATGGCGGGCAGATTTTTCTCGTCGATCTTAAGCAAAGCAACGTCGGTGCCCGGGTCAGTACCGATCTTTTTTGCTTTCAATTTTCGCAGGTCCGTTCCAAGGCCGATCATGATTTCATCGGCGCCGGAGACGACATGATTAGCAGTTAGAATGTATCCATCGGCGCTAACGATTACCCCTGAGCCGAGGCCTTGCAGCGTTTGCTTGCCTTGCTGTTGCGGAACTTGTCCTCCGAAGAATTGGCGTAGCATGTCATCGGAAGATGGAAGCGGCGCCCTTGTTCGAGACACCGTTTGAGTTGTGAATACAGTGACCACGCTCGGCGCCACCTTTTCGACGACCGGCGCGAAGGTAGTGATGACTTCCAATTGCGTCGGCGTAGTTCCTTGCGCCGCAGCCGAAAACAGTCCGGTGGCAGCGCACAGCGTCATGCCGATCCACAATCGCAAAACCCCCGGAATTCGTTTTCGACCACAACGTTTCACCCATCAGGTGAATCGCACGCTCCACCGCGGTCGGCCTCTTTTGCTAATCGATTGGAACGAATGAGGCGACAAGCAAAGCGAGCCACCTCGCCGGCATCAATGATGCCGGCTGATAACCTGTTTCAATCGCTACGAACGCTGTAGCCGCGTGCCAGTTACGGAGTGGGGCGCGGGAACGGTGTTGGCCGTGGCCGTGGCGTAACTCTTGGTGTAGGCGTCGGCGATACCGGAGGACCGGTAGGTGTTGGTGACGGACTAGGCGTTACCGACGGCGTCACGCTTGGAGTAACCGAGGGCGTCACGGACGGCGTGATTGTTGGTGTCGGCGACACTGGTGGGGTGATTGTCGACGTCGGTGAGGGCGAAGGCGTCGGCGCGCCTGCTGCGCAGAAGATCTCCATCGAAGCCACCGGGACCCCCGTACTATCGTAGCCGCCTGCGAGCCAGATGCGACTGGTGCCATCGGTATCGGTTGGGAAATTGCGACGTCCAATGACGAATGGGTCGCCCGTCGTCCAGGTGTTACTACCCGGATCGTAGATGTCCACCTCGTTAGAAGGATTCGGCGCGACTCTGCCGCCGCCCATGACATACATTTGGCCATTGAAAGTAAGCGCTCTCGTTTCTCCGGTAGCTCGTGGTATTGCGGCTATTGAGCCAATCGTGTTCGCCACAGGATCGAAGCTGAACGAGTTGGTGGTGTCGATCACTACGAGACCGACCGTATCGAAATCCGATGCCCCCGCGACGTAGATGGTGCCATCGATTGCGCATGTAGGCGCATACATGATTCCAACCGGCGTGTTTGTTTTCTGTGTCCACTTGGCTCCTATTCCCACTGTAGGATCGAACTCCCAGATCTCGTTAGTGGAAGATACGTTGATGTTAAACCCGCCAAGAATGTAAAGGCGGTTATTAAGCACAGTAAAACCACCGGGCAAAACGGTCCCGAGGATATCTCCGGGCCAGTCATCACCGGGATCGAGAGTCTCGATCGTATCGGCAACAGGGTCGTAGCGGAAAACGCGAGCTGTAGCTGTGGTCGCGCCCGCGGCCGACCCGCCTACGCAGTAGATGTACGACGTTCCATCTACGGTGAGCTCGCCACACGCCATGTTGTTCACCTGGTTATCGGGATATGTCGCCGACTTGATGGTCCAACTGTTGGCGGCTGGATCGTATTCGAATGGGTTGGTGAAGTCGCTTCCTGCCAGATCGGAACTGCGACCGCCCATTCCATAAAACTTTCCGTTAGGTTGGAAATAGACTCCCACGAGACGCGTTCCGACGCTCGGTAAGTCCGGGCCGGCCGTCCAGCCGGATGGTGCGCAACCGCCCGAGACGTTAACCGTGCCAACCATGCCAAACGTACAATGCGCAGCGCAGAAATAATCGTAGACGCCAGGTGCGTCGAAAGTGTGGGTGTAAACGGTGCCCGTATTGGAAAGAATTCCTGAAGCACACGCCTGGTCGTCAGGGGAACAATATTGCGAATCTGCTTCGCAAGGAGGACCGCTGGTGACGCTGTGGCCACTGCCAGCCCAAGTCCAACGCACGGTATCACCGACATTGATGTTGACTGTGCTTGGATCAAAGGCGAACGCCGGTCCAACCTGGACATCGACGATCTGACCCGTGCCCGATGGCCTGCCACTTACAACGGGGTTGCCGTTTTGATCCGTGACGTGGATCTCGTGTTTCGCGGACGTTTTTTGTTGGGTTGTAGTCGGGCGTTTGTTGCCGGATTCAGCTTGCGACAAAAACACAATTGCAAATGTCGCAGCCAGCGAAAAAGTTAGCCCTAATACTGTGCTCAATCGTTTCATGATTTTATTCCTTCTTTTCTGCACGCCAGGTTCGCGGATTTCATTGTGGGATTGACAGCCAACCGCAGCTGACGCTCTGGGGTTCGATGTCGGGGCCGCGATACTGCGCAGGCGTTTCAAACGAACACAAGCAAAATCTGCGCGCGAAAAGGCGCTAAAGTTCCCGTTCGCGCCGGAAAAAGTAACGAAACTGTTACGTGCGCGAATCTCAGCGAGGTTCCGCGGAGTCGGATTGTGGAGGAGCGCTCGCGGACGGGGATGCTAGTCGACACCGTTGCAGGTGTCAATGTTGCGCAATGTGGAGTTCGATCGCGAGTACAAGCGCAAATCTTCGCGCTACTTTACAACACCGCAAAGGCAGCCGCGGCCAACGACCGCGGCTACAGCTCGTCCGCAATGGCTAACTACCCAGTGGCTGTGGGGCGAGGACGTGGAGTCGGTCTTGGTCTCGGAGTTACTCTTGGAGTCGCAGTTGGCGTGGAGGTTGGGCTTGGTGTAACGCTAGGCGTAACAGTTGGCGTCGGCGTCGGACCCGTTTGGAAGTCGATTTCAACGTTATCGATCCCCAGAATCCACGTGCCGAGACTGGGATAAGCGAAGCCAGGCTTGTAAAAGCCGACGCTGGTCAAGTCAACACGATGAAGAAACGGAGACCATTCTGCGTCCGTGCCCGGCGTTCCATCGCCACGTGTAAATACCCATCCCGCTGGTATGGTCGGGGAATTGGCATCAACAGGGAATGAGTATGTCTGCCAGCCGACTGGCGGCTCCGGAAGATCAGGTAACGTGTACGTCGCGTCGTACGTAACTGTAAACCCTGTATCATCCATCTGTAGCAACTGGAGCGTGACTGCGCGATCGGTTGCCCACGTGGCAACTTGAATGACGTTCAGGTCGACATTTATGCTGGTAACACCGAGCGTGGTCCAGTCGCCGGTATAAATGCTGTCATTCTTATATGGATCGGGAACTCCCGGTTGAAAACGCGTCGAGATACTCGCCCATGTTGGTATGGAAGTGCTGAAGCCACCCTGCTGAATATAAGCTCCGGGATTTCCGCCACTGGTTTCAAGATCTCGTGGCACAGCAACGCTGCAATGCCACAAACCTATATCAGTCCCATCATCGTAGGTTTCGATGAACGTATTAGTCGTTCTATCGTTGGCCGCGCCAAGCCTAGCCGCGCTGATCACGACGGCGAAGAGTGCTGTTAGTAATTTCATCATATCTTCGTGCTATCTCGCAGAAATGGATTTCCCCGAAGGAGTCGACTTGAAAAATTGTGTCGGTCCACGGTTTACAGTCACGATTTGATTATTGCGGCGGTGTCGGACGAGGGCGCGGAGTTGGCCGTGGCCTCGGGGTCGCTCTGGGCGTAACACTCGGTGTTACGCTTGGTGTTGGAGTTGGCGTAGGCCCTTGACCGACTGTGCTAAGGATCGTGCCGAAGGCGCCCACCGCGGTTCCGGTGTTTGGCCCAGTGAAAACAACATTATAAAGGTCCTGATTTGTGCCGCTTTCCTCACGAGTCCAGTTCTGTCCGCCATCAGTCGTTCTAACGATTGTCCCGAGTTGTCCAACTGCTGTTCCATTGGATGGATCTGTAAAGGAAACTCCTAAAAGGATCTCAGAGACACCGCTAACCTGGCTAGCCCAGGTCTGTCCTCCATCGGTCGTTTTTAAGATTGTTCCAAGGTCACCTACAACTGTGCCCGTGTTAGCATCCGCGAACCAAACAGCTCGGAGTTGATTGAGTGTACCGCTTGTTTGGGGGGTCCAGGTTTGGCCGGCGTCTGTCGTCCTGAGTATCACACCATCGTTGCCAACGACCGTCCCCGTGTTGTTATCCGTAAAGTAAACGCCGAGCAGCCCGGTTGCCGTGCTGGATTGCACACTCCAGGTCTGTCCACCATCCGTTGTGCTGGCAATTTTTCCCTCAAGAAAACCGACAGCAGTCCCGTGGTTTTCGTCGGTGAAGTGGACGGCATAAAGCCAGTCGGTCGTGTCGGCGTTCTGTTGAATCCAATTATTGCCACCGTCTGTTGTCCTAAGGATGATGCCTTCCTGGCCTACGAGAGTTCCAACGTTGGCGTTAATGAAATGCACACCGAAAAAGTTAAGGCCAGCAAAGGGATCGCCTATTCCGCTGCTTTGACGTGCCCAGCTGTTACCGCCATCGGTTGTGCGTAAGATCATGCCATCGGGATTTTCATAACCAACCGCTGTTCCCGTGTTCGCGTCAGTAAATGAAACGCCATACAAAAAATTGAAGGTAACAACTGGCTGACTGTTCCACTGTTCTCCGCCATCGGTGGTTTGCAGGATTATGCCAGCGTCGCCCACAACCGTGCCGGTGTTCGCATCGCTTAAGGACACGGCGTAGAACGCGTTCGCGCCTTGCGGCAGTGTGTAATTCGTTTGTTCAACCCAGGTGTTTCCGCCATCGGTCGTTCTGAGAATAATGCCCGTACCGCCCAACTCGAAGCCGGCAATCGTTCCGGTGTTTGTGTCGGTGAACGAAACCCCGTAAAGGGTTTTGGTCGTCCCGCTGTTTTGAAGCGCCCAGTTACCGCCACCATTGGTGGTTCTGAGAACCAGGCCTCCATCGCCGACAGCGGTTCCGGTATTGGCGTCTGTCATCGAGACTTTGAAAAGACAAACGGTGCCTGGATTGGCTTGTGGTATCCACGTGCCGCCGCCATCAGTCGTTCTGAGAATGGTGCTTTCCCCGCCGATTCCGCACGCGCCGCCGACTGCTGTTCCCGTATTCGAATCGACAAAGGAAACGCCGAAGAGGAAGTTCGAGGTTCCACTTGTTTGAGGGAGCCAGCTGTTTCCGCCGTCGGTCGTTCGCACGATCGTGCCTGCGTCACCAACCGCCGTCCCATTCTGTGCATCGGTGAACCAAACGCCGCGAAGTTGAAAAGTCGTTCCACTTGGCTGGCTAATCCAATTAGCACCTCCGTCTGTCGTTCTAACAATTGTCCCGCTTTCACCAACAGCAGTTCCATTATTCGGATCTGTGAAAAACACTGCCCAGAGAGTTTGTGTTGTTCCGCTGGTTTGAAGCGTCCAGCTGTTTCCACCGTCCGTTGTTCGCGCGATCGTCCCGTACTCACCAACGACGGTGCCGGTGTTCGCATCGACAAAGGAAGCCCCTCGAAGGTTGTTACCCTGAGGAAGAGGATTTTGCCAATGCCATTGTGAGCTTGGTGCGTTCGTTGAGGGTTTACTCAAGATGGCAGCGATTGGACCGCTCCGAGGCTGTCCAGCGTGGATAGCAAGTATCAGCCCGCAAAAAGCTGCAAGGCCGAGGATGGTCAATGGGATTTTGGCATGTGTTATTCTCATACGTGTCATAGTATTATTGATGGGTGGTTTGTATTACTTGCTGAAAAATTGTTCTATGGAAGGATCGGCTCCGGATTCTCTTACAAAGGCGCAGCTGCTGTAGTCACGGCGCTGTGTCGCCGTGCCCATGGGAGCGACACCGCCGAAGCGCCTCGACACAGCTCCGAAAGCTTTCGCGAGGAGGCCGAGGCGGCTACAAGTGAACGGGATTCTGGATGTTCGTGTGTTCATTTGCCTCGATTTCTACCAAGCGCCCTGATGTCCCTCGAAACGAACCCGAATCTCAGCGCGGCGGAGTAGGACGCGGCCTTGGCGTAGGGTGATGCCTCGGTGTAGGAGTCGGTCTCGCAGGTAACTCTCTCCTCAGGATCGTGCCCCCGTATCCCACAGCCGTGCTTAAGGAAACTCGCGAAAGATCATAGGCTGTTCCGCTCGCATCCGTTACCCAGGTGTTACCTCCATCTGTGGTTCTGACGATCGTTCCCACCGCGCCGACCGCGATTCCGCTGTTTGCATCGGTAAAAGAAACCCCAGTGAGCAACTCGCTTGTTCCACTTTGCTGCGACACCCAATGGCTCCCTCCGTCTGTTGTTCTAAGAATCGTTCCAAATTGACCCACCGCTGTCCCGTTGTTTGCATCGGTAAAGGAGACCCGTGAGAGATCAGACTCAGTTCCGCTTGTCTGAACGCTCCAGTTGTTACCGCCGTTTGTCGTTCTGAGAATTACACCAGCCCCGCCGACCACGGTTCCAGTGTTAGCATCCGTAAGGGAAACCCCCACAAGAGGAGTGGAAGCCCCACTCGATTGATTTATCCAAGTGTCTCCTCCGTCTGTTGTTCTCAGAATTACGCCTGTAACTGTGTTAAAATCAAATCCAACAGCTGTGCCATTATTCGCATCGGTAAAGGAGACACCCCAGAGATCGGCGGCTGTTCCGCTTACCTGCAACATCCAGTTGCTCCCTCCATTGGTCGTCCTCAGGATCGTGCCAAACTCACCCACAGCTGTCCCGTTATTCGCATCCGTAAAGGAGACTCCCAGAAGCGTGCTGGTTATTCCGCTTATCTGATTGACCCATGTGTTCCCACCGTTCGTGGTTCGAAGGATAGTTCCCTCATCACCTACAGCGGTTCCATTACTTGCATCAATAAAGGAAACGTCCTCCAGCGAAGCAGCAGTCACTGCGTTTGATTCAGTAACCCAGTTGGCTCCTCCATCG
>JBKPMH010000242.1:0-2804 GCA_046732035.1 Verrucomicrobiota bacterium
ACCCACGGTCGTCCCAGGTGAAGCAGCGGCATCAGGCCGGCGCACGCCACGGCGAACAGCGTCATGGCTTCAGTGAAACGATTAATCGCCGTGCGCCAGTGCTGGTAAAGCAGAAGTAAAATCGCAGAGATGAAAGTGCCGGCGTGCGCAATTCCGACCCACCACACGAAGTTCACAATCGCAAATCCCCATGCAACAGGGATGTTGACGCCCCAGATGCCAACGCCTTTGGCGAAAAGCCACGTTACGGCGACCAGAAACATCATCAGCAGGAGAAAGGCGATACCGAAGCCCACGGTCCAGCTCATTGGCGCACGAGTCAGCGGGATCTCGGCAATGGTTTTGTTTACCGATTCGTAGGTCTGTCCAGGCGCGAGAAGATTGGTTGGATACCCGAGCGGCGATAGAGACGGTGACTCGTGAGACGTGAGAGGTGATTGGTTGGTCGTACTCATACTTCTCACATCTCACTAATCACTTCTCACGACCGCAGCATTCCGGTTCCGCAACTTGGCGAAATAGCTGGTCCGTGGACGCGTATTCAACTCGCCCAGCATCCAATAATTGAGTGGCGAAGTTTTAAGGTGTGCGACCCGGCTCTGTGAGTCGTTCATGTTGCCAAAAGTTATTGCCTCGGCGGGGCACGCCTGTGCACATGCCGGCACGATTTCTCCGTCGCGGATAGGGCGTTTTTCGAGTTCAGCAGTTATCCGCGCCGCGTTGATGCGCTGGATGCAATATGTGCATTTTTCCATGACGCCGCGCGAACGCACCGTAACGTCCGGATTTTTTACCAACTTCTCAGATGGACTCAGCTTGTTGTTGTATTCGAGAAAATTGAAGCGGCGAACTTTATAGGGACAATTATTCGAGCAATAGCGTGTGCCGACGCAACGATTGTAGACCTGCAGGTTCAGGCCTTCGTTATCATGCACCGTGGCGCCAACCGGACAGACCAGCTCGCAGGGCGCGTTTTCGCAATGCATACACGGAACCGGCTGGTGCGTGAATTGCGGATTGGCGGTTGCGTCCGAGTAATAGGTGTCCACTCGAATCCAGTGCATCTCGCGACCCACCGCGACCTGTTGTTTGCCGACCACTGGAATGTTGTTTTCCGCCTGACAGGCAATCGTGCACGACTGACAGCCGATGCAGACATTCAAGTCCACGACCATTCCCCATTTGTAGCCGTTGTAGGGATATTCGTTTGGGTTATACAGCGTCTCTTCAATCGGCGGGTGTTCATCTTTCTCCTGCGCGAAATGCGGATTGGCTGTGAATTCTTCTAATGTGCCGTCATGAAGTATGCCCCGCGGACCATGTACATCATGGTGTTGTTGAGTGCTGACGAACCAATGACGCGCACCTGTTTTGCGAATCGTTAATGCATAGCCGAACCAGAGCGCGTCAGATGTTCGCAAAGCGTAAGCATTGAATCCGACACCGCGGCCGACGCGTCCGGAAACTTCGCGGCCGTAACCCAACGGCAAAGTAACCGAGTTCTCTGCCTGACCAGGCTGAATCCAAACCGGCGCCTGAACTGTGCGACCGCGAAAGATTAGATCGATCAAGCCGCCATTTTCCAACTTCTCACGTTTGGCTAATTCCGGGCTGATCAACGCTGCGTTATCCCAAACCAGCTTCGAAAACTGCCGGGGCAATTCTTGAAGCCAGCCGTTGTTTGCGTAGCGGCCATCGCGCACGCTCACATCCGGCCGAAACGTAATCTCCAAATTGGACGCTGCGCGTTGAGGATTGGCAGCTCGCTGGCGATCGATTGGCGTTAAGCGTTGGATCGTTTCGAGCCCGGGCGCGAAATTGATTCCAGGCGCTGTCAATTTCGTGACGAGGCCATCACTTAAAGCGCGTCGCCATTTGGTTTCAAAATCGGCTGACGCGTTCTTTGTTTGCCAATGGCTACGGACAATTTCATACGACGTCCTTGGTGATCGGCCGGTGAGCGCTTCGACAATCTCGTGCGTCGATGTTCCCGCATACATCGGCTGGATGAGCGGCTGCACAACAGATATGGAGCCGTCAAACGCTCGAGTATCGCTCCACGACTCCAGGAAATGCAGTGCTGGCACATGCCAGTGCGAATGCCGCGAGGTCTCATTGAAGTGAAGACTGTGGTGTATTCGCAACTTCACTTTTTCAAACGCCGCAGGGAAATCGAAGTCAGCCGGCGCGTCGTAGTGCGGATTCCCACCAAGAACGATGAGCAACTCGACCGCGCCGCGGTGCATCTCATCAATGAGATCTCGGAAGCCGATTTGATTTGCCGGGAAAACGAGGGGAGGCGCCGGCGAGATGGTCACACCCGAATTCCCGAGCGCAGCATTCATCTCCGACACAAGAGCATGCATGGTCGAAGGCTGGCTTTCGCCCGCAATGACAACGCTTGCGCCGCGATTTGCCTTCAGATCCTCTGCGACGGCATCAATCCAGTTTTGGTTGTCGATCTTTGTATCACGCTGTCCGCTGATTCCGAGTTTCCGCGCGACCGCCTGGGCTAGTGGTAGGATGTCACAAGCCGCAACCGCGATACGGTGATCGGCATTGGATCCTGTAATCGTGGGTGTTGATTCGGCGACGTAGAAACGATTCATCCGTGCCTCGTCAGCACCGATGATCCGCCGAGCATTGCTGAAATCGCGCGCGTAATGCGGCGCGTATGGATGCGCATAAAGAAAATCAGCGTCGAACGCGAGAATAACTTTTGCCTTGGAAAAATCGCAGATCTCTTCCTTCGTCTTAAAATTATCGGGATTCAGCGGATCCCAAATAGACCAGCGCGCGGCCGG
>JBKPMH010000243.1:0-15778 GCA_046732035.1 Verrucomicrobiota bacterium
TGGAGCGTTTGTTTAAGTTCCGCCTCTGCTGCATCCCACTTACCTTCAGCAGCGAATATTTTCCCCTGAAAAGAATGGGCGGCCGGCGCATCAGGAGTTTTTTCGAACTGATGCTTGACGATTTGGCGTGCAGCGTCAAAACGCTTGTCCAGTAAATCCAGTTCGACCAGCTGGTCCACGATTGCCAGGTTATCTGGAGCAAGTTGTGCAGCTTTTTGAAATGCCTGGCGGGCTTCCTCATATCTTTTTGCCTGCCGGAGGGTGAGACCGAGCGCAGCCTGGATCTCTGGATCCTGGGGCGCGAGCTTGGCCTGCTCCTGGATAACCACCGTGGCGTCGTCGAACCGATCAAGCGCGCCGTAAGCAGCGGCCAGGAGCAACGCGGCGTTTTTGAGTTCGGGTGCCTTCTTAAGCAAATCGGTCATCGGTTTAATCACCATGTCAGCATGACCAGAGCGCAGGTTGATCTGCGCAAGCAATAGGATTGCATCGGGGTAGTTCGGATTAGCTGAGATGGCCTGCTCCAAAGCCCCCTTCGCCTGATTGAGGTTATTGTTGCTGAGATATGCACGAGCCAACTGAAATTTGACCAGCGGGAAGCCTGGGTAGGCCTGATCGAGCTGCTCCAGTACCTCGAGAGCTTTTTTCGAATCGCCCTTTGCCAGCAGAATATTGCTTTGCAGTCTGCGGCCATCGACGTATTTCGGATCTCGGCTGAAAACGTTTTCGAGAAGCGAGAGAGCCTCGTCGTATTTTTTGTCCTTGGAGGCAAGCTCGGCCAGCAGGATCCAACCTGGCAGATAATCCGGCGCCTCCTTGGTCATTTGGGTGGCAACCCTTCTCGTTTCGTCGATACCATCGATGGCGGAACTGAAGGCAGCGTATTTTAGTTTCTCGACCGATCGAATGGGCGCAAGATCAGCCGCCTTCTTGTATTCTTCGATGGCTTGTTTTTGATCTTTCTGGAACAGAAACAAGTCTCCCATCGCCATATGCGCAGCCGACGAGTTGGGATCGGCAGCGAGAGCCTGGCGAACGCCTTCGATTGCCGCTGCGACATCTCCTTTGTGAAGAGACAAGTTTGCCGAAGCGAGGTGGAAGGAAACATCGTTCTTTTTAGGAAACTTCTGGAGCTGTTCCCAGGCGGCTTCAATATCTTCATTGCTTCGCGCCGAATCAGCCAACGCGCTGATTGCATCAGAATTGTCCGGGGCTTGCTCAAGCACTTTAAGCGCTTCGTTTTTTGCACTGGCAAGCTGTCCTATCGCCAGATAACAACGCGATAACCGCACGCGATTTTGAGCATTCTTCGGATCCAACTCACTCGCTTTTGCCAAAAATGCGCCGGCCTGCAGAGGTGCGTTGTCGTCCTGCCACATTGCTCCGATCCTTTCAAAGGCCAGTGCGTTTTGCGGATCCGCGCTGAGCACATTCAGGTAGGCCAACTTGGCTTTGTCGTAGTTACCCGCCTTGAAATAGGCGTCTGCCTCGCCCAAAAGACGCGCCTTTTTACTTTCCTTGGAACAGGCGGTGATTAGCGTGACTGCCACAATCACCGTCACGATTCGAAATACGCTTTTTGATGTTTGCATTTACTTTGTGATATCGACCCTAGTGGCTGTATGTATTCGCGTTTTCCTTGGTAATTCGAAGTTTTTCCATCAGTTCGTAAAGAGTTGGTCGGCTAATCCCGAGCTCAGCAGCCGCCGAAGTGATTTTGCCTGAATTTCTTTTGAGCGCCTGTTGAATCATTTCGCGTTCGACATTTTCGCGCGCTTGTCTAAGCGTCGGTGTGGATGAAGATGCCACGTCCTGGCCCCGCTCCAACTCTAAATCTTTCGCGGTCACTCGGGCTCCGCTGGTCATAATGATGCCCCGTTTCACCCGGTTTTGGAGTTCTCGTACATTTCCAGGCCAGGAATAACGCGTGATCGCTCGCACCGCATCGGGCGCGAAAACCAGCTTTGTCCGGCCGGATTGGCCGGCATACCTTTGCAGAAACTCGCGTGCAAGGAGTACAACGTCTTCCCCTCGATCGCGAAGCGGCAACAGCCGAATGGTGACAACCGCGAGACGAAAATATAGATCCTCGCGAAACTTCCCGGCCTCGATCATCTGTTTTAAGTCCGCATTGGTCGCGGCGACAAGCCGCGTGTCGATTTGGATTTCCTGCCTGCCGCCGACTCGTTGTAAACGCTGTTCTTGGAGAAACCGGAGGAGCTTGACCTGAATGGCTGGGGGGAGTTCGCCAATCTCATCCAAAAACAGCGTGCCACCACTGGCTGTTTCGATCATGCCTTTACGCTGGATATGAGCACCGGTAAAGGCGCCTTTTTCGTGACCGAATAGCTCGCTTTCCAGAAGATTTTCTGGAATTGCATTACAGTTGATCGCAACAAAGGGGCCAGCCTTGCGCATGCTGCGCCGATGAATGGCCGCAGCGGCCATTTCTTTGCCGGTGCCGCTTTCTCCGAGCAAAAGGACCGAAGCATCCGTGGCGGCGACTTTGCGAATAAGCGTAAAGGCAGCTTGCATTTGCGGGCTGGTGCCAAGCATGTTTTCAAAAATATCTGGTCGCTGGGCTTGTTGTAACTCGTGGTATTCTTTCTCGAGTTCGACTACTTGGATGCATCGGCGAAGGAGAAGCCTCAATTCCTCTATGTCGACCGGCTTGCACAAGAAGTCGTAAGCGCCCGCGCCAACTGCTTGAATGGCGTTATGTTTTTCGCTCTGTCCAGAAATGACGATAACTTTGGCGGTACTATCGAGGGCGAGCAGCTCGGACAAGACCGCTAATCCTTCTTCGCACTGATTAGGATGAGGTGGGAGGCCTAGATCAAGCAAAGTCACTGCAGGCGGCTCCGTCCGAAAGGCTTCAAGCGCTTCTGTTCGGTCCTCGGCGAAATGAACGTCGTATTCCTGGCCTAACGCCCATTTCATCTGCGTGCGGATCGCTTCGTCGTCGTCCACAATGAGCACTTTAGGTTTCATGCTGGTTGGCGGTTCAGAGGTAACATCACTCGGATGGTTGTCCCGGCCCCAGGTTCGCTATCGACCTGAATCTTTCCGCGATGCGCTTCGACAATCATCTTGGACTGAAACATGCCGATGCCGAGTCCCTTCTTCTTGGTTGTTTGAAAAGGACGAAACAGCGAACCCCTCAAGAATGCCGGACTAATTCCGCATCCATCATCAGCGACGGACAGAATTGCCCAACCGTTGCGTTGACTCGTCTCAACTCTGACTTCGCCGCCGGGGTCGATTGCGTCGCGGGCGTTAAGAAGCAAGTTAGTAACGACGCTGCCAAATTGGTCCCGGTCTACACTGAGTTTTCGTTCCAAAAGGAGATTCTTGACGACCCTTATCCCGGTCTCTCCTTTCAATGCTTCGAGCGCGTCAGCAACAAGCAGATTGAGGTCCACTTCTGCGAGTTTGGGCTCAAGCGGGCGCAAGGCGCCAACGCGGCCAATAAGCTGATTGATACGATTCGTGGTTTCACCAATCCCCCGCAGGGCATCCTGTCGAAAGACGGGATCATCAAAGTGCACGGGCAAATTTTGCAGCATCAGACTCAAAGTTGAGGCTGCATTTTTCAAGTCATGCACGAAAAATGCGGAAATGGCTTGAAAGGCCTCCAGTTCCTTCCCCCGCATTATTTCTTCGGTAAGCCGAAGGTTCAAGATACTCACCGCGATCTGGTCGCCCATGCATTTCAACAGATCCAATTCTTCAACCGTGTAGGGGACACCGCGAACGCGATCCGCCAGGATCGCCACACCAAGGCAGCGATCTCCTGTCCACAGCGGAACACAAATTCGATTTCCGCCCGTGCGAAATTGGCTTGAACCGATTTGCCTCAGGCTCTCCGCATAGTCACCTCTCGCTTGTTCCAAATCAAAGGGTTTGGAAAGTCCGCGAATCTTCGTCAGAGACGGTCCCAAGTTCGCTAAATCGGGGAGTGCATCGTTAGCCTCGCGTTCTGACTTCGAAGTGGATGCCGCAAACGTAAACCGATCCTGTTCATCAAATAGCCAGATAGTGACCGACAAGACGTTAAAGGTTTCAGAAATCAATTTTGCGGCTGCGGTGCACAGACCGGTTTGATTGAGCACTCTCGACGTGGATTGAGTAAAGCGTGTCCATATCTGGCGAAAATCATACTGCGGCCGGCGAAAATGGCGGCTGGTGAAAGACCCAATCTTCTGCCGGACGCGGTTCGAGAATAATAACAGCGCCAGCAGGGCAAAACCCAATAGAACGACGAAGGCTTGCAGCTGAAACGTTGCAGAGCTTCCAATCCGCGCCACGACTTGGGCAAGCACCCCGACGACAAAAAGGTAGCTGCCAACCAGCAGAACAGTTAACGATGTACGTAGAACGGCGTGGGACGGATAAACATCGATTTCACCGAATCCACTCCGAAGGAATGCCACCAGCATTAACGCGCACCCAATCAAAAGGGCCACTGTCGCAACGTCGTTCAACGGCGGAGTGCCCTGAGAAAAGAGCAGTGCTTGACTGAGACTGTAAATTCTGGCTCCAAAGACGATTCCGAGCCCGATAACAATAAACTTAATCCTCCACTGCATCGTCCCCACGGACGCTCGGAATGTTCTTTCCAGATTCATGAGAATCAGCACCGCGGCTACGAGGAAGGCGCCACTCAGTATTTTGAGCGCTCCATCTGCACTGATCCACCCGTCGAATCGAGGAAAAATCGAAACGAACTGATCCAAAAGAATTATTGATACACCGACCGGGATTAGCAATGCCGCGAGAATCAGTAATCGCGATCTGACCGGAAGTTCCCGAGCATTACCACGTGAATACGTCAGGCTGAAACAAAGCCAGAACACTGGCAAAAATGACTTCGCCAGCACAGTAAGAGCACCGAAGAAAACCGCCTTCTCAGGGAGAACTGCGTCGTGCCATAGGGCACCGAACAAACTCTCCAGAGCAAAAGCTAGCATCCCGGCAGAGAAGCACCAGGTCGCCAGAGACCGGCGCCTTCGGCAAGCGGCGGCCGTCGCCAACGCGGTGCAAAAGATCGCGGCAGCCAAAGCTAACGCAGAGTTGACGCTCACAATTCGCTCCGACTTGATGTGAGGAGTCGCGTGGCAGTTCCTGCTACGGAACGAGGCTGCAAGCGGCAACTAAGTTGAAATGTCATTGGTTCAGCTAAGGTACCTCTCCGCGAGTAAATCGTCGCAAGGCCTGAATCAGAGCTTGCGTATCAAAACACAGTGGAGCGCTGGTTCTCTTAAGCGTTCTCCGGAAAATAGAACGCCAAGTTCTCAGAAACTTGCGTAAAAAGAAAAGAGACTGCGATGCAAGGGGGCCGCCGTGGCAGGGTCAAAGTCGACCTCTTTTATGCGGCTCAACGCTACTTCTGTTTTCGAATCCGGACCTCACCCTGGCGCAGCCACCACAGCGCCAGGAGAAATGGAATGAGCGAAAGGGCGAAAAAGACTGGGCCGCCGCGGCGATGGATGAGACTGTGGATCATCTCAGGTCCCACGTTTACGCAAAGAAGGCCTATCACCAAAATGCGAAACCCATTTCGTAAAATGCCAAGCGGAATGACGAATGCAATCAGCGCAAAACGCCGCCACGGCGTTTTCAAGAATAAATTCGCGGCCAAGATGCTGGTCAGGAAAAGGACCCAACTCGATCGGATGCCACTGCATTCCTGTGCAACTTCAATCGTGATGTTCGGCAGCTGGAAAATAGGCCCTTCCCGAAGAAAAGGCGTGCCGCTAACATGGAAAAGAACATTGGCGACTTCCGCGGCAGCAGTTTTTGAAGCAATTTCGAGCGCATCTGCCATCGCGTCCGGCATCGGGACCATGAAAATGAGGTAGGCGAGCGGGAACGCGGCTGCTTTCATCCAATCACGTCCCAGGAAGAAAAAACCTCCTGCCGCAAGGCAGCAAAGGAACGACAGCGTCAGCAAGACGATACGAGTGCTGATGGCCGGTGCTCGTCCAGCAAATTCCAGCGACTGTGTGTAGGCAAACAGGCCGAGACCTACGGCCAGCGAAACGAGTGTAAATGGAAGGTCCGTGGTGTGATTCTTTGGCAATTGATCGCGCCGGAGGTAAAGCAGGTAAGCAGAAACAAAGGGAACCAATAAAACATATGAATGTAATTGGCTCGTGGCTACATAAGTGATCAGCGTTAAAAGAGGCCGGGCGAAAAATATGAGCAATACAATTGCATAAGAGATGCCGCTCAAAATCAGCCATTTCTGTTTTAGCGTCGAACGGGTGGATTCGGAGAGGTTCGCTGGCCGCGTGGTGACACTGATTTCGCGAGGAGCAGCCGTGTTGTGTGAAGAGCTCATACGCAAAGTATTCTCAGGGTGAGGTCAGGGGGCGTGACTGTCGGTTGTATTGGGGAGATTCCTGTTCCAGGACGGTCTCGGCTTAAATCCTAGTACGTGTAAGTGAACCCGGCAAAGTAGCGATTTCTTGAGTAGCCTGAGTTTCCTCCTACCGTCCCTGCTGACGAGCTCTGATTTGTGTACTCGTAATCAACGTGCGCGCTGAAATGCTTGTTGATGATATACTTGAGGCCGAGCGCGAAATGCAAGGAATCCTGCGCGCGTGTCGAATTGGTTACTACCGGGCCCGCTGTCGACGCTTGGTTTTCCTCGTGGTGATAATAAGCTGCGGCCTTCAACTTGATCCGCGAAGTTAGATCGTACCTGAGGTTGAGGCCGCTTCGGAGCGTCGTGGCCCCTGCGGCGAGAGTCTGGCTAGGCTGTTCGACGCCATAAGTTGTGGTCCAGAATAGCGAATTGTTACTCCCCTCGTAACCAACTTTCAGCTGAGCGTACGGGTTGATAGTGTTGCCGTCATTTTTGAAAAAACGGAATGATGGACCTCCAAGCAGGTTAATCAACAGGTGCTCAGTCAAACGATGGGTAACACCGGCCAGTGCAAAATGAATGGTTGCATCGCGGTTATTCGCCGTGTCGTAATCTATAACTTCAAATCGATATGATCCAGTGAGACTAGTACGGCTTGTCAGGCTAAACTGTAGTGATTCGGCAAGCGTATGTTGAAACCGGTCCTGAGTTGCACCAATCGCCGCCAACGATGGCGACGACGATACGGACGATGACTCATACTTAATGCGCTGGAAAGTGTAGCTTGTGACGGTTGATAGCCGAGGTAGCCAACCATAGGTAAGCGAAAAAATATCGTTCGTGTCGAAATGAGGTGCGCGAACATTTGTCGGACCTACGTTGGCTTGGAAATCAGGCTCCGTCTGATAAGCGCCGTAAATTTCGGCATTGAAAAAAAGCCGCGTCGTGAAGTGATGCGTAAACGACGATGTAACGCTGATGTCTTTGTCGTCGGTGCCCACATCGAAAAACTGCGTAAAGCGTCCGACACCAAGCAGACGAAATTCCGTCTGTTCTCCGGGCCGATCATAAGTTAGCACAAGGTTTTCTTTTGCGAAAAATGAGCTTGGACTACTTGAACTCGTCGCGGCATTGCTGCCAATAACGTGATCGTCATACCCGAAATCAACACCAGTTGTGATTTCAAGGGGAACGTAACTCCCGCCAGTAACCGTTTCCGACGTGGAACCGCCTCCATATTGACCCAATGCTTGATTATTTGGAATCAACGAAAAAGCCGCGGACACGAAAGCGAGGCATAGCGAACCAATCAGTCTGCGAGTCCGGTGAATTCGACATGGCAAAATCATGTCTGGTTGCAAATCGCGGCAGCTGCACTCGAGATCAGAACCAGCTGCGCGAAATGTAGATTACGTCCCCGTCTTGCACATATTTGGGTAGCGTAGGATTCCCGTGAATAGTTGGTCGAAGATTAATTGTTTCCGTGCGCTGTTCTCCGTTGATAATGCGAGTTAAGTGAACGTTGCTCAGGCTTCCGTAGTCGGTTGCCCCGCCGGCTTCCATAATCACCTGATATACCGTCCTAGGGCGATCAAAATCAATTTTGCCCGGTTTATGCGCAAACCCTGACACGATCACGCTCGCCGTACCGTTCTCCACCGTGACCAGCACTTCGGGGTTGTCGAGACGCCCCTCGTAGCGGCTGACGAGCTCGTGTTGCAAATCAATGGGCCTCTTACCGGCAGCTGTCACCTGGCCAATGAGCGGCAAACTAATTTTGCCGTCTCTTTGGATTTTCTGAGTTTGATCCAAGTCGCTCTCCTCGGCAAAGGTCACTTTGATTGTGTCTCCCGGGGAAAGTCTCACCGCCGTTCTCGGACCTGGCGGGTTTGGCAAAGGTGGCCACTTCGTCTGGCAGCCAGCATATGCGAGCGCGGCAGCAATCAGGAAAGCACAACACAGGGGAGAAGAGCATCGGAATCCCCGTTTGCGGCAACGTGTACCCGTGTTCGGCAATTGTTCATCGCCCCACATCCGTTTTCTGTTCTGCATAATGCGGTGTTGTTTACTTTACAAAGCCATCGCTCGGCAAGCTAAATGCGTCGATGGCGGCAATCAGGTTCAAAGGAGCACGACGACCGTGTTGTGAACACCAGATTCGGGCCCACGCTAAACGTCAATCACGGTTCCGCCCAACCCCAACCGGCTGGAAGGGTTGGGCCTAATGCCGCACTGACGTAAAAGTTGTTATTCAGGTACCAGACCCCTGTTTGACGACTGACCGGATTATAAACCAGATAATCCGGATGCCCGTCACCGTTAAAGTCGGCGGTCGCCACTAACGCCCATCCATTTGGAATCGTCGGCCCCCAGGCAGATCCAACAAACCCTCTTCCCGATAGATACCAGATTCCTGTTTGGTGATTACTGACATTGAACAACACATAATCTCCGTGGCCGTCGCGATCAAAATCCGCTACACCCACCAATGTCCAGCCAGGCGGAAGAGTGGGACCAAAACCACCCACGACGTAAACATTATTCCTTAAATACCAAATCGCTGTTTGACGGCTGCTAGGGTTGTAGAGCACGTAATCAGGTCTGCTGTCGCCATCAAAATCGGAAGCACCCACTAATTCCCATCTGTTGGGAAGGGTCGGTCCGTAAGCGCCCGCGACATACGTTCGCCCGGACAAATACCAGACTGCCGTTTGCTCCGTCGCGGAGTTGAATAACGCGTAGTCCGGATAATTATCGCGATTGAAATCCGCCACACCTCTCAACCCCCAGCCAACCGGAAGAGTTGGACCGATGGCGCCGGTGAAGTAAACATTGTCATTCAGATACCAGATCGCTGTTTGACGGGTATTGACGTTCTGAAGCACATAGTCCGGGCTGCCGTCGCCGTTAAAGTCCGCTATCACAGCCCTTGGTGCGCCGACGGTCAAGGGATGGGGATAACCAAATGGGCCTACATAACCAACGCCGTTGAGTGCTGCCGTGTAAGTCGCTGAGACTTGAGCTGGCGTGGAATCCCGGGGGAATCCTGCTCCCAAGTTATAGTAATCCCGATTAACAACTTCAGTTGGATATTGGCTGCCAAATCCGTAGGCGTGACCGCTGGGCGAGTGAAAATTGTTCCATGAAAAGCACGGTTCCAGCGCTTGGTTAGGCCAGGCGGGAACAGAGTCGGCGCTGATCAAATCCCCTTTGCCTCTGCCGTTTTGATCCAGCGCGGTGAGGACGCGATAGATTGCATAGCTGTCTCCCACATTAAAGACCAGCGGCGCTCCCCTATCGCCGCCCGGATAATAAGCGTAAGTGATCGTGTTAGCCGAGTTAGAAACGATATAAGCACTGTGATTATAGCAGCGGGAAGCAGGATTCGTATTCATCACGCTGTAGCCAACCCACTGGTTGGTACTCCAGTGTTTGACCCAATCACGTGTTATGCCATGGGAATCGATTGAAGCCGTGTCTGTTCCCGTGTCGTAAAGACCGTGAGGATCGTTGAGATCCCAGGGATTGTTACCCCCGGCGAGCCCCCAAAAGCTCAAGTCGTCTCCAATCGCTCCAATCTCACGGAAAACTGCAAGCGAGGTATGATTTTGAGTGTTGCTGTCGATTCCGACCCACTTATTGTCGTGCCAAATGCCACTGCCGGACCGTTGCATATGTCCGCCCCAACCAATTGTCCAGAGGAAGCCGTTGTCGTAAACCTCTCTCGCGCGCGCACCCCGTTGAGGCCCGCCTTCGGTTCCATGACTGTTGGGCGCTGCGTTGAAGAACGAGTTGTGCCGCGCGACATACCTGCCACCATTCATGACGTCAATATTGCCACTGGTCACGGGACCACTTCCGCGAATCGTGTTATCCTCGATAAACCAAAACCTTTCCGAGCCGTAGTACGGGAAATCGGCCCATGAACCATTGCCATTTAGGTAGCCGCCCCAAGCGTTATGCCAAACCAAATGCGACAAACCTGCCGGATTGCAGTCAAATACATTATGGTCGTCGACTCCGTAAATCCATCCGGAAATCCAGATCGCGTACGCAGAGTAGAGATAGTCGAAGTGGCAATGATCGATTCTGACCGATGTATTCGGCTCGGATCCGTTGCTCGTTACCCGGATGGCTCCGTTAGCTCCATAAGCATTGCTGCCCCCGTGCCGGAACGTAATCCCGGTCAGTCGAAACGATTGGCCCGGATTTAATTCAGCCGATATGATGCCTGCATCAGGGCCGCTTCTTGGGGTGTTGTCCTGAATAATTGTGGCGTCGGTAACTGCGGGGTTCCAGGACGCGCCGACGATGTTCGTGGCGCCTTTGAGCGTAATCCCTTTCGTAATATTCAGACGCGAACTCCAGCTGAATGTCCCGGCAGGAATCGTAATTGTATCGCCTTCGGACGCGAGGTTATGTAACGCCTGCACATTCGCGGCCGACCCATTGGAATGGTACACAGTGGCCCCGCAGCGCGGAGCGCAAACGCCGCCGAAAATAAGGATAAACAGAAGAATGTTTCCCGACACCTTCATGACTGCGGCTTATCGATCCTCGCGACGCGCCGCAGTGTTGGTTGGTATCAGGATAACTCTTAATGGCAAGGACTTTTTTTTTGTTAAGCCTTTTTTGCCGAATGAAAGGGTAAAAGCGGTTTACCTGACACGGTCCGGAGGCCCAAAGGCGCCCGCGCGTCTTCTAATTACGCTTTCCAAACTTTTCCCGACGCGACCGGCACGCCCGACATCGCATTTCTGGTGTCCACAATGCACTTCGCCCAGTCGCTGAGCTCGTGATAGTTCACCGAAGCATGGCCGGTGGCGATCAAAACGAGATCAAAATCTTGAATATTGTTTTTCGTCCATGCGACGGACTCTTTTCCCGCGAAATGCGGGTGCTCACGCGTAGGCTTAATTATGGGCACGTATGGATCATGGTAAGCCACTTTTGCGCCGCGCTGCTGCAATAAGTCCATCAGGACATAACTGGGGGATTGTCGTTCATCGTCGACATTTGGTTTGTACGCGAGGCCGAGGATGAGAATTCTTGAACCGTTGATGGATTTCTGTTGCGCGTTGAGCGCATCGGCTACTTGATGGATGACGTGCTCCGGCATTCGCGTATTTATCTCACCGGCCAACTCGATAAAGCGGGTGTGCTGACCGTACTCGCGTGCTTTCCACGTGAGGTAAAACGGATCAATCGGAATGCAATGTCCGCCCAGTCCCGGGCCAGGATAAAACGGCATAAACCCGAACGGCTTGCTCTTCGCCGCTTCGATTACTTCCCAAATGTCGATGCCCATCGCTGCGTAAACCAGCTTTAGTTCGTTCACCAGCGCGATATTCACGCTTCGAAAAATGTTCTCGAGCAGCTTCGTGGCTTCCGCTGCTCGACAGGATGAGACCGGCACAAGCTTATCGATCGCCCGGGCGTACAGGGCCAATGCTTGCTCCAAACAAGTGGGCGTGTAACCTCCCACCACTTTGGGAAT
The DNA here is from genome assembly GCA_046732035.1 of Verrucomicrobiota bacterium. GTDB lineage: Bacteria > Verrucomicrobiota > Verrucomicrobiia > Chthoniobacterales > UBA10450 > Udaeobacter. The sequence goes on from JBKPMH010000243.1 coordinate 11,868, forward strand.
TTGTTTCACTTTGCTCTGTTCATTAGCTGGATCTTCGCGTTCCGGTGAAAAAGCCAGGTAAAAATCGATACCCGCTTTCAAGCCCGACCCTTCTTCTAGCACAACGCGCAATTCGTCTTCAGTCGTCCCGGGGTAGGTAGTCGATTCCAAAACCACAAGGGCTCCTTTTGCCAGATGCGGTGCGATTGCCCGCCCGGTTTCCAGAATAAACGAGAGATCAGGCTCACGATTCTTGTTTAATGGTGTTGGTACACAAATGATCACTGCCTCGACCTCTTTGATGCGACTAAAGTCCGTCGTCGCCGAAAATTTTCCGGAACCGATCAACTCCGCAACAGCTGAGTGTTCAATGTGTTTGATGTAGCTCTCTCGATTGTTGAGCAGCTTGACCTTCTCGGGATCCACGTCGATCCCCACTACGCTCACGCAGGAACGTGCGAACTGCAGCGACAGCGGTAACCCTACGTAACCTAGACCAAGAACTGCGATTTTCATTGTTTAACGATATCCCGCGAAAACCTGATGCGTTCTTTCCCGATGCGCCGATTGCACAGGAAAGAAAAATAGCCTGGCATACAAATAGGCGAGAGCCTCGCTGCTTACGTCTTTAACACCTTCGCTGTAGCACCACCAACGCCGTGCATCATAATCCGGACTCCCCACAGCAATGATCCCCACCTTCACGTTATCTCCAAAAGCCTTTTCAAAAAGAAGATGCGTTCGCCTGGCGTGCGCATCTTCCGTTAAAACGTTGAAACTGTGCATATCCATGTTTTTCTCGCGGAACCATTTTCGCAAGGCCACCGCGGCGCCGTACGTTCGATCCCGATCTATTACGCGCGACGGAACCATTTGCACGAGTTCACGGGGCAGACCGGCTTTTATTAACTGATCTGCACCCACGCTGGCGGACGTCTGATAATCGTTGACATAGTGTCCGATCCCAACTACCGGGCCGCCAGTGGTAAAAACACGATGATAAGCACCCCTCCGAAACTCCTCAACCGCCGCGCGAATAGCGTATTCATGTATCCATCCTTCGACCACGAGCACGTCGGTATCGACGCGATCACTTTTGGCCAGAAAAGGCTGGATGTTCAAAAATAGGAAAACACCAGTCGAAAATCCCAACAAAACTAAAATCAGTCGGCCACGCCAGGAAAGTCCCCACCGTTCCTTGCGAACGAAAAATCCCCAGAACTTTCGTGATGATTTAGCGTTAATGGTCAACTCGCCGCGACCTCTGACATCTGACGTTTAATCAAAGCCGCAACCCTCGCGCGATAATGTTACGCTGAATCTCGGAGGTGCCAGAGTACAGTGTGCTTCCGACCGAATCGCGCATTTCTCGTTCGAATTCAAACTCCGTCAGAAATCCTCTGGCTCCGTGTATCTGAATCGCGTCGAGACACGATTTCACGAAACATTCAGAGACATACAATTTGGCCATGGCGGCGTCCATGTCGGCCGACTTATTCTCCTGCATCAGCCAGCCCACCTTGTAAATCAGCAGCCGGGCTGTTTCAAAGCGAAGCTTCATATCAACGATGTGGTTAGCCAGGGATTGGAACTTGCCGATCGGTTGACCGAATTGCTTCCGCTTCCTTGCGTATTCAACGCAGCGGTCTAACTGACGCCGCATTGTTCCAAGACAGGTCGCAAGAATGCAGGCTCGCTCCCAGGCCATTGAACAGTTGAAGACCTCTACGCCGCGCCCTTCCCGCCCGAGCAGCGCTGTTTTTGGCACACGGCAGTCTTCAAGCAGGATCTCGCCCATCAGCGCCGTGCGCAACCCGAGCTTGTCTTTCTTTTTTCCGACGCTAAGTCCCCGCGTTCCTTTCTCAAGGATGAAAGCGCAGATACCGCTGGCCCCCAACTGCGGATCCAGGGTCGCGTAAATCGTGAACAAATCCGCGACTGGAGCATTCGTCATGAAGATTTTTCTGCCATTCAGAACATAGTGACTTTCGTCCTCCGTGACGCGGGTTTGCATTGAAAAAATATCCGAACCCGCCGTTGGCTCACTGGCGCCGTTGGCGCCAATGAGATTTCCGTCGCACAAACCGGGAAGGTACTTTTTCTTTTGCTCGTCTGTGCCGTATTTCAGTAGCGGGATGGAGTTGGTCCACATATGAGCATTAATCGAGAACAGCAGTCCCTGGTCGGAGCCGCCATAGCCGAGCCCCTCCATCATCGCGATTGTGGTAATCGGATCCGCGTCGCTACCGCCGTACGCTTTGGGGATCGGCATCCCCTGCACGCCGAAGGCGGCGCATTTTTTCCAGCCGTCATGTGAGAACACCTGTTGGGCGTCGCGCTCAATCATGTTGCTGTTTAGCTCTCGACGAGCGAACTCAATCGCCGCCGTTTGCAAGGCTTGCTGTTCCTGTGTCAGTTCAAAATTCATGGCGGCAGGGCGCGTGACCGCCAGTCGCGCCGCTGGCGAGCGCTAAGCAGAGGGCGCGTGGATCTTCTTATCCCATGCTTTTAAGCTTCTGGTAATCGACCTTGTCAGTCGAAGTCTTCGGCAACGACTCCAGGGAGCAGAAGAGGTCGGGAACCATATATAACGGCAGATTCTCAGAACAGAATCTCTTTAATTCGATGATCGATAACTTGGATCCGTCGTGTGTACTTGTGAACGCCTTGATGGGTACGCCTTCGGCGTCTGGAAACGCTAATACAGCCGCCTCTTTAACGACCGGGTGCCGATACAACGCAACCTCGATCTCACCGAGCTCAATTCGGTACCCGCGCTTTTTAATCATGCGATCGCGTCGTCCCAGGAATTTGTAGTTGCCGTCCGGGAGTTCCACAACGATGTCGCCCGTGCGATACCACCGTTTATTGCGCCCGGGCAGAAACGCTTTGGCGGTATTCTCCGGTAAGTTCCAATATCCTTTCAGTACACTCGGTCCAGCGATACATAACTCTCCCTCAACTCCGCGCGCCACCTCCGAGCCGGACTCGTCTATCACCAGAGGTTCACAGTAAGGACACGCCTCGCCGATGGGAACCGGTTCGGTCTGAGACTCTGGAATCCGCTCCGGCACGTCGTAAAATGTGCAGACGTTAGTCTCTGTTGGCCCGTACAAGTTAAAGCAATGAGGGTGCGGCCAGAACGACTTTAATAATTTCAGGTATTTGATCGGAAAGACCTCGCCAGCAAATAACACAAGTCTAAGCGAGGAGTAATCGTGTTGATCCAACTTCCCGAATTGAGTCAGCAAGCTCAGAATCGAAGGAGCGGAATACCAGACCGTGATCTTCTTATCGGCGATCCATGGCGCCAGTCGTGCCGGATCCTTACCGAGTTGCTCCTCAACCAGCACCAGCGCAGCGCCGTGTTTCAGCGATACATAAATGTCAAGGATGGACAGATCGAAATGAAATGGCGCATGTGAGGAAAATCGGTCGTGTTCGGTTGGTTGAAACACGTCGGAGCACCAGTCAACGAAACAGATGGCATTATCATGCGACAACATCACGCCTTTGGGCCGGCCTGTTGAACCCGAGGTATACAATATGTACGCCAGTTGCGATGAATTGAGAACCTGGCTGGGTACGGAGGGAGCTGGGCGAATGATATCGAGCTCATCCAGAGCTTTGGCGAGGGGGACCCCAGCCCCGGTTCCTTCAAGGACGATTATCTCGGGGGCGAAGCCGGCTTGACTGAATTCCGAGCGCAGCGCCTGCGCCAGGCGTGATTCCACAATAAGGACCTTAATTGCGCAGTCATTAAAGATATAGGCGTTGCGTGAAGCAGGTGCAGTCGAATCTGTGGGGACGTATGCAGCGCCCACTTTCAGAATACCAAATATCGAAGCGATGGCATCAGCCGATTTCCTCATACAGATGCCCACCCGATCGCCGAGTCCGACACCTAGCTCTCGCAAGCGATCCCGCAATCG
>JBKPMH010000244.1:0-12641 GCA_046732035.1 Verrucomicrobiota bacterium
TAACCACTGTCTGGCGAGAATGGACTTGTAACCAAACCTTGTTTGCCTGGCACCGGGATTCCATAAGGAATATCTCCCTTTCGCTTCCTTCCGGTGGCCGTTGCCTTCGCCACGCGGATGTTGGCCGGACTGGGAGGCATAGAGATCGGAGTCGGAGTTGGACTTGGTGAGACCTGATTATTAGAAGTATCTGAAGCGTCGTTTGGGGGAGTCTCATTACTCTGTTTACGAGGATTTCGACGAGATTGCACCGGTCGCGGCTTTGGTTGGGGCTGCGCGAATGAATTACGAATTGATTTGAAAATATCCTCAAAAGGTCCGGCCTGCCCGGTTGTCGCAGCGAGGCTGAAGACCGACAGACAGACGACAAGTGCGCGAAGCGAGGGTTTCATCAAAGCTGACGGATAGTGCCGCATCGAGCGAAGAAATGCCAGTCTTGGGTGGACCTTTAAATCGCGAAGGCATGCTTCAGCGAACGAAATTACAATTCGCGAAAATCATCGACTCATTGATGGCCGCCGGCCGAGGATAACGTCTTTCTTGGTCCAGGTATGAACGCTCCCGCAGTGTGCGCAGGTAAGTTTTTGTGTTTTTACCGTCGCCGTTTGCCAGCGCTTTTCTTCTATTGTCCTTCCAGTGTCAACGAGTTTTGACGTTGAAGGGCAGCGTACCAGCAAGGTTTTGACACTGAGACCAAGCTTTGCTCTTGACCGTCGCGGCGGGTCGAAAAAAAATCTGGTGGCCATATCAGAGTCGATAAACAATTCGCGCCTTGGCAGTGTCGTACGGGGACATCTGCATTTTCACCCGATCTCCAATTGTGAGGCGAATAAAACGTTTTCGCATTTTACCGGAGATATGCGCGAGAACCAGATGACACGATCTACCGTGCAGTGAAGTAAACAGCGTAATCCAAGCGCCCATTATCGTCCGGAGTAGGACAAACACAACTGATGATTCCCGTTCTGAACAATCCACCTGCACGGGCGAGGCCCAACGTTTTCGAACCTCAGAGCTTATCCGCGCCTTCCCGAAAAATTCGTCTGCCGCACTCGTCGAGTACATTGCAGCGACACTCTTTGACGTGATCGAGCAACCTTTCCATTAGTTTAAGCCGGTCTATCTTTTCGCGGATCTCCGCCATCTTGCGCTGCGAGAGCTTGTGCCACCGTTTCGGTGGAGGCGTGCCCCGTGGAAACCCGAAGAAGAGCTCGCGTATTTCCTCGAGAGTGAATCCCGTCTCCCGGGCGCGCTGCACCACGGCCAGACGGAACAGCGCGCTCTGGTCGTAGCGGCGTTGGCCATTCTTGCGCATCGCAACCGGCAGAATCCCTATCTGCTCATAGTAACGAATGGCAGAGGTTCGCAAACCAAACTGCCGCGCGACATCGGAAATGGCCATGCCCTTCGCCACTCTCGAATTTAACAATCGGACAGACTGAGCGCTACGTAAATCCTGGCGTTTTCTTATGCGCAAATGACATCCTTCGATGTGCCAAGCTGCTCCAGGACTATATGGGCGCATGTGTGAAATAAACTCCAAAATTCCCTTTGACTTAAAGTTAACTTCAAGTCGTAGCGTCGTAGCCATGAGAATATTATTTATACTTGTTAGCGTGGCTTCCATGGCTTTGCTGATTGCCGCTGGCGACACGGTAATGTCTCCGTCAGCAAAACCCGAATCGCCTCTTGCCTGTAATGCATTTGCGTTGTCTCCAGAGGCAAGGAAGCGCCACTTCGAGGAGCTCGGGCCAGCGCTGCTAAAACTAAAAAGAAGCACCCGGGAACTAGCAGACGGCTATGAGTTCGAGCTACCACCGGATAACAAGACATACCAGCTGGTAACTGAGTGGGCGTTTCAGGAGAGGTTATGTTGTCCATTCTTCGATATCGAAATGCGTTTAGAGCGAGAGAACGGGCCCCTATGGTTGCGTCTCACCGGTCGTCGTGGGACCAAAGAGTTTATCAAGATGGAACTGGGGATATAACCGATCGGATCACTATCTGCCTGACAAGCCCACGCGAAGTATCCAATGCTTGGGCCGGTATCACGAAGATGCCACAAGCTTCTACTCAAGAGTTCGAACGATTGCCGCTGCGAGTCCACACGGCTTTGGCCGGCGTGCCGCTTCACGACGTGTGGTGCATCGACCTGCCGCATTGGCGTGCAGGCGTGACCCTTGATGAATTCCTGCGGGTGGCAGGCAAATGTGCGCTGGAGATTTGTGGTTGTTCGAAATCGCCGTCCCTATTTACGCCTTCTCCGCTCGTGCGAATGCTCCTCAAGCTTCGGTTCTTCATCGGACGAGTTCTGCGGTGGGACAGCAAATCAATCGCAACCGATACTTTCGCAAGTCGCCTTACGGACGCGGACCGCTCAAGATCACTGATCCCAGTCGGGACGCCAGACGGGTTCTTCCGCGTACTCTATCGCTTCAAAAACGAACAACTTGTCGAACTGAGCAATCGGACAGTACACGCTGCCGCGCTGAGTGCGTTAGTCGAAACACCGGGTAGCTACCGGTTTTATTTCGGTGTTTATGTTCGCAGTGTCAGCCAGTTCACGCCGTATTACATGGCCCTCATTGACCCGTTTCGGAAACTAATCGTCTATCCGTGTTTATTGCGCAGTCTTCGCGCGCGCTGGGATGAAGTGCTTGGCAAAGACTGACAACAGCAGTGCTAAGGGTTTGCCAGTTTTTGGAAACGTGGATCTTTTCGGAGCGGCTCAAACATTGGATCGAACCGGAGCAATGCTGGCGTAAGGGGAGGGTTTGCAGCCAGAGGCGCTTCGTACGGCATTGAAATGAGCTTCTCCAACGTTGAGATGGAGTGCTCCAAATCTCCCGTCCGAGCTGCTACCCGAGCGAGGATTTCCAGTGGTCTCGGGCCAGTGAGCGCATCCTTATCGATTGGAAACATCTTGATTGCGCGCTCAGTCAAATCCACGGCTGCGGCATTGTCACCAAGAGCCATGTTTGTAAGAGCCAGGTCTCCCATCAAAATAAAGTTTTCGGGTTGTTCCTTGAGCAATGGTTCAAGTTCGGCACGCGCCTGAGTCCAACTTTCGCGCGCGCCGGCGCCATCACCCGCAACCTCTTGCGCCCATCCCAGCCAAAAACGCAGTTCACCAACATAGAAGCCCAATGATTGATCAGGCGTCGCCAAAATCTCCTTTAGCTGAGCAATCACCGGTGCAGGCCGCGCCTCCAGAATGGCCTGGTAAACTTGTGTTTCCAGTGCATTAACATAACCAACGCCTGGTCTCAGAGGGCCCAAAAGCGTCGAGGCGCGCGGCAGATCGCCTTGTGCCTGTGCTATCCGCGCCTTTAACACAATCGTATCGATGTCATCAGGTGTTATATTGAGAATCTGTTCAAGCTTAACCAGGGCTTCGGAGAAGCGGCGTTGGCACACATAGGAACGCGCGTGTTGCGACAGCAGGTTAACGTTACGTGGATCGAGTTTCTCCGCTTCGTTGAAGTAGGCCTCGCTTTTCTCCCAATTGCCGCGCCGGCGCTCGACGTAAGCCAGGCCTTGAAGAACCCGGCTGCTATGAGGCAGGACGCGTTCCGCCTGTTCAAGGTAGTTCGAGGCTGTCCCGTAGTCCTTGAGGCAGGCGTAATAATAGAAACCCTTGGCCAACAAAGCCTCACCAAGCTGGGGCTGCAGCCTGAGAGCTGTATCGGCTGCATCGCGTGCTTCTTCACGAAGAGCGATCGTCGGTTGTAGGCTCTGTGTGAGATAGCCGCTCGCATCGATGTAAGAGAGCAAAGTCCAAGCGAGAGCGAAATTTGGGTCCAACCGCACCGCTTCTTTCAGGTGTTTCTGTGCCGCAACGGAGTTCGCTGGTGTAAATGCGGTTTTTAGCGTGTAGGCGAGGCCGCGAAGATAAGCATCGTAAGCTTCAGAATTGGTGGTTGGCTTTTCCGCAATCACCTCCTGTTCCTGTCCGGTAAGCTTTGCTTGTAATTGATCGGCGATGGCTTTCGCCACCTCAGTTTCAACCGACAAGATATCGGTCACTTTGCGATCGATGGTATCGGCCCATAAATGGGAATCAGTTGCCGCCTTGATCAGCTGCACGTTTACGCGTACGGCGTCACCTGCCTTTTGCACGCTGCCCTCCAGAATGTGAGCAACGCCAAGCTGCTTTGCAATTTCAGGCAGATTTTCCGGCGCACTTTTGTAATGCTGTGTTGACGTGCGCGAGATCACCTTCAGATCAGCGATCTTCGACAGGCGCGTAAGGATTTCGTCCTGGATTCCCTCGGCAAAATAAGCGTTTTCCTTATCGCTACTCAGGTTTTCAAAAGGCAATACTGCGATCGATCGTTCAATCGGTGTGAAGGACCCCGTTTGGTGATAGAACCAGGTCACAATTGCGATCGCCGCGATGGCCAATGCGGCACCGACGGTTGCGACGGCCGTTTTCCTCCGTCTCGAGCGCGCCTTGGGATTGAATCTTTCATAGCAGCTATGGGCAGCCGAAACTAACTCGCGCGCTGATTGCGGCCTGTCCTCAGGATGAGCGGCTAGCATCGTCTTTAGCAACCCGATAATCTGACCCGGCAGGTGCAGGCCCTTTAGCTGGTCCAAAGGTAACTCACCGGTTTGTCTCACACGGATTTCTTCCATGGTACCTCCCACGAAAGGCGTGCGACCAGTCAGCAGGTACCAAAAAGTCACACCCAGCGAATAGATGTCCGAACGCGTGTCGACTGGGATGTTCCCGACACTGACGAACTGCTCCGGGCTTGCAAAAGCCGGCGTGCCAATAAAACCGAGCCGCGTCTGTTCCATGCCCGGCTCTGCCTGCGGGCCCATCACTTTCGCTACTCCATAATCGATCAGCTTTACTGTGAGCTGTCCGCTCGCATCCGATTCGAGCATGATATTTGATGGTTTAATATCGCGATGGACCACACCGCATGCTTCGGCGGCGGCCAACGCGCGCGCCGCCTGTTCGATTACTTCCAATGCCACTGCAAACGGCATTGGTCCTTCGCGGCGTACACGTGCTTCCAGCGTTTCGCCCTTGACCAGTTCCATGACGTAAAAGCATTCGCCGTCCTGCTCTCCGTAATAGGTGACCCGAGCAACATTTGGATGATGGATGTTTGCTGCTGCGCGCGCTTCTCGCAAAAAGCGCGATCGTGCATCCGGGTTCTGCGCCACACTTCGATTGATAACCTTGAGCGCCACAATCGAGTTCAAGACTGTGTCGCGAGCGCGATACGTTACGGCCATTCCCCCGGCGCCTAGTTCGACTGGAAAACCATCCGCTCCAACTTCCACTTCGAAGTGTGCGTACTTCAACGGTCCAGGCGTCAATCGACTTCGCGCCGTGTTGCTTTCCGGCGCCTGGCCGTCCTCGAGGAAGCCAAGTCCAACAAGACAACGCAAACATTCGCCGTTCGGACCAACTTGCGTCAGCGGTCGGCCACACGTCACGCATACGCCGATAGGTTGAGGCTCACGCTCCGCAGTTCCGAGGCCGATGCCCTTCTTGTCCATGCGTAAGGTAAGTTTACGCCATCAAAATTTGATACAGGTGCTGCAGCTCCTGATCAACATCCGCTGGATCCGAGACGGTGCTGGCTACTTCCATCCTGAGCGATTCACGATAGCGTTGCCTCAGACGGGATAGCCAGGTGCGCAGAGTTGCGATCGGTACTCCAAGTCGCGCCGCGGCTTCTTCCTGGTTCAGCGGCTTGACGCTGCCACCTGCAACGAATGGCCTCAGTTCTTCAAGCCACTCCGCTTTGCCTTCAGCCACAAATGCGCTCTGCAAATTCTGCCAGGCACGCGAGACGATTGTCGAAGCCCACACAAGGTCGTAACAAGCAGCGTCACTGAGATGGGCCGTGGCCAACATCGCTGCTTCCGCTTCGGGAAGGTGTTCTTCAATCGAGACGACCTGGCGACCCCCACCTCTCTTCAGCGCCCTCGCGCGATCGTACTCATTGTACAGAAAATTCTGGAGCGATCCGAGCAGGAACGTTCGAAGCCGGCCCTTCTGCTGGTCTGCACGAGTGAGCGTGTTTTGCTCAAGCAGATGCGCAAAAAAACCCTGGACTAAGTCCTGCGCGTCGGCCGATGAAAAACCGCGATGGCGAAGAAAGCTATAAAGCGGCGGCCAATAAGCTTCGCAAAACCCAGAGAGTGCTTCCTGAGAAGATTCTGTTGAGTCGTCCTCGCGCGCACGCAAAACGATCGTCCAATGCGTCGTTTGAAACGAGGCACCGCCTTCCTGCAGCGTTCCCGGAATTGTTTTCGTTCACGGAGGGTCGCCGATTACACGTAATTGTGCGAGAAAAATCGCGTAAGCGACAGAGCAGTGGCGCTTTTGTGGCTGACAATAGTGTCGGCTATGCCATTTCCGCAGATGCTACGCTACGGGCCTTGGGGCCTGTCGCGGCTCAATTAATGTTGGGCTAGAAGATGGCTGTCGCTGACTCTGTCCTGGACAGCCAACGGAATCGCCGACACTTCGAGGCTGCCCTGGCCAAGTTTCGTGCTCTCGCGCTCGGTTCCTTCTTGCGCAATTGCACCAAAACTCAATGCTGCAAAAGCTATCGCCACAGCTGCTGCCACTTTGGCTTCCACGGAGAGCTTCATATGGATGCCTCGCTCACCAGGCCGATGCTCGAATCGCACGGCATGTGTTTTGCAGATATCTTCATTTCCCTCCAACCACCGTCAAAATTGAATGACGCCATGCTTTGCGCCAGCAATGGATCATGACTGCGGTGGGCTGCGCTGGCGACTGATCGCCAGGCGTCGAGCAAGCCCTCAAAAAGTGTGAAGCAAAGTTGTTTCATATCATCGAGTGGATCACGCCAGCGAAGCGGCATCGGTGTGTTCTGGGTTGGAGCAGCCAGCGAAAATGCGAACAAAGGACGAATGCAACCGCCGTGAAACCTGACCTGCGCGCTTTGCCCAATAATCGAACCAGCTTAGCGACGCATCGGCGAAGAGCTCACTGCGAACGACCTGCGGGCAGACAGCCAGCAGTTTGCAGACATTCACGAATGAATAGGGCCAGGAAAAATCAGTTGCGGTCACCCAATCACAGGCATCGACATACAGCTCTCGCTTCACACCTTTGGTTGCGGAGCGGAACCGGCGCAGATCGTGGGCAGCCTGTTTCAGCACGCCCAGGGCGAGATCTTTCTCAGGTGCCGGGCTCGAGCTTTCGGCCGGAAGAACAAAGAAATGTCCGCTGCTCGCGTTCACGGATTTCGGATGCAGAAATGTATCCATCTGGTCAGGCGTAAGCCGCGGCGCAGGCTCTTCTGCCCTGTTTTCGACCGGGGGAGAACCCGGAAACAGAACAAGCGGACCGCTGAAACCAGTCTTACTAAGGGGATCTTCTACGAGGAGGTTCATGTCAGTTTCGGTTGGTTGACTCGATTGCGTTCTCCTATTCTCAAGATTTTTGGGGCGGACATTTCAAAAAATCTTAAATTTTTTCCGGTCCGGCCCTGAAACCGCGTCAGTGGGGGAAAATCTGCTCTCGAATTGCGGGGTGACACAGCCGCCATTAAAACCGAGGGGAGAGGGCGCGGATCCCTCGATTGGGCGTGTTGTTCCAGCTTGCTTGTCGGCCACGCGGCGTAAACTCTGTGAAATGACGGACGAACAACAAGACGAACAGTTTTATCGGGATACGGAGAGAGTCGCCTTTCCGAAACTGGACGATCACCAGCTTTCGCTGCTTGAGCCTTTGGGAAAAAGGCGTGTGCTTAAACGTGGCGAGGTACTTTTTAAAGCGGGACAGCGCGATGTCGGCCTGGCCGTTGTTTTGCGCGGCGAACTCGAGGCATTTGAGCAACGCGATGACGTCGAACAGATTCTCGGGACGGCGCGCGAGCGCGATTTCCTCGGCGATGTCGCGATGCTCCAAGGCACATCGGTGCTTGCGACAGCGAGGGTAACGGCGGAAGAGACGGAGATACTCCACGTGCCGGCGACTGAACTCCGGCGAGCGTTCGCCGAATTGCCAGGTGTCAGCGAGCCGATTGTAAAGGCATTGATCATGCGGCGCAAACGACTGCGACGTGATCGGGAATTTGCCGGGTTGCGCGTTCTCGTGGCAGCTGGAACACGGGAAGGACATCAGCTTGACGATTTTCTCGACAAGAATCGCATTCCTCATCGGCTCATCGAATTTGAGAGCGAACAAGGACAGGCACTGAGTAAGCGTTTGCACTTATCCCCTCGCGATTTACCCGCGCTGATCACACCGGCCGGCGCTCCTTTGCGCAGACCTTCATTGCGCGAAGTCGCGCAAGTGGCCGGTTTGCTGCGTCCGCTCGCGTTCGAGGATCAGAGTGAAATTATGTCGGATCTGACGATCGTCGGCGCGGGGCCGGCCGGTCTTGCTGCGGCTGTTTACGCCGCCTCTGAGGGATTGCGTACCGTTGTTTTGGAAAGTTACGCTCCTGGTGGCCAGGCTGGTTCATCCTCGTTAATTGAAAACTTCTTTGGATTCCCAACTGGCATCAGTGGTGGCGACTTAACCTGGCTCGCGCAGCTTCAGGCATATCGCTTCGGTGCGAAATTTTCTACGCCAGCGCAGGCGCTCTCGCTTCATTATAATGGGACGGACGAATACCGCGCCTGTCTTCAAGTCGAAGGTTGTTCAGCTCTTCTTCGAGCAAAAGCTGTTCTCATTGCTACGGGAGCTGATTATCGCCGGCTCGATGCCGAGGGGCGCGAGCAATTTGAGAATATGGGCGTTTACTACGCTGCGACGGCTATGGAAGGACAGCTTTGTCGGAACGAAACGGTTGTTGTCGTCGGCAGCGGCAACTCTGCAGGCCAGGCCGCGATGTATCTTTCCGAAGGCGCTGCCAAGGTGCTGCTGGTGGTTCGCGGGAAAAGCATTGCCAGCAAAATGTCGGACTATCTTTCGCGTCGGGTCCAAGCGCGCCCAAACATCGAGATCCTTTGCCAGACGGAGATCCGCAAAATGTTTGGCGGCAAAAAGCTCGAAGGAATCGAGCTGGAAAACAGTCAGACGGGCGAGCGCCGAACGGTCTCAACGCCAGCTGTTTTCTCCATGATCGGCGCCAAACCGTGCACCGAATGGTTGCCTGCGGAAATCGAACGCGACGACAAAGGATTCATCAAGACCGGGACGAGCGTCGCCGGCGCGCCAGCCTGGCAGGCAAATAAACATCAACCCGGGCCGCTCGAGACGAGCTTGCCTGGAATTTTCGCCGCGGGCGATGTGCGCTCGGGGTCCGTGAAACGCTGCGCGGCTGCGGTTGGCGAAGGCGGCATGGCCGTTGCCGGCGTCCAGATCAGGCTGGCGTCTCCGTCTGAAATCCGGCCGTCAACCAACAGCGAAAAAAATCAGGGAATTCGCTCCGAGACGTTGTAGAAGTTCCATTCCCAGGTTTTGCCATTATCGGTAGAAAACGCCTGGCCCCACACTGGACGATCCTTGTTTCGCGCATCCCAGCGAAACACCATAATAATTGGCTTTCCCTTAAATGTATCTTTGCAAAAGAAATGCCCCACATTGTTTTCAAATGAGCCCACCACTGGAGGGTCCATCACGCCGGTGTTACTTGGAACCCAATACAAGCTCCACAATCGGGTCTTCGGATTAAACAGCCGCAGCGTTAGGCCTTCGAAGTGTTTGCCTTCCTGCCCGGGCATTTCTGTAGTGGTATACATATCCATATCGGCCGCGCCGCTGAGGATTTTCCAATTCTCGTCAGAGGAATCGAACTCGGTCCAATCCTTGCAGTTTTCGAGCCGCTTGTTGAGCCGGCGATTATGCATTTTCCATTTGCCGATTAAAAAATCGAAGTCACTGGAAGACGACGTTGCCGATGCTGTGATTTTCAGGTCACCTTTTTCGTCAAAAGCTAATTTGGGAATTGGCAAACTAGGATCCGCCGTCAGAACCGTGGTTTGCGCTCGCGCGAAGCCACAAATCGTAAGGAATAGAATGGCGATTAAATATTTCATATGTTTCGTCTGATTCGTCGTTTTCCAAAGCTTAGTTTCATCGCTTAGAGCGGAACTCCGACAATTGCAGTGCTTTTGATCTGATCCTCGTCCTTGATTGTCCCGTCCGGTTCAAAGTGGCCGACATAGGAGTTTGCGATCACGTATAGCGCGCTGTGGGTAATCGCACCGGTGGTCGGCTCCGAAAAATCAGGGTGATGATGCGATTGCAGCACCATGAGTCCTGCGATACGCGTCCCCTTATCGGCGACTTTGATGCGAACCACGCGGCCGGGATTCGTGACATTTTGAATGCCGATCAGATCGCCATGGTACCAATAGAGGCCGTCGCAGCCTCCGGTCACAACCGTGTCGGGCTGCGGCAATCGCGTTGGCGTTCCGGTTGAAGTGTCGATCTTCGCAATGCCGGTTGAGATCGCAACGTAAAGATTTCCGTTCGCCCCGACCGTGATGCCATTTGCGCCGGGGATGGCGCCTTTGCTTCCGAATGGTGTGAACGTTTTCTCATCCGGTTTTTTTCGAAAGAGTGTGCCGGTCATCGAATCCGTGGCATAAACTGTTCCGTTCGGATCGATAGCAACATCGTTCAGCTGCAATGCCTCCGGGGCCTCGAATCGGTCTGGGAGGCGACTGCCTCTCAAATCGTAGCGAACGACTGCGTTCCGCCGCTGCGTCTTCGCTTCATCTAGAAACCCGTTCGTGATCACCGCATACAACTGGTCTCGCCCAGCGTCGATGGTAAGCCCGAGCACGCAATCGAGCTTATCCCCCGGCTTGGAGAAATCGCGCGCCTTACTTTTTCCATCCGTGACGACAATTTTCCTTTGCGCAACGCTGCCAATAAAAAAACGATCGCGTTTTGCGTCGTAGGCAATGCCTTCTGGAATGAGCTGCGGATCGCTCAGACGAAACGCCACCCGAGCATCCGGTGTTCGCGGTTCGTCATCGGCGAGTTCCTTGTGAACCTTCTGAAACTCCGGATCACCCCAAACCGATTCAAAGCCGGCATCGGAGACAGGAATCAGGCCGAGTTTGCGCCCCTTTAAACTGCGTAACAACGTGAACGCAGCGTCGCGCTCACCAACTCCTATACGAGTGATCGCTTCATAAAACACTAACAAGCCGTCGTCGGGTCGTTGCTTTCGCAGCGACAGAACTCGCTCCAGGGCCGCGCGTGCCGCGAGTTGCGAATCATCAGCGGCGCTTGCCGGACCTAATGCAGCAAAGATAAGCAGGCTCGCGCCGAAACGGATAACCACCTGAGAAAGCTTTGACGTCCCGGCGGTCATTGAGTCTTAACCCTACGCGTTGAGCGTTCGCGCCTACTTGGCAAAAGCTTCCTTGTTCACCACGTAGGGCATTTGAGCGGGGTCGCCGTCGTAGTTGCCCTCTAGCACGTCGATCAGTCCCTGGACGGTGCGTCCTGCCATGCCCTTTTCAGGATCAACCGACAAGCGCGTAATCTGAGCGCCACTGGCGAAATGGTGGAACACGCGACAGCAATCGGCGATTTCCGAATCAAGCAACGGTGAATCCGCTGGCAAAGGTTCTTTTTCAAAAACGTCGAGCGCGGCGCCTGCAATGATTTTTTCTTTCAAAGCTTTGGCCAATGCTTTTTCGTCTACCACGGGGCCGCGCGAGCTGTTTATCAAATAGGCTGTTGGCTTCATGAGTTTCAATGTTTGCTCATTGATCAGGTGATAAGTCGGCCTGTCGGTTTCGCTTTCACGCAACAATGGGACGTGAATCGTCACGTAATCGGCGCCACGTAACGCGTCCTCGAATTCGACATATTTGATCCAAGTCTTCTCCCTCTGGATTCCGCAGGCGTGACGCAAATCCATCAACTTCTGGATACCGGCGATGTACTGGTCGTTGTGATACGCCGGGTCGTAGCAAAGGATGTTCATGTCGAAGCCGGTGCATTTCTTGATCATCGCCAGACCAATTCTACCGGTGCCGATGACGGCAATCGTTTTGCCTGTGACCTCATCACCAAGAAATGGGAGGAACGGATGCCAGGACGGCCACTTTTGCTCCCGCACCAGGCGTTCGCTCCGCCACATCTTGCGCGCGAGCACGCCCATCATGAAAAACGCGAATTCAGCTGTGGCCTCGGTAAGCACATCGGCGGTGTTCGTGAAAGGAATTTTGTATTTGTTCGCGTCGGCGCGATTGATGTTGTCGAAGCCGACTGCAATCTGCGCGACGACTTTCAGCGTCCCCTTTCCTGCTTCGAATATTTCAGCATCGATCGGGTCTCTCAAGGTCGTGATCAATCCTTCGATGCCGCTTGCCACTTTCTCGATAATTAACTTTTTCGGTGGCGCTTCAGGACCTTGGAAAACTTCAAGATCGTAACCGCGCTCGCGCAGTCGGTTCTCAGCTGGATCGCCGATTCGTGACGTTGCAAAGATTCGTTTCTTCTCGGCCATGGTTCAGAAATCAAATCCCGAATATAAGCGCGGCTCTCAACGTTTGGCTATTCACTTGAAGCAGACTACAGATTCTTGCGGACTTGCCAGCGATGATTAACTGTTTCTGTCGTTACATCACGTGATTACCGGCATCACCGCTTCGTAGCCGCTAAGTTGCGCAGACGTGCGAAACGATGGCCGCTGAACTGTATCGCCGCTCGTGAATAAGCAAAACAA
>JBKPMH010000245.1:0-4483 GCA_046732035.1 Verrucomicrobiota bacterium
CGCGATGCTGGGGCCGTGATCGCGATCAGCGGTTACGACGCCGCCATGTCCTGTTTGACTCAAGGCATCGCACAAAGCCTGATGGACTTTTTCATAAATCGACATCGATGATTCAGCGAACACCGGGTCGGTGCTGGGAATCACAAGCGAATACGTCAGATCTTCTCCATGAAATACAACGCCACCGCCGGTCCAACGACGAACCATATCACGTTCGCGCTGATAGCGTACGACATCAGCAAATCGGCCAAAGTAGCCAAACGAAAGAGCAGGGGAGCTCCAATGATAAAAGCGAATCAGCGGAATGGAGGCGTGTTCGAGCAACGCTTCGTCGATCGCCATGTTCATCGAGGCCGGGTGCGTGCTGGCTTCGCAATAGACGTCCAACTGTGCGAACAACTGGTCTGTCATTTCACTGGGTTTTGCTTTGTCATTCCGTGATGACAATCTAGAGCTCTGTCAGGATTTCTCTCACGGCTTGACTTGGGTTCCGGTGACCAGTGATCGGTCGGCCAATAACGAGATAATCTGCACCCGCTTCAAGCGCCTCGCGCGGTGTCATTGTTCGTTTTTGGTCGCCGGCGTCTGACCACGTCGGACGAATTCCAGGGACAACGATTTTGATTTTATCACCAAATTCACGCCGGAGCGTCTTGGTTTCGCGCGGACTGGCGACGACTGCGTCGATTCCCGCATCCACACCCAATTCCGCGAGGCGCAGAACGTGATCGTCGAGTTTTTCTTGGATTCCAGTTTCAAGCAGCGTCTCTTCCGTAGCACTTGTCAGAACCGTAACACCAACGAGCAACATGTTATCTGCACGGGTCAACGTCGCAGCGCGGATCATTTCACTGCCGCCACTCAGGTGGATGGTGAGCATTTGTACACCCAAACGTCGCGCTGATTCGACGGCGCGGGCGACAGTATTTGGAATGTCGTACAACTTGAGATCAAGAAAAACGCCAGCGCCTGTGGCCGAAACAGCGCGAACGATTTCGGGACCTTCTGCGGTATAAAGTTGCAGCCCGATTTTGAAAAACGAGATTTGATCGCGCAGTTCTTCAGCGAGCTGAAGCGCTTCATTTTTTGTCGCCACATCCAACGCGACGATGATTTTCTCAACGTTTTTTGTCATTGGAACATACGTCCTGGGTCTGTGTGCCCAACGCGATTCTCATCTCTGCCGAGGGTTCAGCGGTTACAAGCCCCGCTGGGGGCACAAACTGGAAGTCTATGTTCCCTTGCCTGTTTGTCATGTCGAGCGAAGTCGAGACATCTCTCGATATTTCTCTTTGAAGTTAGAGATTCCTCCACTTCGGTAGGAATGACAAGATAGTTGCCGAGCAGACAATTGAAATTCAATGCCATGCAAGTTCTCGCTCCTGCGAAGATAAATCTGTCGCTGAAAATACTGGGCCGGCGCAAAGACGGTTTCCACGAACTCGACACTCTCATCGCACCGATTTCTCTCTACGATGAGATTGGAATTAACAGAGGAGGGAAAGGAATCCGGTTTCGCTGTGACGATCCATCCATCCCACAAGAAAACGAGAATCTGGCTGTCCGCGCAGCGAAGGCGTTCTTTGAGAGAACTGAGATCGAGCCGGCGATTTCTATCGAACTCAGGAAGAAAATTCCGCATGGCGCCGGGCTGGGAGGTGGAAGCAGCGACGCTGCATCCGTATTGCTTGCCCTTGACGAACTCTTCGAAACGAAATTATCAAGGGAAGCGTTCACTGAAATCGCGGAGCCGATTGGATCGGACATTCCATTTTTTCTCTTCCGGTCCACAGCGTTGTGCAAGGGACATGGCGAGATGGTCTCGCCTGTCAAATTGAACAGACAGTTTCCGATCCTGTTGCTAAAACCGGCATTTGCTGTGTCAACCTCCTGGGCGTATTCGCGCTGGCAAGACTCGCGGGAAATTCCAGGGATCTGTTACAAAGCGCAGGAGTTTCCTGATCAGAATTTCGTGAACGACCTGGAACGCCCGGTGTTCGAAAAATTCGTCTTTCTGGCGCAATTAAAAATGTGGCTGCTTAATCAATCGGAGATCGGCGCTGCGCTCATGTCTGGTTCCGGCTCGACGACATTTGCAGTCATGCGTGCAAATGTGGACGTGGATTCTGTAGCGAATCGCGCCAGGGCAGCGCTCGATCCGGAGCTCTGGACGTACGCGTGCGAAACGCTCTGATTCAAACCCGGGAGCGGCGGCGCCCGGAGTTACGCGTATACTTTACCGGTCTCCTTTTCGGTTCGATTTTTGCAAGGCCGGTACCGCTTTTTACTTCCATGATCTGATCGCGCAAAAGAGCGGCGCGTTCGAATTCCAGATTTGCAGAAGCTTCCTGCATCTCGTCTTCCAACTCGCGCAGCAGTTCCGTCAGATTAAAATCGCCCCCGGCCTCCTGAATAACAGAAGCGGCGATTTCTCGTCCGCGAAGGATGGTGTGCAGGCTTTCCTGCACGGCGCGTCGAACTGTTTGTGGAGTGATGTCGTGCTTCTCGTTGTATTCCAGCTGTTTGGCGCGTCGGTATTCTGAAATCGACATAAGCGCTTGCATGCTTTGGGTGACCTGATCTGCAAAGAGCACCACTTCGCCGTTCACATGGCGAGCGGCGCGACCTGCAGTTTGAATGAGAGAAGTCTCGCTGCGCAGAAAGCCTTCTTTGTCCGCATCCAGAATGCACACCAGTGAGACCTCGGGAAGATCGAGACCTTCGCGGAGCAAGTTGATGCCGACGAGGATATCGAAATCTGCAGCGCGTAATCCCCGCAAGATCTCGACTCTCTCGATTGCGTCGATATCACTGTGCAAGTACCGGACCTTCAGCCCAACATCGCGCAGATAATCAGCCAGATCTTCCGCTGTTCGCTTGGTCAGGGTCGTCACCAGAACCCGCTCATTTTTTTCCACGCGCTGACGGCAAAGCTCAATGGTCTCATCGATCTGATTCTTCAGCGGCTTAAGCGTGATTTTCGGATCGAGAAGTCCAGTCGGGCGGATGATCTGTTCGACAACGAGTTGTGCACCGGGTGTGTGCACGTCGAATTTTTCCGGAGGCTCGTCCGTTCGCGATACCCGAACCTCTGAATTGGACCTCGATCCGTGGGCACGTGGTCGCGACTTATCGGAACCCAGCGTCGAGCGTTTTTCACCGGCAACGGCAAACGGCACAAGTTCAGCTTCGCCGATGCGTTGCCGGTGGTGTGGAACGTATACTGTGTTTCCGGCAACGCTGTTTTGAATTTCAAATTCTGCCGGAGTCGCGCTGACGTAAATCATTTGATTGGTCATCTTCATGAACTCGTCAAAATTGAGCGGCCGATTATCGAGCGCGCTAGGCAGCCGAAAACCATAATTTACGAGAACGGTCTTCCGCGAACGGTCGCCTTCGTACATTCCTCCGATCTGCGGAATGGTGGCGTGGGATTCATCGATTACTACCAGGAAGTCTTTTGGGAAAAAATCGAGGATCGTGTAGGGCTTCGAACCTGGTGGGCGTCCGGACAAATGGCGTGAGTAATTTTCAATGCCGTTGCAGAAACCCATTTCCTGCAACATTTCCAAGTCGTATTCGGTGCGCATCCGCAGGCGTTGCGCTTCCAGGAGCTTGTTTTGCGACTCCAATTGTTTAATTCGTTCTTCGAGCTCTTCCCGAATCGTGCGTAATGCGCGATTGAGTTTGTCCGCCGGCGTGACGAATTGTTTGGCCGGGAAAAAGGTGATGACGGACAGCGACTCGTGGGAATGTCCGGTCAGAGGATCAAACCGTGTAATCGCTTCAATTTCATCGCCGAAAAATTCGATGCGGACGCCTTCTTCATCGGCGGAAGCGGGATAAACCTCTACCACGTCCCCTCGGACGCGAAATCTACCGCGTGCAAAGTTGACATCGTTTCGCTCGTACAACATATCGATCAAGCGTCCAAGAACTGCTTCGCGGGAAATGTGCTGGCCGCGTTTTACCGTCAGCAGCATCTGCAAATAGTCTTCCGGCGAAGTGACGCCGTAGATACAAGAAACGCTCGCCACCACAATAGTGTCGCGGCGCGAAAGCAGCGCGCTTGTCGCCGCAAGCCGCAACCGCTCAATCTCTTCATTGATAGAGGAATCCTTCTCGATGTAAGTGTCCGAGCGCGGAATATACGCCTCCGGCTGGTAGTAATCGAAGTAACTAACAAAATATTCGACGGCATTTTGGGGAAAGAACTGCTTGAACTCGGAGTAAAGCTGCGCGGCCAGAGTTTTATTGTGAGAAATCACGAGCGTAGGCCGATCCACCTCGCGGATCACGTTTGCGATCGTGAAAGTCTTGCCGGAACCGGTGACCCCCAGCAACGTCTGATGACGGTTGCCGGCTTCAACAGATTTGATCAGCTTGGCAATCGCCTGTCCCTGGTCGCCTCGCGGTTTGTAATTCGATTCGAGCTGAAACGGCATCCAACAATCTAGCAGTGACCGCTCATAATCCCAGTGCC
>JBKPMH010000246.1:0-4582 GCA_046732035.1 Verrucomicrobiota bacterium
GCACTCAGAGCAGAGAAGCCATGCTGTTGGCCTCCGGCTTTAAAGTCATCACACCTAAGACAGCGGCGCAGAAACAAAAGCTGCAAAATCTTCCGACAGGCAAAGTCACCATGATTCAGAAAGCCGGGAAAACGTATTATATCTTTCCGGATCCTGCCCACAAGCAAGCCTACGTCGGCGGACCTAAACAATACCGGCAATACCACCAGTTGCGCGTCGACAACAAGCTTGCGAAAGAAAGTCTCGAAACCGCTGATCTGTATCAGGATTCCGAAATGGAGTGGAGCACGTGGGGCGGGTGGGATGCAGGCTTGGGATCGTACGGGCCAATGGGCGGGCCCGGGCCCTATTAGGCCCAGTCAAATGCGCGCGACGGAGTAAATGCTGCGCCGCTTGGAGAGTCCCTAAGGTCAAGGAACACCCCGACTAGTGGCCGTGCGTTTCGGTGGCTTCCTTGATTGTTTGTTGGCGAATTGCCTTCAGCTTTTGGTACTGTTCAGGCGTAAGGATCGCCTTCACTTGAGGATCAGTCTGCTGGTGAATAGCTCTGATCTGCTGCGCTTTCTGCATCCTTGTCAGCGAGTTGTCGTTTTTGATTGCCTGCACCTTTGGCAACTCGTCGCGCAGAATCGGTAAGATTTTGATCTTCTGCTGCGGTGTCAGAGCAAGCTGCTGCGATATCGCTTCAACCTTGGCAACGCCGGTCTGCTTCTGCGCATACGCGGGCGCTCTTTGCGCGTTCAATGTGGGTGCCAGAAATATACAAGCACCGGAGCACAGAGCCGCGGTGAAAAGATAGATACGGTTTTTCATATTTCGTTTCTCCAGATTTGGTGGCGACACGGTGCTCATGCCTCATGACAAGTCAAACCGAATCAGCATAGCACTAAAGTCCTATAGGCGTTTTCTCGTCGGCCTGACAAGATTCGTAAGTTAATTGAGAAAATCCAATCCTGTAAAACCAATGAAAAACTGCGAACCCATGAAAAATAACTTCATCAATCCCATTTTCGCGAGTATTGCGTTGCTCCTCATCGCTGGATGCGCATCAATGACCCAAGCCCCAAGTACGCCGCCATCGGCCACTGTGAGGATTCGGGAGTGGTCGGCTGCCTATTACGCTCAGGCTGAAGCCGGGAAAGGCACTCTCTATTATCACGGCGGGCGACACCGTTTCACCATCTCTGGTGCCGGCGTTGGCGGCTCGGGCGCGCAAAAGGTCTCTGCAACCGGCAAAGTCTATGACCTGAACAGGCTCTCCGACTTCTCCGGAACATATCACGGTATCGCTCGAGGACTCACGCTGATCGAAGGGAAGATGCATGCCAAGCTGACGAATCAAAATGGTGTGACCATGTATCTCGCCGGCGAGACCGAAGGCCTGGCCTCCTCCCTCGGAGCGCAGGCATTTGAAGTCAACTTAACCAATTGAGAACGGAAACCACCAAGCTCGCGCTTTTGTGGCCGCCAGTCGCGTTGCGTGTGGTTTTGGCGCTGCTTCGCACACGTTTTTGGCATCGCAGCAAACTACTGGTCGCAGTTTTGGGTCTCATTCCTGTCGCCTCTTTAGCTCAGAGTCCTGCTCCAGCACCTCGTTACGCTGATCAGGACGAACTCTCCAAGGTGGAAGAATGGGTGCTTTCTCGAGGCACGGCAGAATCGATAGCCCCCGAGCTTGCAGCTATATTGGGACTTGGGAGCGATCGTCTTCCTGTGAAAGTAAAGTCGCTTCGCACGACGGGCGATACTAGTTACACATTTGCTGTCAGCACCAACCCAGGTCAAAAGGGCATCGTGCTTTCTGCGCTCAAAACAATAGCAGACAAGCTGAAAATTTATTCCGTGGGCACTGCTTGGCTTACGGACGGATCAGGAACTCTTCGGCGAACCATAGCCGTAGATGCTTCCGGAGCCAGGGTTCTTTCAGACAGCTCCCACGCGGCGGAATTTGATTACACAAAGGCTCTCTTCCTCAAGAAACTTCAGGCTACCAGCCCCGGGAATACTTCATCCCCGCCTCCCAGAATATCTGCAACAGCCGCGGAAGGGAAAAAGGGGGTCAGGTGATAAGCGTTCAACAAGCTGTAAAACACCCCCGAGCTACTGACCGCTCTTGGACATGTCACCGTGGGAACGACGGAGTAGCGCATGATGTTGCCGTAAGGTCCCATAGGCAGATCGCAG
Source organism: Verrucomicrobiota bacterium (assembly GCA_046732035.1). Classification (GTDB taxonomy): domain Bacteria; phylum Verrucomicrobiota; class Verrucomicrobiia; order Chthoniobacterales; family UBA10450; genus Udaeobacter. Next base: position 2,185 of record JBKPMH010000246.1, read on the forward strand.
CAGGGCCGTCGATATTGCACTTGGATCAGCAACAACAAACAGGATCAACACCTATGAGATCAAAAAGACAGATACTTGTCTCCGGGATGGTCGCGGCCGCCGTCATGGCGGTTGCGCCTTTTGCCCGAGCACAAGTTCAAACCGCGGGAACGGCAGGTTCACCCGGCGCGACCACGACCATCGACGGAAAACAACTCCCGCCGCCTGATCCCAAATTCGGCGGAGTAATCAAGGATACGGCCATGAGTTCCAAGCCATGGTGGCCGCCAACAGTGGTCCCACCCAAGAGCGCGCCCAACATCCTTCTCATCATGACGGATGATGCGGGCTACGGTGTCCCGAGCACCTTCGGCGGCGTGATACCGACGCCTGCATTGGATCGAATCGCAAAGGCAGGCTTACGCTACACGCAGTTCCACTCGACCGCGCTTTGTTCCCCGACCCGCGCCGCCCTGATCACTGGCCGTAACCATCACTCGTCAGGTTTCGGTGTGATCTCCGAGCAGGCCACCGGCTATCCCGGCTACAACAGCATCATTACTAAGGACAAAGCTACAATCGGCCAGATCCTAAAAGAGAACGGCTACGCCACGTCCTGGTTTGGCAAGAACCATAACACTCCTACCTATCTCTATAGCCTGGCTGGACCCTTTGACCAATGGCCCAGCGGGATGGGCTTCGATTACTTCTATGGGTTTATGGGCGGTGAGACTAATCAGTGGACGCCCTATCTTTTCCAAGACCATACCGCGATTTTTCCGTGGATCGGAAAGCCTGGCTACAACCTGATCACGGATATGGCCGATGAGGCAATCAAGTATCTGACCGAATTGAATGCCGCTGCACCGGAGAAGCCTTTTTTCCTCTATTATGTGCCGGGTGGTACGCATGCGCCGCATCATCCAACTCCGGAATGGATCGCAAAGATGAAAGGTAAATTCGACATGGGTTGGAACGACCTACGCGAACAAATTTTTGCTAATCAGAAAAAGCTCGGTGTTATTCCGCCGAATACAGAGCTCACTCCCTGGCCCGATCTCTTGCCGAAGTGGGACACGCTCAATCCCACTCAGAAGAAAGTGTACGCCCATCAGGCGGAAATATTCGGTGCTTACGCCGCCTACACGGACCATGAGATTGGCCGGGTGATTCAGACCGTGGAAGACCTGGGCAAGCTCGATAACACAATGATCATCTATATCGAAGGGGACAACGGCACGAGCGCAGAAGGATCGGCGATCGGCACAACGTTCGATCTAGCTGCGATTCAAGGCATTGACATGCCTGTTGATGCTCAGCTGAAGTTCTACGACGTATTGGGTTCGGATCTGACAACACCGCACATGTCAGTGGCTTGGTCCTGGGCTTTCGACACGCCGTTCAAATGGACCAAGCAGGTCGCGTCCTACTTCGGTGGCACCAGGCAAGGTATGGCCATCTCATGGCCGGGCCACATCAAGGATTTAGGCGGCATCCGCTCGCAGTTCCATCACATCATCGACATCGTGCCGACAATTCTGGAAGTCACTGGCATCCAGCCGCCAGCCACGGTGAACGGTATCGCGCAGAAACCGATCGAAGGTATCAGCATGGCCTACACGTTCGATAGCGCCAATGCGAATGCCCCGTCGGAGCGCGATACTCAATATTTCGAAATGTTCGGCAACCGCGCTCTGTATCACGATGGCTGGATCGCCGCCACTGTTCCTCCGCAACCTCCATGGCTCATGGGTACAGTCAAGATGCCCGACCTGCTCACTGGCTATAAATGGGAACTCTATAATATCGCTGACGACTTCTCGGAGACCAACGATCTCGCTGAGAAGAATCCAGATAAGCTAAAAGAATTACAGGGACTCTTCATGGATGAAGCCAGAAAATATCAGGTGCTCCCGCTGGATAATTCGATCCTGGAGCGCATCCTTGCGCCGCGGCCGAGTGCGACTGCGGGCCGCACCGAGTTTATCTATACGAGCGAAGTGTCCGGCCTGCCCGACGGCAGCGCACCCAACTTGCTCACCAAGTCCTTCTCGATCACCGCTGAGGTCGAAATCCCAAAAAGCGGCGCCGAAGGGATGCTCAACACGCTTGGAGGTCACTTTGGCGGCTATGGCCTTTACCTTGTCAAAGGCAAGCCGGTCTTCACGTACAACCTGCTAGCTCTGGAAAAGTTCCGATGGGAAGGCCCACAGGCGCTCACGCCGGGTAAACACACCATTTTGTTTGACTTCAAATACGACGGCCCGGGCCTGGCCAAGAGTGGCACCGGCGTCATGTCCGTGGACGGCAAGGAAGTCGCCCGCAAGACGGTCCCGCATACCATTCCAGCCCTGATGACGATTGATGAATCCTTCGACGTCGGAGTTGATACCCGCACGGGCGTGGAAGACAAGGATTA
>JBKPMH010000247.1:0-4876 GCA_046732035.1 Verrucomicrobiota bacterium
ATGCGTAATCGAGTGTAAGATCGGCATCGCGCATTTGGGCGAGTGGATTGAGCCTTGCGTGGGCGTAATTTTTCCACGCAACCGTAGCCAGGTCCGCTTCAGTTGCGGCATATTTGTCGATGTAAATCTGCGCAATCCGTCCGAACAATTTGGGAAACATGAAATCACCGTACTCAGGCTTTTCGTTGTGATAATCGGCAGCTGCGCCGAGTACATCCGACCCATCCAGCGACGACATCGTCTTCTGCTGTTCCGCGCCGACGACAAGGACGACGTCATAAAAACCACCAATGACCCATTCCGCGCCGAGCAAGACCGACAATGCTCCGGATGCACAGGCCGCTTCGGTATGCATCGTCGGAATTCCGCGTAATTTTGGATCGATCTCGGGAATAAACGCTCCGAGTTGCAATTGCTTGGTAAACTGGCCTGCGTTGAAATTACCAACCGCGCCTGCCTGGATTTCCGCCGGATCAATCTTGGCGTCGTCGATCGCCTTCTTGCCGGCTTCGATGATGATGTGCCGGATCGTTTTGCCTTCTTTTTTTAGATTACGCTTAAAATCGGTGCGCGCACCGCCGAGAATGTAAACTGACTCGCTCATAACAGTTCTAATCTAGCCAATGTTGGGGAACTGTCATCCGAGCGCAGCCAGCAATCGCAATGATCATGTGGCGGGAGATATACCCACGCGCCGTCGTCGCGATTAAGATCTGAGGTTATCCGCCGAAGGCGTTTAGTCCGGTAACGTCGCGACCGACAACTAATGTGTGGATGTCGTGTGTACCCTCGTATGTGGAAACCGTCTCAAGATTCATGAGATGTCGGATCACGGGGTAGCGGTCCGTGATACCGGCGGCGCCAAGTACGTCACGCGCTTTTCGGGCGCATTCCAACGCCATCCAAACGTTGTTTCGTTTCGCCAGCGAGATCTGCGCGGGCCGCACTGAGCCCATCTCCATCATGCGGGTGAGACGTAACGCCAATAATTGCGCCTTGGTAATTTCCTGCACCATCCAAACAAGCTTTTGTTGCACCAGTTGGAATCCGGCAATCGGGCGGTCAAATTGTTCGCGCGTTTTGGCGTAGGCGAGCGCGGTTTCATAACAGTCGATCGCCGCGCCAATCACGCCCCAGGCGATGCCTGTGCGGGCATGCGAAAGGCACGATAGTGCGGCCCCGAGCCCCGAAACCTTCGGCAAACGATTCTCTGAAGGTATGCGGCAGTTTTCGAACCAGCACTCCGATGTGCGCGACATCCGCAGACTGAACTTTCCCTCAATATCCTGTGCGCGAAATCCGGGCGCGTCCTTTTCGACCACGAATCCGCCCACGCGCCCATCGTCATCCTTCGCCCAAATAATCTTTACGTCGGCGATGGATGCGTTACCGATCCAGCACTTGCTGCCGTTCAAAACGTAATGGTTACCGTCCCGGCGAGCCTGGGTCTCCATTCCACCCGGGTCTGATCCGTGGCCGTGTTCCGTCAGGCCAAAACAGCCTATGAGCTTGCCGGATAGCAATCCAGGTAACCAACGTGCCTGTTGCTCTGGCGAGCCAAAGGAATGGATCCCCTGTATTGCGAGCGCACCCTGGACAGAAGCCAACGATCGCAAACCGGAATCGGCCCGTTCGAGCTCTAGCATGATGAGACCGTACGCAGTGTGACTAAGTCCGGCACAATCGTGTCCTTTCAAATAAGGCGCGTAAAACCCCAACGCGCCCATGCGCGGGATGAGATGATCCGGAAACTTGGCCGCGCGATGACATGGGACGATCTCAGACAAGACTTCCTCCTGCACAAAGTGCCGGGCACGATCCCGAGCGGCGCGTTCTTCCTCTGTCAGAAGCTCTTCGATGCCGTAGAAATCAAGTGAGGTTGGAGTCATGGAATTTTCAGTCTCGTTGAGGATCGACAGTCTAGCGGCCGCGCGCGCCGAAAACAATACTGCTCCGGGCAGCGAAATGCCTGATGAAAGGGATTGGTACAACCGCTATGACCTCGTGGTCGGCAAACCTGCCGCCTTCCAGGCTCGGAGGCCGCCCGCAATGGAGCGGACGTTTTTGTAACCCATTTTTTGCAGGGTTTCGGCCGCCAGCGCGGACCGTCCGCCTCCGCCACAATGACAGATAATCGTCGCGTCCGAGTCGGGTACTCTTTCCTCCACGTCGAGTTCAATTGTTCCGCGGCTCATGTGAATCGCGTCAGGGATGTGTTCTTCATCCCATTCGTCTTTCTCGCGAACATCTACAATCACAGCCATTCCCGCCTTGGATTTGTCCGCTGCTTCACTTGGAGAAATCTCGACGATTTTTTTCTTTGCGTCTGCAACCAATCTTTCGAAACCAGCATGCTCAGCCATGGTTCAAATTTAACCACGAATTACGCGGATAGCACAGATGTAGATGGAAGTCAGTCATCCTGGCTGATTCGGCCGTCGGGCTCCTAGCCGACAATCCGCTGCAGGACGAGCAAGATGCTCGTCCGCCAAGTCATGTTGGAAGCATGACTTCCGAACTTCTACTCATACCGCAGCGCTTCGATGGGGTCGAGGGCGGCGGCTTTGCGCGCCGGATAAAAGCCAAAGAAAATTCCAACCGCTGCGCTGAACAAGAACGCAATTGCCACTGAACTAATTGATATCAGCGTCGGCCAATCCGCGTATGCCGAGAGAATTTTGGAAGCCCCTATACCGCAGATAATCCCAATGACGCCGCCGACGGAACTCAATGTGACTGCCTCAATTAAAAATTGAGTGAGAATATCGTTGCCCCGCGCGCCCACGGCCATGCGCACGCCGATTTCACGGGTTCGCTCGGTAACGCTTACGAGCATGATGTTCATGATACCGATTCCACCGACCAGTAGCGAGACGCCGGCGATGGCGCCAAGCAACAGAGTCATCACCCTTGAAGTAGCGGTGGCCGCCTGGGCGATTTCCTGCTGGTTGCGGACAGTAAAATCGTCATCGCGGCCAGGACGAATATTATGCCGCTGCCGGAGCAGCGAAACGATCTGTTGCTGGGCCGCCTCGAGCTGCTGTGGATCGGCGATTTGCACGTTAATGTTGCGAAGAGTCGTGCCTCCAATCACGCGCTTCATCGCACTCGTGTAGGGCATAATTACGATGTCATCCTGATCCACACCCTGCGTGCTCAAGCCCTTGGGTGTAAGCACACCGGTGATTGTGAACGGGACTTCCTTGATTCGCAAAATCTGGCCTATCGGATTCTCGTTCCCATAAATTTGACTCGCCGTAGTGCGACCGATAACGCAAACCTTGTTTGCGCTGCGAACATCTTGCGATGTAAACGGCGCGCCATCACCCAATGGCCATTGTCGAATGTCAAAGTAATCTGCCGATTCCCCATAAATACGAGTAAACCAGTTTTGATTCCCTGCGGCTACTTGCGTGGTGGACACAACTTCTTCGCTCACGCCGATGACTCCGGGGACTTCGCGCCGGATTGCTTCGGCATCTTCAATTTTCAATGTACCAGCGCCGCCCCACCCCGTGCGGATACCGCTGGAAGTGGTGCTGCCAGAAAAGATGAGGATCACATTCTCTCCGAGACTGGCGATCTGTGCTTCCACTTGAGCCTTCGCTCCATTGCCGATTCCCACCATTGCAATCACAGCGCCAACGCCAATAATGATTCCCAGTGCGGTCAGCACCGAACGCAGCTTGTTTCGTCGCAACGCGCGGAGAGCAACATTGAATGTTGGTGCGACTCTCATGGATTCGTTACATCTGTCCCCGATTCCGTTGGAGATTGCGGCGTTCCATTTTCAAGCTGTGACGCAGCACAGGTGCGTTGCGAAACCAGATGGTCATCCCGGATCACACCGTCGCGCATCATCACGTTACGCTTTGCATAAGCGGCAATATCGGGCTCGTGTGTCACCATGATCACGGTGATGCCGCGATCATTAAGCTGCTGAAAAATCGCCATAATCTCTACGCTGGTCCGGCTGTCCAGATTGCCGGTAGGCTCGTCCGCCAGAAGGATTTCCGGCTGATTGATCAACGCGCGAGCAATGGCCACCCGTTGCTGCTGCCCGCCCGAAAGCTGACTGGGAAAATGATCTTCGCGGCCGCTGAGTCCGACGGAAGCGAGGACACGATCCGCTTTCTCGCGAATTTCTAAGTGTGTCAGACGCTGTGCGCTGTAAACTAATGGCAACTCAACATTCTCACGCGCCGAAGTGCGAGACAGCAGATTAAAATTCTGGAATACGAAACCGATCTTGCCATTGCGAATATCGGCCAGCCGATCTCGATCGAGATGAGATACGTTTGCTCCGTCTAAAATGTATTGCCCTGCGGTCGGCCGGTCGAGACATCCCAGAATATTCATGAGCGTCGATTTTCCAGAGCCACTCGCGCCCATGAGTGCAACAAATTCGCCTCGCTTGATCTCGATCGAAACGCCACGCACAGCGCGTACTTCCATTTCGCCCGTGCGATACGTCTTGTGAACGTCGATCAAGCTGACAACAGTGCCGTTATTCATGTCGCCACTTGATCCTGCTCATACCCAAAAAAACTTGTGCGTCCGGTTGACCTTAGGATCATCGAAATCGTCGCGAGCCACCGGCAAAAGGATTCGTTCCGGGGGACACTGCACCGGTCACTGAGCCGAGCTCGGCTGTTACGACGGCGTCGCCTTCTTTCAACCCTTCCACCACTTCGGTTAGGATGCCGTCACTAATTCCGGTCTTAATCTGCCGGGCCTCCGCGCGACTGGCGCCAATGGGCAAAACGTACACTGTGCGCTGAGCGCGGTCCGGCGGACTGCTCTGTCTGCCCCCAGGTCGTCCTGAGCGACTTGTGCCAGTTCTTTTCGTCGCGACTGATATCGCGTCCGGTGGATG
>JBKPMH010000248.1:0-11122 GCA_046732035.1 Verrucomicrobiota bacterium
CGAGGATTTGAAGCCAGAATCCACGGCGGTCACGCTAAAGTGGGAGAAACTTGCTGTCCCGTTCACGGTCTCTGTAAACCCTGCGGACCAGACCTTACAAAATATTCGCGCTCAAATGAAAGGCGCTGGACAGTTTGCCTGGCAAGCCCCGGACCAGGCGGCGCAATTTTGTTTGAGTAAAAACATTAATCTGGATGAAGCACTGCGGTGGGCGGATCTCTCAATTCAGAATGAGCAAAGGTTCGAAAATCTCAGTACCAAGGCAGATATACTCAAGGCGCTGAACCGTCCGGATGAGGCGAAGAAGACCTGGGACCAGGCTCTGGAAAAGGCCACTGCGCCGCAGCTATACACATATGGCCGGCAGCTGCAGAATCAGAAAAAGGGGGCGGAAGCAATGGAGGTGTTTAAGGAAGTGGCCAAGCGATTTCCACAAGGAGTGTTTGGATATTTGGCTCAAGCGCGCCTCAAATCTGCAGCTGGTGATTTTTCCGGCGCATTAAGCGATGCGAAACAGGCGCAAGCTGCAGCTCCCAGTGCTGCGCAGAAGCAGGCGATCCAAGGTCTCATCGATCGACTCCAAGCCAAACAGGATATCAACAAATAAGGCGGCTATCTCGGAGCTGGAACGATAGCCTCGATGGACGCTCGCCGGAACGTGTGCGGTTACGCGTGATGCACCGCAGCATCAAACGCTGTTGGCGCGCAGCAGTTGTTGTGGCGATGCTCGCAGTTGCGGGCGTTGTAAATTGCGCCGACGCGCCGCCGTTGTTGTCTCCAGAACAGATGAATGCGAGCGAAATTCAGCTCGCATTGCAGAAACTCAATGTGCTTGGCCGTGTTCTCTACATCGCCGCTCACCCTGACGACGAGAACACGAATCTCATGGCGTTATGGTCAAACGGCTCACTGTACGACGCCGCTTATCTGTCGATTACACGCGGTGACGGCGGTCAGAATTTGATTGGACCGGAATTGCGCGAGCGGCTGGGCGTAATTCGAACCGAGGAATTGTTGGCAGCTCGGCGCATCGACCATGGCAAACAGTTCTTCTCGCGAGCGAACGATTTTGGATTCTCCAAAACAGCTGAAGAGGCTCTGCGTCTGTGGGGCCACGACAAAATACTGTCTGACGTGGTTTGGGTGATACGGAAGTTTCAACCGGACGTGATCGTGACACGCTTTAGTCCGGAGGACACGCTAACGCATGGTCATCACACGGCGTCGGCAATCTTGGCGCAAGAAGCATTCGCAGCCGCCGCCGATCCAAATCGTTTTCCAGAGCAACTCGCTCTTGTGGAACCGTGGCAGGCGAAACGGATCGTTTGGAATACATCTCCATTTTTCTTTTCGAACCGTAATCTTCCCTTCGATCCAACGGGTCTGACCGTTCTGGAAGCGGGGGGTTACAACCCGCTTCTCGGCAAAGCGTACACGGAAATCGCGGCAGCCAGTTTGAGCATGCACAAAAGTCAAGGGGTAGGCAGTCCGCCACGGCGCGGAGCGCGAAAAGAGTATTTCAAGTTACTGGAAGGTCAGCCCATGAGCACTTCTCTTTTCGACGGAATCGACACGACGTGGTCGCGCGTGCCGCATTCGGAGCAGATTGCAGCAGACATTCGTCAGATCATTTCGCAATTTCATCCAACCAACCCGGCGGCGTCACTTCCGGAGCTTTCGAAGCTACGACAGGCAATGAATGAAATTAAGGATGATTCCTGGATCGCGGAAAAAAAATCAGCGGTGGACGAAATTATCGCGGCTTGTCTCGGCTTGCATGTGGAAGCGTCGACGAGCAATGAAACCGTTACCCCAGGCCAGGCAGCAACGATAAAGTTGGAGGCAATCAATCGCTCCAACGTTTCAATCATGCTGAAGGAAGTACGATGCCCCCATTCCAGCGAGCCCATCAAAATTGAAGCAAATCTTCCAACAAACGAAATGGTTTCAAAGGACCTGTCGTGCCAAATCCCTGAGACTGCTTCCTATTCGCAACCGTACTGGCTGCGTAAACCCGGTACGCTCGGCGCTTTCGCTGTAGATGACCAAACACTAATCGGCCTCCCGGAAAATCCTCCCGAATTACCCCTGGAAGTAGCGCTTCAAGTCAGCGGACAGGATATTCGTTACGTCCTGGACACGAAGTATCGCACGGTCGATCCCGTGGCGGGAGAACTCCGTCGACATTTGGTCATCGCGCCGCCCGTTTTCGCGAAAGTGACAGACAATGTTTTGGTATTTGCAACAAACCAGCCGAAAGCCGTTTCTGTACACGTCACTGCGGCGACAGGTCCTGTAAAAGGAGAGCTTAAATTGGCTGTACCTCAGGGATGGGAAGTGAATCCGGCGTCAATACCGATCGATTTGAAAGGAGCCAATGCCGAAATGGCGGCGACGTTTACAGTCAAACCGCCAGAACAGGATAGCGTGGGAACATTGCGAGCCGTCGTTTCAATCAAGGGCGGTGAATACTCGTTGGAGCGCGTCCGAATTTCCTATCCGCACATTGGGGTGCAGACCTTGATGCCACAGTCGGAAGTCAAGCTGGTCCGTGCCGATATCCGCAAGCAAGGCGATCGGATCGGTTACATTCCCGGTGCCGGCGACGATATTCCGGAATGTCTCCGACAGATCGGGTACTCCGTGAAGATGTTAGACGAAAGCGACATCACTGCGAAGAATCTCGCCCAATTCTCTGCCGTTGTGCTGGGGATTCGGGCCTACAACACCCACGACCGAATTTTCAACTGGTTACCGGAACTGTTTGATTACGCAACGGCCGGCGGAGTTGTGATCGTGCAGTACAATACCCTGGCGGATCTCAACACTGAGCAACTCGGGCCCTACGCCCTCGAAATCTCGCGCGATCGCGTTACTGACGAGAACGCACAAGTGCGCATTCTCGCGCCAAATCATCCACTGATGACTACCCCAAACAAAATCACCTCAAAAGATTTCGAGGGATGGGTACAGGAGCGCGGACTTTATTTTCCAAAAAAATGGGACCCGGCTTGGATGCCGATTCTGTCGTCCAACGATCCAAAAGAAAAGCCACTCGATGGCGGATTGCTTGTCGCGAAGGTCGGCAAGGGTTTCTTTATCTACACGAGCTATTCCTGGTTTAGGGAGTTACCAGCCGGCGTTCCGGGAGCTTATCGACTGTTCGCCAATATGCTGTCTTTGGGGAAATGAACGCAGAAATTCATAAACCAGACGCCCTTTCCTGGCGCAAAGCATACGGCCTGGCGCTTTCCCTCTTTGCGGTGGAGGTGGTGCTTCTCTACCTCTTCACTGTCCGGTTTTCGTGAACCGGCTGGATTACTTCGTTCTCATCGCCACCATTCTGGCGATTCCACTCTATGGTCTTTGGCGCACTCGTGGAAGTGCTTCGTTAGGCCAATATCTCAAGGGCGATGCAAGTATTCGATGGGCCACCATCGGACTCTCGGTCCTGGCGACACAGGCAGGTCCGATCACGTTTCTGTCCATGCCAGGGCAGGCGTACGAGAGCGGCATAGGTTTTATTCAGAATTATTTTGGTCAGCCGCTCGCGTTGATTGTGGTTTGCGCAGTCTTCGTTCCGATCTATCAGCGTTTAAAAGTTTACACTGCTTATCAGTACCTTGGGGAGCGATTCGATCGGAAGACCCAGCTATTGGGCGCATTTCTGTTTCTTGTGCAGCGAGGGATCGCCGCCGGAATTACAATCTACGCGCCGGCTATCGTCCTGTCCGCGTTATTGGGATGGCGCCTAAACCTCACCATCTGGCTGGCTGGTGGTCTGGTGATTGTCTACACCGTCGTGGGCGGGACCAAGATTGTAAGCATCACGCAACGCTACCAGATGATCGTGATTATGATCGGAATGGCAATTGCGTTTGCCGTGGCGGTGTATCGACTCGCGCCCGATCTCTCGTTTGGACACACACTTTCGGTGGCTGGCAAAATGGGCAAACTGCAGGCGGTTGATTTCTCTGTTGATCCGCACAAGCGATATACATTCTGGTCGGGGCTGATCGGGGGGTTCTTTCTCGCCCTCTCCTACTTTGGCGCGGATCAATCGCAGGTACAGCGTTATTTGGCTGGTGGGTCGCTTAAGGAGAGTCGTCTCGGATTGCTCTTTAACGCGGCGGTGAAAGTGCCGATGCAGTTTTTCATTCTGTTGCTGGGGGCGATTGTTTTCATGTTTTATCAATTCGAAAAGCCGCCGATGTATTTCAATCAACCGGCGTACCAGCGCGCGGTGGAGAGCGGCTACGGGCCGCAATTAGCTGCATTGCAAACGAAATTCGACGACGTCTTCAGACAAAAACGTGTCGCTATTCGCGATTTTTCCAGTGTGCCAGTGAGCCAGCGCGCTGCAATCATTACCAAACTCCGAGAACTCGAAACGCAAGCCCGCGACCTGCGCGATCGAACCAAGACCGTTCTCTTACAAGCGGGCGCGGATCCGAAAAGCAAGGAGTCGGATTACGTATTCATTACTTTTATTCTTCAACAAATGCCGCACGGGCTTGTCGGATTACTGATCGCAGTGATTTTGTGCGCGACCATGTCGGCGACTTCAGCAATATTGAATGCGTTAGGTTCCACAACCGCGATCGATTTTTATCGTCCCCTGATCCGACCACACGCCACCGACCATCATTATGTGGTCGCCGCGAAAGCGCTGACCGCAGCCTGGGGTTTGGTTGCGATCGGCATCGCTTCGTTTGCCAGCCTGGTCGAAAATCTGATCGAAGCAGGCAACATCCTGGGATCGGTGTTTTACGGCAGCATCCTCGGTCTGTTTCTGGCAGGTTTCTTCATTCGTCACCTCACAGGATCGGCCGTTTTTTTTGCGGGGCTTCTTGCGCAGGCGCTCGTGTTTCTACTGTTCGCCACAACGAATATCGGTTACCTCTGGTATAATTTCATTGGCTGCGCCGCCGTTCTGATCCTGGCACCAATCCTCCAGCAAACTGTCTTTCGCAGTCCGGAAACTCCTGCCGGGGTATGAGACTCATTTCAGGCGATGGATCACCCAATTATTTGTTTCGGCCAGCAACCGTGCGGATTTTTCCCCAAGCGATTCCTGTTCGCTAAAATGTCGACGGCGCGGCGTCTTCAAAAGGAACTTGGCGGAGAAATTGTCTTTTTCTTTCACGACAGCGATCATGATCCGCGCGAGACCGCGACGATTTTGCGCGATCAACACAGCAACCAGGAAGTTTCCCTGAACTTCCAGTTCGAGAACCGAATTCAGAAGCAGTTTTCACCTCTTTACGCAAAACGGGTCATTTCAAAATGGCAGGAGAAAACTGCGCGACAGCTTCCAAACTATGTTCCGCGGCCGCTCGTCGAACATTTCAAGGCGACCCAATCTTCAACTGTCGCCGAGTTTTGTCTCGAGATGTACAGGCGAATGGGATTACTGGAAGGTGTAAGGGTGGAACGATCCAGCGCGGCCGCATTCAGGGTGCGCGCCGTCACGGTCTCAGATTACTTCGTTGATTTACCTTACCAGGGCGAAATCGTGCGGGCGCGTCATCGAGACGGCAGGTTTTTGCTGCACAAGGGTGGGGATCGGTATTTGGAGATTCCCGGAGCGGAATTCGGCCCGGAGCAGATCAGCCCCACTCGCGATACGCGTTTCCGTTGGATGCAATCGGTGATTCAGTGCACTCACTACATCGCAGGTGCGAGCGAACAGCATTACGTCAGCAAAGCGGATGCCTCCACGGTACGGTTCATCAAGCGGGACGAAGTTTCTGACTTTGATAGAGCATATACAGGGGTGTGATGGAGCCGGGGCTAAAAATTGGGATTGCATGTTTTCCACTGATTGGAGGCAGTGGCATTTTGGCCACAGCTCTTGGCTCGGAACTAGCGCGCCGCGGTCATGAAGTTTTTTTGTTCAGCTACGCTCAACCGGTCCGATTGGATTTGCCGCAGGAGGGGCTTCATTTCCATCGAGTCGAATTTGCAGACAACGCGTTGTTTCCGTGTCCGGATTACACACTGCCTCTCGCCGTGAAAATGGCGGGCGTGGCGCGTTCGCAACAGCTCGATCTTTTCCATGTGCATTATGCGGTGCCCCATGCACTGGCAGCGTGCCTGGCCTCCCAGATCGTTGGACCGTCAGCTCCGCGGATCGTGACAACTTTACATGGCAGCGACACCACTCTGCTGGGACAAGACCCAGATTACCGGCCCGCAATCGAGCATGCTCTCGTGCATTCCGATGCGGTCACGGCTGTTTCGGAAAGCCTGCGGAATCAAACCGAGCAAATTTTCTCAGTAAAACGACCGATCGACGTGATTCCAAATTTCTTCACGCCAAACAAGCCAAAGAGAAGCCGTGAAGAAGTTCGACGCGATTTGGGTGTAACTGACAAATTCCTGGTGTTGCACATGTCGAATCTGCGCGCGGTCAAACGAATCGATTTGTTGCTACGAACGATTGCTGAGTCGAAGAACCGGCCGCAACTTCGTTTGCTGATTTTGGCAGGAGGAGACTTTACTCCTTACGAGCGTTTGCTCGATGATTTCGGACTTCGCGACACTGTCATTGTCCGGCAAAACACGGCTACGGTGGAGGAATACCTCCAAGCCGCCGATGCCGGACTGTACACCTCCGAATACGAAAGCTTTGGGCTGGGTATTCTTGAGACAGCATTTTATGGAAAGCCAGTCGTTGCTTTTCGCGTCGGCGGCGTTCCTGAAGTTATCGGTGATTCTTCTCTCCTGTATCGTTTCGCTGACGTAACCGCGGCTGCCGCAGGGTTAGATACGCTGGTTGAAGCTCCGAATTTGGCGCGCGACTTAGGCGAACAAAGTCGCGTTCGCGTACGCGAAATGTTTTCGGCAGATCAGGTACTTCCGAAGTACGAAGCGTTGTATCGCCGTGTGCTCGATGGCCGAAAAGCAGTGAGTCTGAGATCACGCTGATTTCCCATTCGAAGCGTAATCAAGGATCGTTTCTAAGGCTTCACTACTACCAGCGTTCCAATGTGAACGGCATTATAAAACTGGCGCGCTTTCCAGTACGGCATCCTAATGCATCCGTGCGATGCGGGCTCGCCGGGCAGATAGCCCTGGTGTAATCCATAGCCCGGCGAGAATTCGATGAAGTAAGGCATCGGTGCGCCTACGAAATGAGAATGCGGTGGCTTCGAGTCACGCCTGCTGTCGACGTTGGCTTTCACAATTTGCCCTGAGTTGTCAACGTAATCGCCATAAACGCTGGAGCGATGATCCTCATCTTTACGAATAACTTGGAAGCGACCAGTCGGTGTGCGGTATCCTTCGCGACCGCTCGATATCCGGGACGAAGCCGTGATATGTCCGGCACGAAAGATATAAGCTTCCTGGTTCCGCAAGCTGACGACAATCGTCGGACGACCGGAATGACTCTCCGGTAGATTCGATGTAACCATGTCGGTCATCGTGCTGCAGCTGCCCAGAGCTATCGCCGTCGCAGCCGAGGCACAAAATTGTAAAAACCGATTCATTATCGAGTGAGGCGCGGTTGCGTGTAAGACTTGGAGCATACCTGCTTCCATTCGTTTCCGCTGTTGGTTACGCGCGTGTCAGGAAAATCGTTTGATATCGCACAGCACCAGTCTCCATCCATTCACCCATTCGACTGGGCGGGATCGATTTGCCCATAGGCAGGGCTCGTTACGATCCGGTTAAGATGTTAAGGTCCAACGAACACGGCCTGGGTCAACAGTGACAAAAATGAACTGGATGCAGGGCCGCGATACCGGGTGACAACTGCCAGCGGCGCTAATCAAGCGCTTTTTTCACGACTGCGCAGTGCACGGTTGAAGTTGCCGCGTCGCGCCAGTGATCCTCGATTTGCGCGGGCCCGCACTTCTCCAAACGTGCGCGTCTGGGGCAGATGTTCTCTCGCCCATCGAACAATCGCCGACAGCAGATCGCTGAAATCGCGACCTTTCTTTGTCAGTTGATAGGCGTAACGCACCGGGCGCTGGTGGTATGGCGATCTCGTGATGATGCCCGCCTTCTCCAGCCGTTTCAATCGGTCGGCCAGAATATTTGTAGGGATTTGCTCTGGCGAATCGAGCAGTTGGCTATAGGTGGTGCGGCCGCGAAGCAGGTCGCGGGCGACCAGCAATGACCATTTGTCGCCCACGATGTCCAGCAGATTAGCGATCGGGCATGGTGAGCGCGGGAATCGCTTCTTGTGGCTGAGCTGTTCTTCAGAACGCATGGCTGGCCTTTTTCGTCGTCTCTTTGGCACTTGCACTTTGCAAGTTACTATGCAATTGGGTCACTTGCAAAATGCAAGTTACAACTGAAAAATAACAACCGGAAAGGACAAATGTTATGTCGAACACTGTTTCATCACATCCTGATCACTTACATCACTGGAACCCGCCGGCGATCCTGCCCATGCGGTTCTTCGTTCCGATGGCCTTGGCACTGTGGCTCGGTCTCATTTTGTTCCTCGCCTCTCAAGGAGCGTTCGTTGGCAGCGCGAATTCGCCCCCGCGGGGACTGTTCCTGGGGTTCGTGATTCCGTTGGCGGTGTTTTTTATGACGTACTTCGGGTGGAGCGCGTTTCGGGCCTTCATCCTCGGCGCCGACCTTCGGCTCGTGGCTGCGATGCAGGCGTGGCGGTGGGGCGGGCTTAGTTTCCTCTCGCTCTACGCAAGTGGCGCCTTGCCCTGGCTGTTCGCTTTTCCGGCTGGACTCGGGGACATGGCGATCGGAATTAGCGCGCCATGGATCATGCTCGCTCTGCTTCGCAACGCTTCGTTTGCTAGCAGCCGACGATATTTGATATGGAATATTCTTGGGATCGTTGACTTCGTTGTGGCCCTCTCAATGGGGGCCCTATGTTCGGGCGCTTTCCACGGAATCAATGGGCTCATTGGAAACGTCACCACGAGCGCAATGACACGATTACCGTTGTTGCTCGTACCGACCTATATGGTTCCATTATTTAGTATGTTGCACTTCACCGCTCTTTTCCAAGCGCGACAATTAGGCCGCTCCGCGAAATCCGCGCCTGCATTCTCCGAAAGTCCGCTTGTCGGCTAGAACGAATGTGTCACAAGGCCCGGCATCATGCTTACGCGAACGATTGCCGCGCCGTATCTATTTAACGGATTATCCCCTCCAACAATTGCGTCTGAGGATCCCTGTGTTTAATCATAGTCTCCGCGGAAACGGGCCACGTCGGCGCCGGCGCCAATCGGTATTTCTGGTCGCCAGCGAAATTTTTCCAGAATCGGATTCGCGTTCCCCTCGACGGCGTCGGCGATAATTTCACCCAACACCGGGGCGAATTTAAATCCATGTCCGCAATCACCCGCCGCCACGGTGAGGCCTTCGCGTTCTGGATCGGGCGCGATCCAAAAATTTCCATCGTGCGTTTCGCAATACATGCACATGCGCATGTAAACGATGGGCGCATTGGCCAGCACCGGAAAGGCCCATGACAAAAAACTGCGCAGTTTTTCTTCGTCCTCAGAAGTAAGGGTCCGTTGGGAAGAATCGGGCGACATTTCACGGCCCGGACCGTGGTTTGCGATCTTCAGGATTCCGTCGTGATTGACTGGGAATCCGTAATACCCCGTCGTCGTGATGTCCGCGCCGAAGACGGGAAAACGCTCAGACTTAAAAAGATCAGGCCGCGGAGGTTTCAAATGAAATACCGGCTGCCCGGTGCTACGAAAATATTTCTTCGTGAAAGGCAACAAATATGGCGTCCATGCCCCGACTGTCATCACCACGCGTTCTCCCGCAATGTGCTGGCCATTGTCGAGCACGATTCCTTTCATGCGACCATCGCTCTGATCTAACTGGAAAAATTTCGTGTTTTCACGAACTTCGACGCCGGCGGATTTGGCACGCTCAATCAACATCGCAACGGCACGCCCGCTCTCGGCATAACCTGCTTCCAACTCGAGAATGCCGTCTTGGAACAATTTCGGATTCCAAGCTGGAAATCGCTTCGCCAGTTCCGTTGAATTCAGCCGCTCAATCCTGTGTCCGTGCCGTTGAAGGGTTTTGAAGCTTTCGTATTCGAAATCGCCCGGTTTCATTTCGCGCGTGCGCACGAACATCACGCCCGTCTGGTGATACAGCTCGGCTCCGAATTCTTCGTTCCATTTGCGCCAGAGTTTAATGGAGCGTTCCGCAAGCGCCGTGTAGTCCGCATCGGCTCCATACGCTGCGCGAACGACTTTGCTGATGTCGGTAGATGCCGCGAGCGGATGCGGCAATGGTCCCGGATCGACCAGAACCACTTCGTGGCCGCGTTTCTTTAATTCAATTGCAGCGGTAACGCCGTTAATTCCCGCGCCGACAACAATGACCTTTGACATAAGAGAAGCCTGTCATTTTGAGCGGAGCGAAGAATCTCGGGTTACCTGTTTCGCGACGTTCCAGAAATAATCAGAGATGTTTCGCTTCACTCACATGACAAGCAACATACAGTCTCGCGTGTGGAAAACCTTCGCCAGGGTTGCGTTAACGTTGCACTCGTAGTGCGCGTTCTCGTTCCAGCAGAGTGGGATGGGAGTAATAAAAGCTGCTGTAAAAAGGATGGGGCGTGAGGTTGCTCAGGTTTTTTTGGCTGAGTTTCCGCAGCGCCTGAATCAATGATTGCGGCTCTCCCATCGTCGCGCCGGCGAATGCGTCCGCGTCATATTCAAACCGACGCGACCATATGTGAATGAATGGCGAGACCCAAAAAGTTATGGTTCCCGCCAGCAGCGCAAATAGCAGCATCGCGGGTAGAACGTCTGTGGCTGTAAATCCTCCTCGGTACTCAAAACCGAACGACTGATAAAACCATTGCTGACGGGCCAGCCATGCAATAACGGCGAATGCGATAACAATGCCGGCCATGGAAGCGCCGAGCAATTTCACGATATGCCGCTTTTTGTAATGGCCAATTTCATGGGCAAGGACCGATTCGAGTTCCTGCTCACTGAGCTGTGCAACCAATGTGTCGAACAGAACGATTTTTCGAAATCGTCCGAATCCAGTGAAGAAGGCGTTCGAATGACGCGAGCGTTTGCTGCCATCCATCACCTCGATTCTGGTTGTGGGAAATCTTGTGCGTCGCGCCAGCGCAAACAGGCGTTCGCGCAAGGTGCCTTCC
>JBKPMH010000249.1:0-10562 GCA_046732035.1 Verrucomicrobiota bacterium
CGAATCAGGTAAGCTGAGCGGTAAGTGTTCTGCCTCTCACTTGTGAAGGTAGAAGCAACACGCTAAACAATGATCATCTGTATGAATATGCTGTCTCTTATCGCTATCACATGGATCGGAAAAGAATATCGATTCTTTGGACTGGATTGGAGTTATCTCATGGTCCTTGGTTTTGTTGGGAATGCTCTTTTTTCGATGCGCTTCCTGGTTCAATGGCTCGCATCAGAGCGCCAGGGCGAAAGCATTATTCCAGTCTCATTCTGGTACTGGAGCATTGGCGGGAGCATAATCATGTGTGTTTATTTTATCTTCCGACGCGATCCGGTTGGGATTTTGGCATATCTTCCGAACTCGCTGATTTACATTCGTAATCTGATGTTGATTCGAAAGCGCAAATTCGCGTTTACAGCTGCAGCGCCTTCACAGCACCCGCGCGAAACTGGATAGGGGTGGAGACAATTTCAACGAAACGCAGTCAGTGCGTCGCAGGTTGGCCATCCGCTGTGCTCGGTTCGCCAGGGGGCAAATTGGCCGCCTTCCAATCCATGGCCATGCGGATGCGGGTGCGACCGCTGGGATGATCGAAAAAGATAATTTCTTCCAAGGGGCTCGGGTCCAGCTTGCGATAGACACCCAGTTTCAACCCTACTTTTGCCATGCCATCGGGCTCACGGGATGTGTTGATTCCAAAGGCGTCTGCTTCTCGTTCCGAAGTGCGTACTAACGTGTTAAGAATTGGGGTCGCAAAAAACAGTAGCGTGCTACAAATCAGCGTCAGCAAAGGAAGCCCGGCGGGATCGCTGATTCCGCGCACGGCCCATTTTCTCCCCCATCGTTTTAAGGCGAACTCGAAAACAATTCGAGTCATCGCGAAACCGATTAGAAGGAGAATTCCAAGGTAGGTGAGCAACTTCGCGCCATGATTAAGGACGTAATGCCCCATCTCATGCGCCATGACAGCGCGAATTTCCGGAAGCGTGCATTGTCTCAGTAGGTTGTCGTTCAGCGCAACGCGTGTTGTCCCGAGTAATCCTGAAACATTCGCGCTCACACGGGTGGTCTGGCGCGAGGCGTCCACTTCAAAAACCTGCCTCACAGGAATTTCGTTCGCGCGAGCCATGGCAAGAATTGGATCTCGAATCTTTGGATCGGTCAGCGGCTTATAGGTGTTGAAGAGCGGTTCGATGTAAACCGGTGCGATAAGGACAAGAGTTCCGGAATAGATGATCGTGACAATAGTTCCCCAGACCCACCATGTACGCGATGCGCGTCGAAAGACGGCGTATAAAACTACCACCAGGAGCGTTCCGCCTATCAGCGTCAGTGCCAAACCGATTAGTTGTTCCCGAAACCACGGAACGAAAGGCTGCGTCGCCATGCCGTATTGATGTTCGCGAAAAAAATTTTCATACACGTTGAGCGGAAAGCTCAACACGTAGATCAGAAGCAGATAAACGATCACATAGAACGCGACTTGAAGAGTCTTGAGCTTTGTAATGCGTTCTGAAAAATCGCGCAGCCTCGCTGAAAAATGTGAGGCCAAAAGAAAGATCGAAATTGCGGCCGCGAGGAGAAAGTTCCAGAGCATTAGCCAATAACCGCCTTCAAAATAGGAATTGGATTTTTCTCGTTGATTCCGCGGAACGCTGTCCAGCCATTTTTGCGTCGCAATTGCTGGATCAAGTGTTCGTACATGCTCAGCTGTTGACGGCGAACTGTAGCCCACTTGGTTGACCTCAGGAGTCTGTTCGGCAGGAGCAACGATCTGAGAACTTGTACGAGGCGTTTGTAGCGGTTCGTCCTGGGCGGAGGAAGGCACCAAATGTATTATCGATGCGGCGACGACCACGATTATCACCAAAGACCGGGGCGTCATGTGCTCATAATAAGACGGAATCGAAATTGGCAATGCCTCAATAAGCTGGACTAGTGGCGTTGCGCATTAGAAGATGCAAACGTGAAAAAGCTTGTGTCACTGGCCGGCGTCTTATTTATGGGAACGTGCACTCTCGGTAATTTATTCGCGGAAACGGAGCCTGCCGATGCCGAACGCTATGGACCGTATCCCACGAATTACAAAGAGATCGTGATGAGGTGGCTCGATACACAGTTAATCGATTCGGGAAGTGCTCGCATCGAGTGGACCGGCGATCCGAAACCCAGCAATTTGGGAACCCCAGAGAAGCCGCTTTTTGGGTATCTCGTCAACTTCAAGGTGAACGCCAGAAATCGTTTCGGCGCTTACACCGGGATGCAAAGCCATGGCGCATTGATCTACAATGGCCAGGTAGTTAAAGGCTTGGGTTTTGGTTACTAGCAGATAATTTTAAATAAAATGAAAATAAAGTCACACCCGAAAACATCAGGCCAAATTCTGATCATTGTAATTATAGTACTGGTATTGCTCGGCATTGGATATTGGTGGCTCGACTCCAACAAACGACAAATGGCGCGGGAAGGAAACCAATTCGGGAGACAAGTCATCCAGGAGCTGGTCATGCAACGTAATGTGAAATTTTTTGGCGATCATTTGAGTCCCTCGATGCGGCTTCAATACCCGCCGTCAGCGCAACAGGATCTCATGACTCAGTTAGCCAAGCTTGGGACCCCGCTGTCTCCGCCAAACATTGAAGGTGAAATAACGTTTCAGTCGCACTTTTTCGAGCCAAACGGCGTTTTTCATGCGCATATTAATTATCCGACCCGGGGAGCTGACATCAATGTCGCTGTTTCGCATCCAGTCGGTCGCTGGCAAATTGACGAGCTAAATTTCGCGGCGGAGATGCCGCGATAGCTTCGCATCGTAACGCCTAAGGAAGCACGAGCGCTGTCACCTTAGCAGAGTCTCGAGCGAATCGAGGCAGATTTGGGACCAGTTCTCTAAGGAATCGCGGCGGGCCATTAACTCTTCCTTTGTCACAAATGTAAGACCCGTGATCATCGCCTCACGTTTTTGCACGTTCGGCTCTTTTAGTTTGAAGATGTGTACAATTCCCAGGTGAACGCGGCCTACATCGGTTGAGTCGTCATTTAACAGGGCAATAATCCGATCTTCGAACTGTGTCTCGATTTTGATTTCCTCGTTCACTTCACGCTCCACCCCTGCGCGATAGGCATGTTCATCCAAAGCAAAGAGCGATTCGTCGGTTTCATTCATGTGGCCGCCTATTCCAATCGAACCTTTCGCTACTAGTCGCTGTTCGCCTGCCTTCTTACCGCGCACGTAGTGAAGCACCGTGTCTCCATAAGAGATTAATGCGTAAGGGATGATTTGTTTGTGAGACGGATCGTTTTCGGCTTCGGGACGCGGAATGAAGAAGTTGTTTCCGCGCGATAATATTGCGCTCAAATATTTTTCAGGCGCGAAACTTAGCCCCTGAAAGCTGCCAAGCTGATCGAAGAGGCTGCGTCTGATTACCAGCACGTTTTCGACGGGCGCCTTCATCTTCAGCGGTTCCTCGCTTCGCTCAAAGGCACAAAGCGCGCTAGAACGAATAGCTCACGCCCACTTGCGGACCGAAAAGGTTCAAGCTCGGATTCGGATCGGTTTGCCCGCCATTGGAGAGATGCTGATAAAGCGCTCCCACACTTATCTTCCAGTGATCGTCCACGAGATAGGAAATCCCGACGGCCGTTAAGATATTGAACGTAAAATCCTGTCCCTGTCCGCCTGGAACTTCCGGGTGACTGTCGATCCACCCCAAGCCGAGTCCGCCTGAAAAGTAGGGCACGAAACGACTGCCCGGTCGGACAAAGTTGTAGCGCATTCCCATGTTGAGCCCGAAATAATGATTCTCGATTCCGCGAAAAATCGGTTCCGCGATGGCGCTGACATAAAATTGGTTGTAGCCACGGAGCCAAATGTCACGGCTCACAACTCCCCACCGCACACGTGCAGTTAGGAATTCGGCGCCGACCTGATAATCCTGCGGGGGATTGATCGCGCCGAATAGATATGCAGACTCGAGCGCGAATTCGAATCGCTGCGGATTCAGTTGTTCGGTTGTCACAACCGCGGCCGACGGTTCTGTGCCGCCGAGCGCTTGCGAGCAAACGAGAGCAATCGCACAGACAGCCAAAACGCGAAGCGGTTTCATTCGGCGCGCCTACGATAAGGAGGCTTGATCGGATTGCAATTGCCAGCAGAACGCGCGCTGTGCGGTTGTACGGTCCACAGCCGGCGCTAGCCGATAAACCCGGTGAGATCGGACGGCAACGGACTTGTCCATTCGTGTTCGCCGTCGATTGTCACTTTCGCTGAGTGCAAAGCGTGTCGCGGCAGGAGCAGGTGCCGCTCGAGATCAGGACTCCATCCGTTTTCGATGAATCGTAGATAAAATTGTTCATTGGGTCCGTAAATCTTGTCACCCACCACAGGGTGACCAACGGATGCCAGATGCACTCGGATTTGGTGAGTTCGCCCTGTCTGTGGGGCCGCACGAATTAACGCAAACTTCTCGATCTCGCCCACGCTCTCGGGCTGCGGATCGTCGCAGCAACGCGCAAGCCGTTGTCGCGATTTACCAGCGGGTCGCACAAAACGGCGCATAACGCGCAGCTCAGTTTTCGCCGGCGAGCCCGACGGATGAATCATTTGTTTCAACCAAATTGCGGAGTGCTGATGTTTACTTTGTCTGTCCAGGGGCGCATCGACAAATGTGTGTTCCCACTTGGGCCAACCCCAAACAATTGCCAGGTATTCTTTTTTCAATTGTTGCCCTTGCATCAATAATCCAAACCGTCGCGCCACGTCTGGCTTTTTCGCCACCAGGACCAGCCCACTGGTCTCGCGATCCAAACGATTCACAATCGATACCTGACCCCCTGCAGCGATCTCGAACGCGAACAATCCACGCAATTCCTGCCACAAAGTTCGTGTGCCATCCGGTTTGGTTGGATGAATCAGGAGAAACGGCGGTTTATCGATCACAGCGTAATCGTCGGTTTCATCAATGATTTTGAAATCGAGTGACGGCTGCGCCCCAATCATTCGTGGCAACAATAGCCATGATTGCCTTGACCTCATTGGCAAAACTGCTTTACCTAGCGTCTTCAACTTTTGACAGGAGCAGCAGGTGGAATCCAAGGACATCAAAGAAATCAAGACAATCATCGATTTGATGAAGAAGAACGACCTTTCGGTCTTTGAGATCGAAAAGGAAGGGTTCCGCCTGAAGATTCAAAGAGGCCCGTCAGAACAGGCGGCTGCAGCTGCTCCGCTTCTCGCGGCAGGTCCGACGAAAGCCACTACAACGCCTCCTGAACCTGCAGCCGGTGGGCCTAAGCCGATTGAAAGTGTTCCGCTAAGAGAAATTCTCTCGCCCATGGTGGGCACATTCTATCGGGCTACGTCGCCGGACGCCTCGCCCTTTGTTGATGTCGGGAAAACCATTACCGACGAAACAGTGGTGTGCATTATCGAGGCGATGAAAGTGATGAATGAAATCAAGGCAGAAACGAGCGGTGTCATCGCCGAGGTCGTGGCTGAAAATGGCAAACCAGTGCAATTCGGCCAGGTCCTTTTTAAAGTCCGTTAGGGACGAATATGGTAGGGCGCGGCCGTAGTGCGCGCCGGTATCGCGCAGCTTATGTTCGAGAAAGTCTTGGTTGCCAACCGCGGTGAGATTGCGCTGCGCGTAATTCGCGCCTGCAAAGAACTCGGAATTCGAACTCTCGCTGTGTATTCCGAAGCCGACATTGACTCATTGCATGTGCAGCTTGCGGATGAATCCATTTGTATTGGCGCCGCGCCGAGCTCGGAAAGCTATCTCAAAATCGATCGCATCATGAGCGCCGCTGAAATTGGCGACGTTGATGCGATTCACCCGGGCTATGGATTTCTCGCTGAGAACCCTCATTTCGCGGAGGTTTGCGAAAGCTGCAATATTAGGTTCATCGGGCCTTCTTCCCAAGCGATGCGAGCGATGGGCGACAAGAATGCCGCGCGCTCTGCCGCTCGAAAGGCTGGAGTGCCGGTAACTCCGGGAAGCGATGGACTTGTCGAAACCGAGACCGACGCGATTAAAATCGCAAGGAAAATCGGTTATCCGGTGATGATTAAAGCGACCGCTGGCGGAGGCGGGCGCGGAATGCGTATTGCACATAACGAACCGAGTCTTCAATCAGCATTTCATAGTGCGCGGCACGAAGCCGAGAAAGCTTTTGGAAACAATCAGGTTTATGTCGAGAAGCTCATCGTCAATCCGCATCACGTCGAATTTCAGATTGTTGCTGACAGTCACGGCCACATGGTGCACTTGGGCGAACGCGATTGTTCCATTCAGCGGCGCAATCAGAAAGTGATCGAAGAATGTCCATCCCCTTTCATCACGGCCAGTCTGCGAAAGAAAATGGGACACGCTGCGCTGAAACTGGCCAGGTCTGTCGGCTACGAAAACGCAGGCACGATCGAGTTCCTGGTCGATCAGGAGAAGCATTTTTATTTTATCGAGATGAACACTCGCATTCAGGTCGAGCACACGATTACAGAGGAGGTTTACGGATGTGATTTGGTAAAAGAACAAATCCGTATCGCTGCAGGTGAGCCCCTTTCGGAACACGTCGCGCATGCGACGCCACGCCTTCACGCCATTGAATGTCGCATCAATGCCGAAGATCCGAGCAAAGATTTTCAGCCAACGCCTGGCCGAATCGATTTCTATTACGCGCCAGGCGGCCGCGGCGTTCGAATCGATTCGCATGTCTACACTGGTTACACCGTACCGCCTTATTACGATTCATTGATCGCAAAAATTATCACCGTGGGTGCGACGCGGATTAATGCCATTGAACGGATGCGTCGCGCACTCGACGAGTACTACATCACCGGTATCAACACGACCGTGCCGTTTCATGCCGCCATGATGCGCAACGGAGAATTCCGGGCGGGACATTACGACACCGGTTTTATCGAGCGAGTCATGTCGTCGGGACAACTTGATCTGACGTCGCGACCGATCCGGCTGCGCGAATAAACTAAAGCAACGCGGACTGATTTCGCTCGGTCGCGCGACTCGCTCTGATGCAGTCACTCTGGCACAAACATCTAATTGTATGGTTGTTTCTTGGCTTGTTAATCATTCCCGTCTGTTTCCTGGATAAGGCAGCTACAGAAGGAGGCGGTAGTAATTGGATTAGCTTCGATTTCCGCGGCGTCATTTTTTGGACTTACGTCGTCCTATTCACCATGGAGGTCGTTATAAGTTCAACCGCGATCCTTTTGTTTCCGAATTTGGGGATCGTGCGTATTCACCTTGCCTCAATCCTACTTGCCATAATTCTTTTCATCACCGGCTTCATCATTTACGGGCAACTACTGCGCGCACGCAGCATTTCCTGAGGCCTCCCGCAGAGTTCACAAGAGGCTTCGGAGTTAAAGCTAATCCGGTCAAAACTTACACGAGACGAACCTCTGAACCGGACGCTTTCGTTCGTCGGGTTTGTGGCATGCCTCCCTACGCCGGTCGGTTGGGGATGAATAAAACGCACGGAACAGGAGTTCGGACGTGTCCAGCCGCTAAATGAGTGATCGTTCTCCGTCCGTTAAGCTCCCCGTTTCAAGAACCGTCGGTGGACCCAGAGAAAGGTAACACCTTGACTAGACGGCAGATCACACTGCTTCTAACCGACGCCAAAAATTTGCTAAAATCCTAGGCGAAGATCTTCCTTAAAAAGCAGGTTGACAAGGTTGGCGCCGTCTTTGAGAGTCGCGGACTTTCACCCAACTAACTTATGAAAAAAATACTCGCAACACTGCTAATATTCTGTGCCATCGGCTTAGGCGTTGTTGCATTTGGTGTAGGCGATTTGCCTCGTCCGAATGCAAGCGCTGACGCCGTTAGCAAAGGCCCTGATGTAGATAACACAAGCGCCATCGTGCAACTTAAAGGCGATCCAATAAGTACTAACCCAGGTACAAAGCCGGCGCACGGCAAAAAGATTGACTTCAAAAGCCAGGCAGTAAGATCGTACCGCGCGCAACTGAATCAAACGCGTAACGAATTCAAGCGATGGCTGCGGACAAATGCGCCCAGCGCAAGAGTCACTGGCGAGTACGATGTTTCACTGAACGCGGTGGCAGTGCAACTTAATGGGACAGCATTATCAATAATCAAAGCTGCACCAATGGTGCAGAGCGCTGAATACAATGTGCTTTACCATCCTACGCTGAGCGAGAGTTATAAGATCATCAAAGCGTCTGCTGCATGGGACGCCGCTGGCGGCAGAGCAACTGCCGGCGCCGGAATCAAGATCGGCGACATCGATTCAGGTATCGACCAGACACATCCTTTCTTTGACCCAACTGGTTTTAGTTATCCTCCAGGTTTCCCAAAATGCGATGCGGCGGACAGCGCTTCGCATCACGAGGACCAGGACTGCAATTACGTCTCACCGAAAGTGATTGTTGCAAAAGTTTTCTACAATAAGGCGCACAATCAGGGTCTGGACGCGCAAGCAATTCAGGATCACGGCACACACACTGCGGGCATAGCTGCTGGGGTAACCGGCCACGATGCCATTGTGAATGGCGTGACCATCGATGACATGTCAGGCATTGCTCCCGGCGCGTGGCTGGGCAATTACAATGTTTTCCCCGGTGGCGTGTTGAACGCCCGCAGTGAAGACATTCTGAATGCCGTTGACGAGGCAATCGAGGATGGGATGGATGTTCTCAATTTATCGTTAGGTGGAAGCTATCATGGTAATAATGACCTGCTTGCCCATGGTCTAGACAACGCGGTCGACGCCGGTGTGGTCGTGGCCGTGGCTGCTGGTAACAGTGGCCCAGGCCAAGGCACCCTGGAGTCGCCAGGTCGCGCACGCAAGATCATCACAGTCGGAGGGAGCACGAACCAGCATTTCGTCGGCCAACCTTTTACCTATCCAGCGGGTGGAGGAACAACGATCGGCGCAGCAGTGGGTGACTTCGATCCATTACCTGAAGGTTCGTTTGATCTCTTTGACACCCATTCCGACGGCTGCACCAGCGTTGACCCCGCGGCCGCCGGCAAGTTGGCAATCATTGACCGAGGCACGTGCGTCTTCAGCCAGAAAGTAGCGAATGCCAAAGCAGCAGGTGCAATTGCTGTTCTCATCATCAACAATGTTGCTGGAGATCCGATTGCAATGGCGCGGACTGCAGGCTTCGACGACGACATACCTGCAGTCATGATCAGCAAGAACGATGGAGCAGCGTTGCGGGCGTCCGGAGCAACCACTGCGTCAGCCGTGGCGACGTTCGCCGAATTCGTGAATCCGGAAAATGCAGACATTGCGTATGGCTCCAGCAGCCAAGGCCCGACACTTGTTGATTTTGCTGTTAAGCCCGACGTAGCCTCGGTCGCAGTAAATGTACTCAGTTCGATCACGTGCGTAGGCAAGCCGGCCGGATGCCCTGATGATGGTTCGGGGTGGGCATTCTTTACCGGCACGTCGATGGCAACGCCGCACATCGCGGGCGGGGCGGCCGTTCTTCTCCAACTGCATAACGATTGGTCGCCTGCGCAAATCAAGTCCGCGCTCGTTAACCACGCCGATTTGGTGGTCAAAGATGCCGTTACGGGCACTCACGATGTTGGCCCCACATTGCAGGGTGCAGGGCGTGAGAACCTCTCCGCAGCCGCGGACGCGACAACATGGATGGATCCGGCCTCGGCGAGCTTCGGCCGTGTGACAGTTGGCCGTCCCAGCTCGGTTACCATCACGTTATACAACCCAACAGGCACCGATCAGACGTTCGCGGTTTCGACGCTGAAGTTCACTCCGAGTACATTTGGCGGAACTGTGCCTCTAATTTGGAACGCCGGAACCATCACTGCGGGCGATAATAGGATTACTGTGCCTGCCAGTGTGACCGTACCGGCCAATGGCTCGACGACGCTGACGGTAACCGTCACTGCGCCGCAGGGCTCGACAGTGCAGGGCTGGATCAACCTCGATGGTGAGGGCGCAAACGACCTGCGTTTCGCATACTACGCGCAAGTCGTTCCGTAAGAACCGCAATCGCTAACTAGTTCGATAAAACAGGGGCGCAGGTGACTGCGTCCCTGTTTTTTATGGGGAAGGATTGCAAAAATCTGGTGTGGCTCAGGCCTTTGTTTTGATGTCGGGTCTCTTTGCCTGCGAACCGAGGCGGGGGCGGGAATCGAACCCGCGAATAGCGGTTTTGCAGACCGCGACCTTACCACTTGGCTACCCCGCCACCTGTGCGAGCAGTGAGCGTAACGTGCGAGGACAACGTGTCAACGCAGGGGGAAACGATTCGTTGCAAGTGATGTGATTGCAATCGACGAGGCGTAAGAAATCACGGATTCAAATCCGAAAGCTTTCGCGACCGCGCAATGTAGCGATTATCTTAAGCGAGTGACTTCCGGCTCCTCACGACTATTTGCAGCGGCGCAGAAACGGATTCCCGGCGGTGTAAATTCACCGGTACGCGCATTCCGAAACGTAGAGAGTGCACCTTTTTTTGTGGAGCGCGCCAGGGGCTCAAGAATTTGGGATGTAGATGGGAACGAATACATCGACTACGTGGGAAGCTGGGGACCGGCGATCCTCGGTCA